>NZ_JAUFPM010000015.1:0-231691 GCF_030409265.1 Halomonas sabkhae
CGCACCGCTCGCCACGCTGGACCACACAGTGGCAGGAGCTACGGCAGGTCAAGGCCTGACCGGCGAAGCGCCAGATGAGGTTACATCACCAGCCCCGCCAGCCTCTGCAGTCCCAGCACCACACCCAATACCAGCGCCCCGCCGGCCAGGCTGGTGATGAGCGCGTGATGTCGCCACATCTGCTCGACCCGACGACCGAAACGGCTGACCAGCCAGGCCAGTCCGAAGTAACGCAGCCCCCGGGCAATCAGCGCCGCCAGCACGAACAGCAGCACCGGGTAGCCCGACAGGCCGGCCGTGATCATGGCAATCTGAAACGGAATGGGCAGGATGCCAAGGGCCAGAATCGCCGCGAAACCGTACTGATCGAAGAAGGCCTGAAAGGTCTCGAAGCCCTGCTGAATGCCCATGAACTCGATGAACCAGACACCCACTGACTGGAACAGCAGCATGCCCACGCCATAACCCAGCAAGGACGCCAGCAGACACCCCGCTGTGGTCACCGTTGCCAGTGTCCAGATGCGCGCCCTGTTGGCCGCCATGAGCGGAATCAGGATGAGCTCCAGCGGTACCGGCAGAATGATGGTTTCCAGAAACGACAGCGTCCCCAGCAGCCAGAGCATGTGATTCGAGGCGTTGAGCTGCTCGAACCAGAGCCTGGCTCGTCTTGATGCAATGGCCATGCAAGGAACACCTAGAGGGCTGGGTTGATACGACGATAAATGGACGCCAATACACTATAAATGCCGAAGGCAAACAATCCTGTCGCCACAAATCCCAGCAACCACTGACCGAACACCTGCGCGCGCAGCGTGTTGAAGACCTCTTCCGTGCCCCCCGCCTCACTGGGACTGATCTGGTAAGCCGCCATCAGGAAGAAACACCCCACAATCACGAACACCACACCACGTACCACCAGTCCGAAGCGGCAGACTGGATAGGCCCACACTTGAACGGCCGACGGCATGCGAAAATGCTTGTCGAACTTGGCTTTGACGCCCTTGATGACGTGCGCCAGACCCGCTCCGATGATCGCCAAGCCAATCACGCCTACCAACCAGCGCCCCAGAGGCTGCTGCAACAGCCAGCTGACAAGGCCACTGGATCCCCCGCCCTGGCCGGCAGAACCGCTCAGACGAAACATCAGACTGACGGCATAGAAAGCCAGCAAGGTATGCGTGACCGCACTGACAAGCAAGCCTCCACGAATCGCCAACCCCTTCGCGCTCTTGCCATGATGATCCGCATCCTTGAGCGCCTGGATGGCACGCCACATGGAGTAGCTCAGCAACCCCAGCGCGATGATGCCCAGCAATACCTTGCCAAAGGGGGCGCCGAGCAGACTCTGCAATGCACCACGACTGCCTTCCGCCTGCCCGCCCTGACCACAGGCCGCCAGCGCAGCGAGGCCACCCACCAGCAGATAGACCACTCCACGTGAGGCATAACCCATTCGCGCCAGCATCGAGATGGTCCGTCGCTGATCGGGGGGTGTCCGGGTCGCAGTCAACGACGTTCTCCTGACGCAATGGGCAAGGTGCCACCTACCTTGTGGCCGGATAGACCATGCTGAGCCGCGGAGGGTCGGCTGTCCAGCAGCTATCACCTCGGGCAACATGGCAACGCGTGACCTGGACTGTCCGCTCAGGCTTCATCCAGTATCCAGCCAGCGGCCTTCTCGGCAATCATCAACGTCGGCGAGTTGGTATTGCCGCTGGTGATGGTCGGCATGATGCTGGCGTCCACGACGCGCAATCCCTGAACGCCTCTGACCCGCAGGCGGGAATCCACCACGGCCATGGGATCATCCTCATGCCCCATCCGCGCCGTTCCTACCGGGTGAAAGATGGTCGTGCCGATATCGCCGGCCAGCCGTGCCAGATCGTCGTCGCTCTGATACTGCACCCCCGGCTTGACCTCCTCGGGCGCGTACTTGGCGAAGGCCGGCTGAGCGGCAATGTGGCGCGTGACCCTCAGCGAGTCGGCGGCGACCTGGCGATCCTCCGACGTGCTCAGGTAGTTGGGGGAGATGGCCGGCGCCTGGCGAGGATCGCGGCTCTTGATGCGTACCCTCCCCCGGCTGGTTGGATTGAGGTTACAGACACTGGCGGTAATCGCCGGAAAATCATGCAGCGGCTGGCCGAAGGCCTCGAGGCTCAGGGGCTGAACGTGGTATTCGAGGTTGGGATGCTCGTAGCTCTCGGCGCTGCGCGTGAACGCACACAGCTGTGAAGGCGCCATGCTCATGGGGCCCGAGCGTTTGAGGCCATATTCCAGGGCGATTCTCGCCTTGCCCAGCCAGGAGCCGGCCAGGGTGTTGAGGGTGCTGGCCCCCTTCACTCGGTAGACCGCGCGAATCTGCAGATGGTCCTGCAGATTCTCCCCCACGCCGGGAAGATCGGTCATCACCGGGATTTCATGCTCGGCAAGCAGCGCCGCCGGGCCTATCCCTGAGAGTTGCAGCAGCTGCGGCGAACCAATGGCACCAGCGGAGAGCACCACCTCGCGACTCGCCGTCACCACGACCTTCTCCCCCGCACGCTCGACCGTGACGCCGCCACAGCGGGGCTTGGCGCCATCGTTCGTCGAAACCTCGAGTCCCAGCACCTGGGTGGAGTGCCAGACCGTCAGGTTGCCGCGCTGCTCGACGCCCCGCAGGAAGGCCTTGGACGTGTTCCAGCGCCAGCCCGAACGCTGATTGACCTCGAAATAGTCCACCCCCTCGTTGTCTCCGCGGTTGAAGTCGCGGATGCGGGGGATGCCGGCTTCCACGGCGGCGGTGGCAAAATCATCCAACACCTGCCATTTCAGGCGCTGCTTTTCGACACGCCACTCACCGCCATGGCCGTGAAAGTCACGATGCACATCATCGGCATCACCTCCTTCATCCAGACGATAATGATCCTCGTGCTTCATGAAGTCGGGCAGGCAGTTCTCCCAGCGCCAGGCGGCGTCCCCGGTCAACTCGGCCCAGCCATCATAATCACGGGCCTGACCCCGCATATACAGCATGCCATTGATGCTGGAACAGCCACCCAATGTCTTGCCTCGCGGATAAATCAGCGAGCGCCCGTTCAACCCAGGATCAGGCTCGGTACGCAAACACCAATCGGTACGCGGATTGTTGATGCAGTACAGATAGCCGATCGGAATATGGATCCAGTGATAATTGTCTCGGCCACCGGCCTCGATCAACAGGACCCGATTCGCCGGATCGGCGCTGAGTCGGTTGGCCAGCAGGCACCCGGCAGTACCGGCCCCCACCACGATATAGTCGAAGGCATGGGTGTTGTGCGTATTGTTTGCCATGGTGTGCTCTCCCAAGGCATGCCGACCAGGCGCGGCCCGACTTCAAGAGCCAAGGCTTGGCCGGCACGCTTGTCTTTCCACAACGGACAGCATCATCTTCACGGAAGGTCGGCACCATCGCAAACCGAGGGTCAGATTTCGGTGACGTGAACGCTTGCGTAGGCGCACCGTCTCGTCCCAGGACAGCCACGATGCCAGCTACCCCACCAAGCCCCATCCTGGGCGAAGGAGGCGGCAACGGCTCCAGGACAGGAAAAATCACCAATGGCGGGGCCCAGACACAAAAAAGCCGCCTCGATGGGCGGCTTTTTCTGCTGTTCTGGCGGAGGGGGAGGGATTCGAACCCTCGAAGCCTTTCGACTTACACACTTTCCAGGCGTGCTCCTTCGACCACTCGGACACCCCTCCGCATTGTGATTCCCGAAACGAGTGGCGCCAGGTTTGCGCATGGCGGCCTCTTTGTCTCGAGAACGGCGCACACGATAGCGACTTAAGTCCGCGAATGCAAGCAGATTTTTGCCTTGAGTCGGATTTTTCGGCGTCAGGCGGGCTTCTCGGGCAGCACGGCGTAGTCGTCGCGGGCCTCGAGGCAGAGAGTATCGCCGCACCAGAGCTGCTGCACGAGGGCGATGCGGCCCTTGCCGCCTTTCTGCAGGCTGGCGGCGAGCGTCGCCCTGCCCTGCTCGTCCTCAGGCGTACAGGTCAGCCGATAGTCGCCGGTCACCGGGGCGAGAAAACGCTGCCGGGACTCGGCGACCACCACGTCACGCTCGATGCCCTGACGACGCAGCCAGAGCGTGACCCAGCACCAGCCGAGCAGCGTCGTCTGGGCGGTCAGCGAGCCGCCGAAGCCGGTGCCCTTGTCGTTCAGGTTGGGCGTCAAGGCGAGCTGCCAGGTCAGGCTGTCGCCCTGGCGATGCATGTCGCGAATCCCCAGTTGCCCGGCCAGCGGAATGGCATCATGAAGCCAGGCAAGGAAGGCGAGCGGATCGTCTTCCTGACCGCTGGCCGGCAGTGGCAGGCGCGGGTGCGCTTCGCCGACCCCGCGCTCGATCACGTCCAGCGCTCCACGAAGTCGGCCGTATCATGCTCGGGCAGTCGACGCGGGCGGCCACCGGGCTGTCCCAGGTAGATGAAGCCGACCAGGGCATCCTCCTCGGCGAGCCCCAGCCCCTCATGCACGGTGGGGTCGAAGGCATACTGGCCGGTACGCCACATGGCCCCCAGGCCCTGGGCATGGGCTGCCAGAAGCAGGGAGTGGGCGGCACAGCCGGCGGAGAGGATCTGCTCCACCTGCGGCACCTTGGGCTCGTCGGGCGTTACCCGGGCAATCACGGCGATGACCATGGGCGCTCGCTGAGGCTTCTTGCGCGCGCCGTTGAGCCGGGCTTCCTCGGCATGCGGCTCCTCGCGGAGCTCGGCTTGGGCGAAGAGCTCGCCCAGGCGCTCCAGCCCGGCGCCGGAAAACTCGATGAAGCGCCAGGGGCGCAGTTCCTTGTGGTCGGGCGCGCGCAGGGCGGCCCGATACATGGCCTCGAGCTGCTCGGCGCTGGGCGCTGGCCCCATGAGCTTGCCCATGGAGCTGCGTTCATGCAGTAGCGTGAGTGCGTCCATCACGCGGTCCTCCTCGGTATGGTCGGTGCCGGGCGCGGGCCCTGCTCTACTGGCGCGCCAACCGCAGCGGCACGGGCGGTATCTCGCCGGGCGTGCCCCGCCAGGGGCTGATATCGAGCCCGCCGCGACGTACGTAGCGCGCCAGCACCAGCAGGCACTCGGGCCGGGCACGCGCCATCAGATCGCAGAAGATATGCTCGACGCAATGCTCGTGGAAGTCCTGATGCTGGCGATAGCCGACCAGATAACGCAACAGCCCCTCACGGTCGATACGCGGTCCACGATAGCGGATCAGTACACTGCCCCAGTCGGGCTGGCCGGTCACCGGGCAGTTGGACTTGAGCAGATGGGAGTGCAGCGTCTCCTCGACGATCTCGTCACCCACCACCAGAGGCTCGGCGCTGGGCGTGTAGTCATCGATGGCAATGTCCAGCTCGTCGATACACTCGCCGAGCAGGCGCTGCGGCATCAGCTCGCTGGCGTCGACGTCGAACAGCTCGACGCTGACCGGGGCACCGGCGGCCTCGGCCAGGTCTATCTCCAGTTGTTCGCGCACCGCCGCCGGGCTCGCGAAACGGCTCTGGTTATAGCTGTTGAGATAGAGTTTCCAGGACTTGGACTCGATGAGTCGCGGCGACTCGGCCGGCAGCCGGAAACGTGCCACCGCCACCCGCGGCTTGCCGCGGGCATTCAGCCAGGAGAGCTCGAAGGCATGCCACTCATCCTCGCCGACGAATGGCAGGGCGCCCGCCTCGATGCCCAGTGGCGCCCGGTTCACCGCCCGTTCGATGGGATACAGCAGCCCGGCATCATACTGCTCCGGATAGGCGGACTCACGCCCCAGGGGCGCATAGGCCAGGGAGTCGGGACGGTCGTTCATCAGCTACGGATCCCCTTGCCATTCTCCAGCATCCACAGCGCGATGCCGAACAGCACCACGATGAAGCCGATGATGGCCGCCAGCGCCCAGCCCACGGGGATATCCGAGACCCCGAGGAAGCCATAGCGGAAGACATTGACCATGTAGAGGATGGGATTGAGCATCGATGCGCCCTGCCAGAAGGCCGGCAGTAGCGAGATCGAATAGAAGACCCCGCCCAGGTAGGTCAGCGGCGTCAGCACGAAGGTCGGCACGATGGAGATATCATCGAACTTCTTGCCCAGCAGGGCGTTGATGAAGCCACCAGTGGCGAAGAGTGCCGCGGTCAGTACCACCACGACCAGCGTCAACACCGGATGAGCCACCTCGACCTGCGAGAAGAACAGCGAGACGATGGTGACGATCAGCCCGACACCCAGGCCGCGCGCCATGCCGCCCATGATGAAACCGGCCAGGATCACCCAGTTAGGCATCGGCGAGACCATCATTTCTTCCACGCTGCGCTGGAACTTGTTGGAGAAGAAGCTCGAGGCCACGTTGGAATAGCTATTGGTGATCACCGACATCATGATCAGCCCGGGGACGATGAAGTCCATGTAGGTATAGCCATCCATCTGGCCGATACGCGAGCCGATCAGGTTGCCGAAGATGATGAAGTACATCGCCATGGTGATCGACGGTGGCAACAGCGTCTGCGGCCAGATGCGCGTGAAGCGCTTGATTTCCTTGACCACCAGGGTCCAGAGCGCGATGGCGATCTGTGTGGCGTTCATGCGCTTGCCTCCGTGTTGTGATCCGCGTCAGCCTGACTCTCTTCCACCATGGAAACGAACATTTCCTCCAGCCGGTTGGCGCTGTTGCGCATCGACATGACCTGGATGCCCTGCTCGCTCAAGGCGGTGAAGACATCATTGAGCCGCTGACCGCGTTGCACCATCACGGACAGCTGGGCGTCATCGACCTGGCGCACGTCGAAGCCTTCCACCTGCGGAGGCTGCTCGACCGGATGCGCCAGATCCAGCAGGAAGGTTTCGGTGTTGAGCTCGGCGAGCAGGTTGCGCACGCTGGTATCGCGCACGATATGGCCATTATTGATGATGCCGACGTGGCGGCACAGGCTCTCGGCCTCTTCCAGATAATGCGTGGTCAGAATGATGGTGGTGCCTTCCACCTCATTGATGTGACGCATGTATTCCCACATGCTGCGGCGCAGTTCGATATCCACGCCGGCGGTGGGTTCGTCGAGAATCAGCAGCCGGGGACGATGCATCAGTGCCCGGGCGATCATCAGGCGACGCTTCATGCCGCCCGAGAGCATGCGCGCGCTGCCGTTGCGCTTATCCCAGAGTCCCAGATCCTTCAGCAGCTGCTCGGCACGCGGCACGGCCTCGCGACGCGACATGCCGTAGTACCCGGCCTGCGCCAGGACGATGTCGATGACCTTCTCGAACTGGTTGAAATTGAATTCCTGGGGCACCACGCCGAGATGGTACTTGGCGCGAGCGAAGTCGGTGTCGATATCGATGCCGAAGATCGAGACCCGGCCGGCCGTCTTCTGCACCAGCGAGCACACCACCCCCAGAGTGGTCGACTTGCCAGCCCCGTTGGGACCCAACAAGGCGTAGAAATCCCCCTGGGCCACATCGAGGTCGATGCCCTTGAGGGCCTCAAAACCATTGCCGTAGACCTTGGTCAGGCCACGGATGGACAGCGCCGGTTCGGCCATGAGCGATCCTTGGAAGTTCGATTTTGAAAGATTGGGCGTTAACGCCAAGACCCTCGCATATTGGGGCAGACCACCGACTATTCAAGTAGCCCGCAAACCATATCACTGACGGAAGCTCGAAGCTCGAAGCTCGAAGCTCGAAGCTCGAAGCTCGAAGCTCGAAGCTCGAAGCTCGAAGCTCGAAGCTCGAAGCTCGAAGCTCGAAGCCAATATGACAACACGCAGGAGCACGACCCGACACAAAGAGTGTCAGCGCATCAAAGGAGATCTATCGAGGAGATAATCTGGAGCGGGAAACGAGATTCGAACTCGCGACCCTCGCCTTGGCAAGGCGATGCTCTACCACTGAGCTATTCCCGCTTTTTGAGGTGTAACGAAGTGGCGTCCCATAGGGGGTTCGAACCCCTGTTACCGCCGTGAAAGGGCGGTGTCCTGGACCACTAGACGAATGGGACGCAGTGGAGCGGGAAACGAGATTCGACCGGGCTGGCGCACCAGCTCGCGACCCTCACTACCCATCCTGTTGGACCATCTTTTTTTCAAAAGATGGAGCGGGAAACGAGATTCGAACTCGCGACCCTCGCCTTGGCAAGGCGATGCTCTACCACTGAGCTATTCCCGCACTCCGTTATCTCAATGAGCCGAGTGGCGTCCCATAGGGGGTTCGAACCCCTGTTACCGCCGTGAAAGGGCGGTGTCCTGGACCACTAGACGAATGGGACGCAGTTGCTCGCCTCGTCGAGATGGCGCGTATATTACTCACGCCTTCGGGATCCGTCAACCCTTTCCGCATCTCATTGATAATCCAGCTCGTCTTGGCGATGCTGAGAAACGCACGCGGGACGAAACGGGAACATCGAGCGGCTAGACTGTCATACAGGGTGCAGGCCAGACGAGGAGAACGCCCATGCGCAAGAAGATCGAGAAGACGGATGCCGAGTGGCGCGAGCAGCTCACCGACGAGCAGTATCGCGTGACTCGCGAAAAGGGAACCGAGCGACCCTTCACCGGTGACTACCGGGTGACGGAAGAGCATGGCATCTACCACTGCGTGTGCTGCCATGCGGCACTGTTCGAGAACGAGCACAAGTTCGATGCCGGCTGTGGCTGGCCGAGCTTCGACCGCCCCCTCTCCTCCGAGTGCGTGGCGGAAAACACCGACAACAGCCACGGCATGCGGCGCATCGAAGTCACCTGTGCCCGATGCAATGCCCATCTGGGCCATGTATTCCCCGATGGTCCGCCGGAGACCACCGGCCAACGCTTCTGCATCAACTCGGTGGCCTTGAACTTCCACGCCGGCGAGTAAGTCTCCGCCCCCTGCGACGGCCGGCCATCTGCTATGATGGTCGGCCGTTTCTTTTTCACGTCGCGATCAGACATCGCACGACACAAGCAGGAGGGGTCGATGCTCGGCTGGTACCCGGGACACATGAACAAGGCGCGCCGCCAGATTCTCGAGGCGCTGCCGGAAATAGACGTGGTGATCGAAGTACTCGACGCCCGCCTCCCCTACTCCAGCGCCAACCCCATGCTGGCCGAGCTGACCCGCCACAAGCCGGTGCTCAAGGTGCTGTCCCGCGCCGACCTGGCCGATCCGCAACAGACCCGCGAGTGGACGCGCCATTTCGATGCCCAGCCCGCTACCCGGGCCCTGGCGGTCACCACCACCCAGGCGCGTGATCTCAAGCGGGTGCCCAAACTGTGCCACGAACTGGCCGGCCAGGTACGCGCCGACCGGGATGTGCGGGTCATGGTCATGGGCATTCCCAATGTGGGCAAGTCGACCCTGATCAATGGCCTGGCCGGACGCAGCATTGCCAGAACCGGCAACGAACCGGCCGTGACCAAGCGGCAACAGAAGGTGCGGATCAACGGCCAGGTCGCGCTGATCGACACGCCCGGGGTGCTGTGGCCGAAGATCGAGGATCAGGCCAGTGCCTATCGCCTGGCCGCCAGTGGCGCCATTCGCGATACCGCCATCGACTATGTGGATGTGGCCATCGTCACCGCCGCCGAACTGGCCAAACGCTATCCGGAGGCGCTCTCGACACGCTACAAGCTCAAGGAGCTGCCGCCCTTTCAGCCCAACCCGGAGGCCGAGCGCACCGAGGCGGATGGCGACCCGGGGCCGGATCTTCTCGCCCGGGCCGGTTTCGACGGCCAGGCCATTGTGTCGAGCATCGCCGGCAAGCGTGGCGGTCTGCGTGCCGGTGGCGAGATCGACCTGCATCGCGGCGCCGAGGTGCTGCTTCACGAGTTGCGGGATGGCAAGCTGGGGCGGCTTACGCTGGAAACCCCGGCCGACATTCCCGAGGCCGAGGACGAGGCTGTCGCGGAAGCCTCTTCGGCAGACGCAACGCCCCGGGCCAGTGACGACTGAGGCCCGGCTGCCACACTTCGACACCGACTCTTGACTATCTCTGGAAGCGAGACATGGACACAGCCCCACTCGAAAAATCGCACAAGCTGGAAAGCGTCTGCTACGACATCCGCGGCCCGGTGCTCGAACACGCCAAGCGCCTGGAGGACGAGGGACAACGTATCCTCAAGCTCAATATCGGCAACCCGGCGCCATTCGGCTTCGAGGCCCCGGAGGAAATCCTTCAGGACGTCATGCGCAACCTGTCCACCGCTCAGGGGTACTGTGATTCCAAGGGACTGTACTCGGCGCGCAAGGCCATCATGCAGGAGTGTCAGCGCAAGCGGATCCCCGGCGTCGGCATCGAGGACATCTACATCGGCAACGGGGTTTCCGAGCTGATCGTGATGGCCCTGCAGGCCCTGCTCAACGACGGTGACGAACTGCTCATCCCGGCACCGGATTACCCGCTGTGGACGGCGGCCGCCAACCTCTCCGGCGGCCGGGCGGTGCATTACATGTGCGACGAACAGGCCGACTGGGCCCCGGACATGGCCGACCTGCGGGCCAAGATCACCAGCCACACCCGGGCCATGGTCATCATCAACCCCAACAATCCGACCGGGGCCGTCTACCCGCCGGAAGTGCTCGAGGAAATGCTGGCCATCGCCCGCGAGCACAACCTGGTGGTGTTCTCCGACGAGATCTACGACAAGATCCTCTATGACGGCACCGAGCATGTCGCCACGGGGTCCCTGGCCTCGGAAGAGCAGCTCGTGGTGACGCTCAACGGCCTCTCCAAGAGCTATCGCTGCGCCGGCTTTCGCAGTGGCTGGATGACACTCTCCGGCACAGTGGCCAAGAAGCGTGCCAGCGACTTCATTCAGGGGCTGACCATGCTCGCCTCGATGCGACTGTGCGCCAATGTGCCGGCCCAGCACGCCATCCAGACGGCGCTGGGTGGCTATCAGTCGATCAATGATCTGGTCCTGCCCGGCGGCCGACTGCTGGCCCAGCGCGACATCACCCACGAGAAGCTCAACGCCATCCCCGGCGTCAGTTGCACCAAACCCAAGGGCGCGCTCTACGCTTTTCCGAAACTGGATCCCAAGGTCTACAACATCCGGGACGACCAGCAACTGGTCCTCGACCTGCTGCTCGAGGAGAAGATCCTCCTGGTCCAGGGCACCGCCTTCAACTGGCCGGAGCCGGACCACGTGCGCATCGTCACCCTGCCCTGGGCCGACCAGCTGGATGACGCCCTGGATCGCTTCGCACGCTTCCTGTCACGCTATCGACAATAAGCAGACTCAGCCGCTGTTTAGCTTGAAACTTGTCACAACAGGCCGTATCTAACAATTCAGCCTCTGGAGGGCGCCACGCCCCGCTCAACCGGTGCAGGCGCCCCAGTCTTACCGCACTCGACACCCTGCCGGGTGCGCATTTGATGGAGATATTCGGCAATGATGAGAGTCCTGCTCTTCCTGGGCACCAACCTGGCGGTCATCCTGGTGGCCAGTATCACCCTGCGACTGCTGGGGGTGGAGTCCTATCTGTCGGCCAACGGCATGAACATGACCGGCCTGCTGATCTTCTGCTTCATCTTCGGCATGGCCGGCTCACTGGTCTCGCTGTTCATCTCCAAGTGGATGGCCAAGCGTTCCACCGGCACCGTGGTCATCGAGTCGCCCTCCAATGCCACCGAGCAGTGGCTGGTCGACACCGTGACCGAACTGGCCCGCGATGCCGGCATCAAGACGCCGCAGGTGGGCATATTCCCGGCCCAGCAGTCCAACGCCTTTGCCACCGGCTGGAAGAAGGACGATGCCCTGGTAGCGGTCTCGGCCGGCCTGCTCAACCGCATGCAGCCGGAGGAAGTCCGCGCCGTCCTGGCCCACGAGATCGGCCACGTGGCCAACGGCGACATGGTCACCCTGGCGCTGATCCAGGGCGTGCTCAACACCTTCGTGATGTTCTTCGCCCGCATCGTCGCCCAGCTGGTCGACAGCTTCCTGCGCAAGGATGACGGCGACGGCCTGGGCTTTTTCGGCTACTTTGCGGTGGTGATCGTCGCCGAGATCGTCTTCGGCCTGATCGCCTCGGCCATCGTCGCCTGGTTCTCGCGCTTCCGCGAATACCGCGCCGACACCGCCGGCGCCCGACTCGCCGGCAGCAGCGCCATGGTCAACGCCCTGGCACGGCTCAAGGCCGAGACCGAAATGCCCGACCAGATGCCCGACACCATGACCGCCTTCGCCATCACCACCGGCCAGTCACGGCGCCTGATGGAAAAGCTCTTCGCCAGTCACCCCCCGCTGGACGAACGCATCCGCGCCCTCAAGGAAGCGGAATATCGGAACTGAGCAGCGGCGGAGGCCGCTGCAGAAATGAAGAAGGAAGTACGCGGCTAACGCCGCTCGAAGAGGGAAGCAACTTCTGACCCCAGGTCATCACGCTCCCCTCTCCCCTCTTCCCTCTTCCCTCTTCCCTCTTCCCTCTTCCCTCTTCCCTCTTCCCTCTTCACGCTTCCGCCTTCCGGCTAACCCCAAACCCCGCTGCCGCGAGGGGTTCGGCGAGGTGTGCCGCTGCGTCGGCCAGTTCGACCGTCAGGCTCGCGAACTCGCGGCGCAGGGGGTAGTCGGCGCGGCAGGCGTCGAAGCCGGTGGCCATGCCTTGTTGGCGGGCGCTCAGGCGCAGGGCGTCATGGTCGCGCCGGGGGTCGTGGACGACGCGCATGCACAGGCGCAGGGCTTCCTCACTGCCGAGACCGGCATCGAGCACCAGCCGCGGGACGGGCGGCGGCGGCAGCAGATCGGCTACGTCGAGGCGCGCCGGCAGGCCGACATGATGTGCCAGGGCACGATAGATGCGATGGGTGCCGCGCAGCTTGCCGTCCAGGCTGTACCCGGCCACATGCGGCGTGGCGATGGCCGCCAGGTCACTCAGGGCGGCATCGATATCCGGCTCGTCTTCCCAGACATCCAGCACCGCACTGATATCCCCGCGCCCCGCCAGACGCGAGCGCAGTGCCCTGCCATCGACACAGTCGCCGCGCCCGGCATTGACGACCAGAGTGCCCGGCGCCAGTTCAGCGATGCGTTGCGTATCGAGCAGATGCCGGGTGGCATGCGGGCCCTGCGTGACCAGCGGCGTATGCAGACACAGCACGTCGCAGTGATCGATCAGGGTGTCCAGCGACTCGAAGCCTGCGCTCCCCTCGGCGTCGGCACGCGGCGGGTCGCAGGCCAGGCACGCTATCTTCATGGCCTGCAGACGCCCCAGCAGACGGCGGCCGACATTCCCCACACCGACAATGCCCACCCGACACTCGCCGAGGGTGAAGCCCTGGCGCTCGGCCTGTGTCGCCAGGCTGGCCAGCACATGGTCGACCACCGCCTCGGCATTGCATCCCGGAGCACTGGCAAAGCCGATACCACGGGCCGCCAGGGCGCGGGTATCGACATGGTCGGTGCCGATGGTGCAGGTACCCACGAAACGCAGCCGCGACCCGGCCAGCAGTGCTTCATCGACCCGCGTGACGGAGCGCACCACCAGCGCATCGGCGTCGCGGACCGTCCGGGCATCGATCTCGCGGCCGGGCACGCGCGTGACCTCGCCCAGCTCACCAAAACAGCGCTGGGCCTGGGGCACATTGGCATCGACGACAATCTTCATGCGGGGCTTCTCCTCTCGATCCGCGGCCCTGCCACCCGGCAGCGAGCGCTTTGAGCAACGAGCACGAGGCCTTACAATATCAGGCCCGTGCGAGGCGTGGGACGATGCACGCCGACAGCCCCCTGCCAAAACCGGAGCCACCTTGATCGTTCGCTGGGAAACCGACCATGACTATGTGCTGATCCATGTCCATCAGGACATGTTCGGTGACTGGATATTCAGCCGTGCCTGGGGACAGATCGGTACCCAGTACGGGGGCCTCAAGCACCAGCTGGCGGATGACCACGCCCAGGCGATGATGTGGCTGGAAGATGAGGCCACCATTCAGCACTCGCGTGGCTTCGAGAAGATCCTGGAAGCCGACGACCACAGTCCCGAAGGCCAGGATGCCGTCAAGCAGCTGTCGCTGCTCGACTCCGCCTAGTCCCCGGTGGCGATGGGCCGCGCCGGATCGCGAATCCATTCGCTCCACGAGCCGACATAGAGCCGCGGTAACGGCAAACCGGCAACGGCATGCGCCAGGATGTTGTGGCAGGCGGTGACGCCGGATCCACAATAGCTGATGGTGTCCGTCGCCCCGGGCAGCAGCGACCGCAACTCGGCTGCCGACTTGAAACGCCCCTGCTCATCCAGATTGCCGGCGCTCGGCTGACAGCGTGCGCCGGGGATATGCCCGGCCAGGGCATCCATGGGTTCCACCTCGCCGCGAAAGCGCTCCCGGGAGCGCGCATCCAGCTTCAGTGCCCGGCTGGAAAACACTTCGTCGGCCTCGACCCAGGCGGTGTCATCGAAGCTCGGCGACCAGTCGCTGGGGTCAGGCTCGATACTGCCGGCTTCCGCCTCCAGTGCCCCGCCCGCGGCCTGCCAGGCCGGCAGGCCGCCATCCAGGACTCGCACCGCGGGATGCCCGGCCCACTGCACGAGCATCCACCAGGCCCGCGCCGCCGCCAGTTGGCCGCCCATGTCATCGTAGATCACCACCGGACGTTGCGGCGTGGCCCCCAGGCGCCGCAGAGTCGCGGCAAAGGTGTCGTGAGCTGGCAGAGGATGCCGGCCGCGTACCCCGGGCGACGACGCCAGGTCCCGTTCCAGGTCGAGATGCCGAGCGCTCGGCAGATGGCCTTCACGCCACAGGCCGAGCCCGGCGTCAGAGTCCGCCAGGCGCGCGCGGCAGTCGAGCACGAGTGGCGATGGCTGCGCCGGGTTTTCCAGCCAGCGACGCAGCGTTTCGGCACCGATCAGAACATCCCTCATGCCTGTTCTCCTTCCAGCAGTTCGATGGGCGCACGGCTGGCAATCAGTCGACGACGCCCGGCCTGCACGAAGCGGACCTCGAGCACCGGGTTGGCCGGATCACCGTCGACTTCGCTGATTTCACCACGGCCGAATACGGCATGATGGAGCTGCTGCCCCACCTGATAGTCGCGCGGCGCCTCGGCCACCCCGGGCGTCTCGCTGGCCTGGATGGCCAGTGCCGTCAGCGCCTGGGGCGCGGCGGCAGTCAGGTAACGGCGCACCAGATCCGGCCGGGCCACCGCCAGCGGACTGGTCAGGTCCTCGGCCGCCAGGCGCTCGGCGACCCGCTGACCATCCTGCCAGGCGGTCTCGCCGAGAAACCGGCTGGGGCGATGATCGCCGCCGTCGTGCAACATCACCAGCCGCTCTCGCGCCCGCGTGATGGCCACATAGAAGAGGCGACGCTCTTCCTCGAGGCGCGACGGGCTCAGCGGATTGTCGCGGGTATAGTGCGGAAAGTCTTCCTCGTTGGCGCCGGCCAGCACCACCAGGGGCCATTCCAGCCCCTTGGCGCCGTGCACGGTATTGATCAGGACGCCATCCTCGCGATTCTCCACCGGCCGTCGCAACAGCTCGGTGAAGGCCGCCAGGTCGCTGACCTCATTGGCCTGCTCGATCAACACATCCAGCAGGCGTACATCCTCTTCGCCCTTGTCGCGCCGTGCAGCGGCACGCTTGAGGACCTTCTCGGCCTCGACGGCCTCGATCACATGCTGCAACAGGCGCGCCGGTGGCCAGGCGGAGAGCCGTGGCAGCTCGCAGAGCAGTTCCCAGCGGCGCTTGAGGGTGCGCCGCTGATGGGGCTTGATGCCCTCGAGCAGCGGGTCCTGACGCGGCGGCCAGCGCTGCGTCTCGGCCAGGCGCGTTGCCAGCGCGGCCAGACGCTCGCGGGGCACGAAGGGCGTGGGCTGGGAGAGCAGTGTCTGCAGATGGGCGGGATCGCGCAGCAGGGCGGCATCCTGCGCCAGCATCAGGTAGCCCGCCAGCGCCTCGACCAGCGGCAAACGGAACACGAAGCGATCCTCGCGGGCCAGTCGAAACGGGATACCGGCCCGCAGCAGCGCCAGCTGCAACGGCACCGACAGCGCCCAGCTGCGCACCAGCAGGCAGGCGTCGGCAAGCTCGCGCCCCTGGCGACGCCAGTCGGCCAGCTCGTCCAGCACTGCTTGGCTGCCCTGATTGACCGAGAGTCGCGTGTCGGGGTTGGCCGGCGCCGCCAGGCAGATCTGATCCGGGCGGCGACGGTTGGCATCGATGGCGTGATTGGCGACCAGCGCCAGGGCGTGGCCATGCCGAAAGGTGGTCGACAGCGGGTAGTCGCGGGCCGTGCCGAAGGTCGCGGTAAAGTTCTCGAGCATGGTGTCCGGGTGGGCCCCGCGCCACTCATAGATGCACTGATTGGCATCGCCGACCGCCATCACCTCCGCCTCGCTGCCCGCCAGCACCGCCAGCAGGCGCTGCTGAGCCACATTGATGTCCTGGTACTCGTCGATGATGACGTGATCCAGAAAGCCCTGGACGCGCCGGCGCAGGTCGGCGTCGGCTTCCAGGGCCTTCAGCGGGCGATAGATCAGGTCGGCATAGGTCATGACGCCATGCTCGGCCAGCAGCGTCTCGGCCTGCTCGAAGGCCTCGACGAAGTGCTCGGTGTTCTCGCCGAAGTCGAGACGCTGATAGAGCTCGGCGGGCGAACTCATCTCGGCCTTGACCAGGCCGCAGAAGTGCGCGAGCGCCTCGAGCTTGTCGGCCTCAAGGGCGGCTTCGCGGCTGACATGAGCACTGTCCAGGGCGTTCAACGAGGCTTGGCGCAACAGGCGCTCGACCTGCCAGTCGGCGGTCAGCAGCTGACGCGAGGCCAACACGCCCCAGCGCGTCAGGCTCTGGCTGAGGCGATGCCCCAGCGAATGAAAGGTGCGCACATCCGGCAGACGCTGACCCGGCGCGGCCATCTCGGCGAGCCGTGACTGAAAATCCTCGCGCGCCGAGCGGTTGAACATCAGGACCAGCAGGCGCGTGGGGTCACAGCCCCGCTCCAGCAGTTCGAGCACCCGCGCCACCATGGTGGTGGTCTTGCCGGCCCCGGCAACCGCCGCCACTCGGGCATGACCCTGGGCGTGCGTCACCACGGCGCGCTGCTCCGGCGTCAGGTGCATGGCGCTTCGCCATCCACACGTCCCAGGGGTTGGGTGACACCACCACTGGTCAAGGCGAGCCACTCCACGCCCTGCTCATCGGTAAAGGGCTCGGCCTGCTCGACCAGTCGGTAGAAGAGGTTGCGCCCCAGGCGCGCGGCCAGGCCGAAGCGAATCGGCACCTCGGGTACCCATTCGCCACGCGGTGTTGGCGTCACGCTCAGCCGATGGGTGGCATCGAGCCGGACCCAATCGCCGAGCTGAGTGACGAGCTGCCAGTCGCCGCTGTCATCCTGCTCGGCATCCACGGCAATGAAGGCCCGATCCTCGACGCGGATGCGCAGCTTCTCGACCGGGGTGACCAGGAAGTATTCGCCATCCGGGTCGCGGCGCAGAATGGTCGACAACAGGCGCACCAGCCGAGCACGCTGAATGACGCCGCCTTCATGGATCCAGCGGCCGTCGGCGGCGATCAGCAGGTCCATCTCGCCGGCATGCTCGGGGTGCCACTGATCCACCGGCGGAATGCCGCGCGAGGTGTCGATATCGGTCAGCAATGAATCCAGATGCATGCTTGGGCTCCTTCAGGCCTTCGCCTGACAGCGTTGGCCGGCCGTGCGCTACGGGAACGCGAGCCGGCGCGTCACGGGAGACAGGCCTTGCCTGTCTAGGTCAGGCCCGCCTGACTCAGCGATGCCTTCATCTCCCCCGAGACCTCGGATTTGGCACCCTTGAAGAGGCGATAAAAGTTCGCGGCGGTCTGCATGGCCACCTCGTCGACACTGATACCGCGCTCCTCGGCGATGCACTCGGCGACTTCCACCACCCAGGCCGGCTCATTGGGCTTGCCACGGTACGGCACCGGGGCCAGATAGGGGCTGTCGGTCTCGATCAGCATGCGGTCCAGCGGCAATTGACTCGCCAGCCCGCGCACGGCGGTGGCGTTGCGAAAGGTGACGATGCCCGACAGCGAGATCTGAAATCCCATGCCGACGGCCTCGCGTGCCATGTCCAGGTCCTCGGTGAAACAGTGCAGCACGCCACCGACCTCGGGATCGACATGCTCGCGAATCAGCGCCAGGGTATCCTCGCGTGCCTCGCGGGTGTGAATGATCACCGGCAGCGCGAGCTGGCGTGCCGCAATAAGATGGCGACGAAAGCGTTCATGCTGAACCTCCCGCGGCACGGCCGTGTAGTGATAGTCGAGGCCGGTCTCGCCGATGCCCACGGCGCCATGTTCATCGGCGCTGTGCATGATGGCCTCGACGCTGGGCTCCTCGGGCACTTCGTGCAAGGGATGCACACCGGCGGAAATCGCCACGTCGTCATGTTCACGGGCGATGGCCGCGAGGCCGGGCACACCCTCGAGGGTCGTGGCGATGGCCAGAAACTGGCTGACATGGCGCTGCCGCGCCGCGGCCAGGGCGGCTCCCACATCACCGCCATGGGTACGGGAGTCGAGACGATCGAGATGGCAGTGTGAATCGACAAACATGCGAAAACGTCACCGGTTGAAATCAGAATGAAAGAGCGCGGCCGGGGCGTCCTGCTCAGGACCTCAAGAGCGCCGCCCAGCGGACCAGCCAGGCTTCCAGCACGAGCTGCGGGTTGGGGTTGTTGCCTTCCGTCAGCAGGCGGCGCTGCTCGCGGGCATAATCCAGCAGGCGGAACCAGTCGCGCACCCGGGCATTCTTGACGGCCTGACGATACAGCGGCAGCAGATCGGGATTACGCAACTCATCGGACAGCCCGGACAGGCCGAGTCGAATCAGGTCCTCCAGCCATGTAATACCGTACCACAGGATGGTGTCGATGGACTGGCGGTCCAGACGGGCCGCCTCGGCCACGGGCTCGGCGCCACGCACCAGGGCATCGAAGGTCTCGTGGAGCTGCTGCCGCAGGGCCCGCGCCTCCGGTTCGGCCAGCGCCAGGGCGCGCAACGGCAGCCCGCCCGAGGCACGCCACCAGAAGCGGGCATCCTCGTCACCGCCGAGCTGGTCGTTGAGCCAGCCGAGACTCTGGGCCTCGTCGGCCTGGGTCAGGCTCCATTGCTGGCAGCGCGAGCGAATGGTCGGCAACAGATGCGAGGGAATATCGGAGAGCAGCACGAACAGGGTCTGCCCGCCGGGTTCCTCCAGGCTCTTGAGCAACGCATTGGAAGCGGCCACGTTCATGGCCTCGGCAGGAGCGATGACAATGACCCGATAGCCGCCCTGCTGGGCCGTCTGCGACACGAAGGTGTTGATATCGCGTATCGGCCCGATGCGGATCTGGCGCTTGCCCTCTTCCGGGGCAACACGCCTCAGGTCCGGGTGGTAGCCGGCGGCGAGCATTCGGCAGCTGTGGCACTCGCCGCAGGCGAACTCGCCCGGCGCCGCGCAGAGGGTACGAGCGATCAGGGCCTCGGCCAGTGACTGCTTGCCGATGCCGCTGGGCCCGGCGAACAACAGGGCATGCGGCAGGCGGCCGGCATCGGCCAGGCGCGTGATGTCCTGCCAGCGGGATGCCAGCCAGGGGTAGGGACGCACCAGCTCGCTCATGCCCATGCCTCCAGACGGCGTTCGAGTACTGTGCGCAGCTCCTGACGCACGGCGTCCAGCGACTGATCGGCATCGATCAACTGCACCCGCTCCGGGGCCGCCGCGGCGCGTTCCAGGTAGGCGTCGCGCACCGCCTCGAAGAAGTCGCCGCGTTCCTGCTCGAAACGGTCACGCTGGCCACCATCGCGATCCAAGCGCCCTTCCAGCCGCCGCCGGGATGCCGCCATGGGCATGTCCAGCAGCAGGGTCAGGTCCGGCGTCAGGCCCTGCTGGACGAAGGTTTCCAGCTCGCCGATGCGTGCCTTGTCGAGACCACGCCCGCCGCCCTGATAGGCGAAGGTGGCATCGGTAAAGCGATCGCAGACTACCCAGGCGCCACGTTCGAGGGCCGGTCGCACCACCCGGGCCAGGTGCTGGGCACGAGCGGCGAAGACCAGCAACAGCTCGGCGTCATCATCCAGCGGTTCCTGGCTGGTCGGATCGAGCAGCAGCTCGCGAATGGCCTCGGCACGCGGGGTGCCCCCGGGTTCGCGGGTGCGCACCACTTCCAGGCCCCGGGATTCCAGATACTCGGCCACCATGACGAGATTGGTCGACTTGCCTACCCCTTCGCCACCTTCCAGGGTGATGAAGCGTCCTCGATGTTGCATGGCAGCGCCTCCTGGCACTCGATGGGTGTCGACAAACGACGGCGCTCGCCTGGCGGTCGTGCGTGGCGTTGGTCCACACCCTTTCAGCGGTTGCGGATATAACGGTTGACGGCGTTGTTGTGCTCGCGCAGCGTGCGCGAGAAGTGATGCGTGCCATCCCCTCGAGCAACGAAGTACAGGGCTTCCCCTTCCGCCGGATCGACCGCGGCCTCCAGCGACGCCCGACCGGGCAGGGCAATCGGTGTGGGCGGCATACCCTCGATCACATAGGTGTTGTAGGGCGTGGCCTCGCGCAGGTCGGCGCGGGTGATATTGCCGTCGTAGTCATCGCCCATGCCGTAGATGACGGTCGGGTCGGTCTGCAGGCGCATGCCCTGCTCCAGGCGGCGCACGAAGACACCGGCGATGCGCTCGCGCTCCTCCGGTGCACCGGTCTCGCGCTCGATCAGCGAGGCCATGATCAGGGCTTCGTAGGGCGTGGTGAACGGCAGCTCCGCCGCCCGCTCCTCCCAGACCGCGGCCAGCACCTCGTCCATGCGTGTCATCGCCTGACGCAGGATCTCCAGGTCACTGACCCCCTTGCGATAGCGATAGGTGTCCGGAAAGAAGCGACCCTCGGGATGCTCGCCGGCCCGGCCCAGCCGCTCCATGACCTCGGCATCGCTCAGCCCCTGGATGACAGGTTCGAGCTTTTCGGCATCCGCCAGAGCAGCACGCATCTGGGCGAAGGTCCAGCCCTCGGGAACGGTCACGGAGTAGGTCACCATCTCGTGGCGACGCAGCCGTTCGAGCATGTCCTCGCCCGTCATGTCGGGAGTCAGGCGATATTCACCGGGTCGCAGCGACGGCACGGCGTCGGCATCGAACCGGGTCAGCAGGCGAAAGGCCCAGGCATCGGCGATGATGCCGCGCTCGCCGAGCTCGGCGACGACCCGATGAAAGCCGGCGCCTTCCGGAACCTCGTAGATGACCGGCTCGTCGATCGTCAGCGGGGCCGCGAGGCGGGTTTCCCAATAGCGATAGCCGACCCCGGCCACCAGCGCTACCACCAGGACAAGCAGCGGCAAGGCCTTCATCAGGCGTTTCATGTCGAAGGATCTCCATCCTGCTGGCGGTTGTCGTCAGTGGCTGAAGCACTCGGTTGCGGATAGCCCAGCAAGGCATGTGCCTCGGCCTGCAGGGCGCGATACCGTTCGTCCAGCCGCCAGTGCATCCGGGCGTTGCCATGTGCGTCATCGAGCCGCTTGACCGGCCAGATGCCCTGGACGCTATTCCCCAGCCAGACCGCCTCGGCCTGCTCGAGCACCTCGGGGTGGGCATCCACTTCATGCACTTCGAGGCGTTGGCACAAGGCATCGCGCAGGGTTCCCGCCACACCACAGCGCGACAGGCGCGGTGTTTCCAGCTGCCCCTGGCGTTGCCAGAAAAGGTTCATGCAGGTCGCCTCGACGAGGCGGCCCTGGGCATCGCAGAGCAGGCCTTCGGCGATATCCGGATCCTGCCATTCGGCCCGGGCCATGACGTTCTCGAGGCGATTGAGGTGCTTGAGCCCGGCCAGCTGCGGCTGAATGCCCAACGCCAGCCGGCAGTGGCGGACCCGCACGCCTTGTGTCCAACGCTCGGCGGCGGGCGCAAAGGGGGCGGCATGCCAGCGCAGGCGTGGCTCGGGGGCATCGGGCAGGCGGTAGCCACGCCCGCCGCTGCCCCGGGTCAGGGTCAGCTTGAGCACCCGCAGCCCGTCACCCGCCCGGTCCGGCAGCGCGTCCAGCAGCGCGCGTGGTACCGGGGCAATGCCAAGGCGTTCGCACCCCCTCGCCAACCGGGCCATATGGGCTTCCCAAAGCACGGGCCGAGCGTCGCGTACCAGGATGGTCTCGAACAGGCCGTCTCCGTAGGACAAGCCCCGATCATCGAAGGGTACTCCTTCATCGGCGACGATATGCTCGGCTTGCCAGCTCACCCTGTTTCCACTCACCTGTCACTTGCAAAGCGTCTTTGAAGCCCGTTGGCGGCCGTGTCGGTCACACCTTCGAGAACAGCAGCGTGCCATTGGTGCCACCGAAGCCGAAGGAGTTCGACAGGCTGACATCGATCTTCATCTCGCGGGCCTGTTGAGGCACATAGTCCAGCTCGCAGCCCTCCTGGATATTGTCCAGGTTGATGGTCGGCGGCGCGACCTGGTCACGAATCGCCAGCACACTGAAAACGGCCTCGACGGCCCCGGCCGCCCCCAGCAGATGGCCGATCATCGATTTGGTGGAGCTGACCGCCACCCCTTTCGACGCTTCCCCCATGACCTGCTGAACAGCGCGGCTCTCGGCCAGATCACCGGCCTGGGTGGAGGTGCCGTGGGCATTGATGTAATCGATCGCGGCAGGGGCAATGCCGGCATCGTGAATGGCGTTGCTCATGGACAAGGCGGCACCGCTGCCGTCTTCCGGGGGCGCCGTCATGTGGTGGGCATCATCGCTCATGCCGAAGCCGCTGAGCTCGGCATAGATGGTCGCGCCCCGGGCCACGGCATGCTCGTACTCTTCCAGCACCATGACGCCGGCCCCGTCGGAGAGCACGAAGCCGTCACGCTCGCGATCCCAGGGGCGGCTCGCCGCTTCGGGGTCATCGTTGCGCGTCGACAGCGCCCGGGCAGCCGAGAAACCGCCCAGACCCAGCGGCGTGGTGGCCATCTCGGCACCGCCGCAGACCATGACATCGGCATCGCCGTAGGCAATGGTGCGTGCGCTGTAACCGATGTTGTGAGTGCCCGTGGTGCAGGCCGTGGTGATGGCGATGTTGGGGCCACGGAAGCCATGCTGAATGGCCAGGTTGCCGGAAATCATGTTGATGATCGAGCCCGGCACGAAGAATGGCGAGATACGCCGCGCCCCGCCCTTCTGCAGGGCGTTGTGGTTGTGTTCGATCATCGGCAGGCCGCCGATGCCCGAACCGATGGCCACGCCAATGCGATGGGCATTGCTGTCGTTGCACTCGATGCCGGCATCACTGATGGCCTGGCCGCCCGCGGCCACCCCGTACTGGATGAACAGGTCCATCTTCCTGGCATCCTTGGGATTGAGGTAGGGGCTGATATCGAAGTCCTTGACCGAGCCACCGAAACGCGTATTGAAGGCGCTGGCATCGAAGTGCTCGATCGGGGCAATACCGCTCTTGCCGGCCACGATGTTCCGCCAGCTCTCGTCGACGGTGTTACCCACTGGCGTGACCAAGCCAAGACCAGTCACCACAACCCTTCTACGAGCCATCAGCTTTCCTCCAGACATCTCAAGATAGTGCAGCCCATCCAGGGGCATTCATTGTCGGCATTATACCCGACTCATGGCGTGCTGTGCGCCCTCTACGGCCATGGATGAAGGACGCCGGGCATCCGTGCGTGACACGCGGCACGCTCGGGGCTCCGCCGGACACCACTGCATAAACACAAGAGCCGCCCTGCCTGGCAGGACGGCTCTCTCCGGGCATGGAAACCCGGACCTTTCAGCAAGCGGAATCGACCGCGCCCTTACTGGTGGGCGTTGACGTAGTCGATGGCTTCCTGAACGGTGGTGATCTTCTCGGCTTCCTCGTCGGGAATCTCGGTATCGAATTCCTCTTCGAGCGCCATCACCAGCTCGACGGTATCCAGGGAATCAGCGCCGAGATCTTCGGTGAAGGAAGATGAGCTCTGGATGTCTTCTTCCTTGACGTTCAGGCGCTCGGCCACAACCTTCTTCACGCGCTCTTCGATGGTGCTCATTATGACTTACTCCAGTCGTTCACGTTAGGCGTTTTGATGACCAGCAGGTTCAAATCCGCAAGCATAAGCTGCGGGGTAGTTTATAGACCGCTCGGGGTCGACGCAACCGCCGCATGTCGCGGTATTACCGCATGTTCATGCCGCCGTTCACATGCAGGGTTTCCCCTGTAATGTAGCTGGCTGACTCGCCGGTCAGAAAGCCGACTGCCGCGGCGATCTCCTCGGGGCGACCCAGCCGTGACAACGGAATCTGGCCCAGCAGCGCTTCCTGCTGCGCTTCCGGCAGCGACTCGGTCATGTCGGTGGCGATGAATCCCGGGGCCACCGCATTGACCGTAATGTCACGCGATGCCGCCTCGCGCGCCAGGGCTCGCGTGAAGCCTTCCATGCCGGCCTTGGCCGCCGCATAGTTGGCCTGCCCCGCATTGCCCATGGTGGCCACCACCGAACTGATCGACACGATGCGTCCGAAGCGCGCCCGGCTCATGCCACGCAGGCATGCCTTGCTGACACGATAGACGGATTTGAGATTGGCATCCATCACCGCGTCCCAGTCATCTTCCTTCATGCGCATCAGCAGGTTATCCCGGGTGATGCCGGCATTGTTGACCAGGATGGTCGGTGCCCCGAATTCGTCACCGATGGCCTTGAGCAACGCCTCGATGCTCTGCTGATCGGTGACGTCGAGACGGCGCCCCGCGCCCTCGATGCCGTGTTCCTTGAGATCGGCATCGATCCGCTCGGCCCCGGAATCGCTGGTGGCCGTGCCGATGACGATGCGTCCCTGGCGTCCCAGCTCGTGGGCGATGGCGCGGCCGATGCCGCGGCTGGCCCCGGTGATCAGGGCGACTCTACGCTCGGTTGTCATGCGCTCTTCCATTGTCTTGCGGAGAGGGAGTCAGCCGTTGGCCGACGTTGACTGGCCAGCGGCTTCGCGGGCCAGCTCCAGGGCGGTCGCCAGGCTGTCCGGGTCATTGACCGACAGCCCCTTGCTGCCCCGGGCGATTCGCTTGTTGAGGCCGGTCAAGACCTTGCCGGGCCCGCACTCGATGAAGACCTCGGCCCCCAGGCCCGACAGCGCCTCGATGCAGGACGTCCAGCGCACCGGCTGATGGAGCTGCTCGACCAGGCGCGTGCGCAGCGTTTCCACATCGGCATGCGACCGGGCATCGACATTCTGCACCACGGTGTAGCGGGGAGAACGCAGCTCGATGTCGTTCAGCGCCGTGGACAGGCGTTCGGCCGCCGGCCGCATCAGGTCACAGTGCGAAGGCACGGAAACCGGCAACGGCATGGCCCGCTTGGCACCCGCCTCCTGGCAGGCCGCCACGGCGCGGTCGACGGCGGCCTTGCTGCCGGCGATGACCACCTGGCCCGGCGCATTATAGTTGACCGCCGACACCACGTCGCCTTCGGCCGCCCGGGCACAAGCGGCTTCGACCGCCTCATCATCCAGCCCCAGCACGGCCGCCATGGCGCCCTGCCCCTGGGGCACGGCATCCTGCATGGCCTCACCACGCAGCTTCACCAGGCGCACCCCTTCCGCGAACGGCAGGACTCCGGCACACACCATGGCGCTGTATTCCCCCAGGCTGTGGCCGGCCATGGCCGCCGGACGCGGCCCTTCGAGCTCCTGCCAGACCCGCCAGATCGAGACACTCGCGGTCAACAATGCCGGCTGAGTACAGGCCGTGGCGTTCAACTCCTCGGCAGGGCCTTCCTGCACGACCTGCCACAGATCGTAGCCCAGCGCATCGGAGGCCTCCTCGAAGGTCGTGCCCACCACGCTGTAGCGCTCGGCCAGCTCGCGCAGCATGCCGATCTGCTGGGAGCCCTGCCCGGGAAAGATGAGGGCAAGGGGTTGGGTCATGTCGATCACCTTTGCTCTTGTTGACTGGCTTCGCCGAACGTCACGCTCGTGACCCGGCGGGTGTCCTGCAACCACTCGCGTCTCGACCGTGGTTCACGATGGAGACGCCAGCAGACAAGACGCTGGAGGCTAGTGTGCCGAACGCTCGCCAACGGATCCACGCCTGCCCAGCTCCTGCGCCAGACACGCCGGCAGATCATGCGTCACTTCGCGGGCGGCACGCGCCACCGCGTAATGAAAACCGGCCGTGTCAGCACTGCCATGACTCTTGATGACAATACCATCCAGCCCCAGCAGGCTGGCACCATTGTAGCGTACCGGATCCAGCTCGCCACGCAGCCTGGCGAGTGCCGGCCGCGCCAGCCAGCCGACCAGGCGACTGGACCAGTGGGCCTCGAAGGTCGCCTGAACCCGTCGCACCAGCATGCGCGCCAGGCCTTCACTGGCCTTGAGCACGGCGTTGCCGACGAAGCCATCGCAGACGACCACGTCCACGTCACCGGAGAAGATGGCGTCCCCCTCGACAAAGCCGAGGTACTCCAGCGCGGTTTCCTGCCTGAGCAACTCATCGGCGTGCTGGACGCTGAACGTGCCCTTGGTGCCCTCGACACCGACATTGAGCAGACCGACGCGCGGCCTTTCCTGCCCATCGATGCGACGCGCCATGACCTCGCCCATCAGGGCGAAGTCGCGCAGACGCTGCGCTTCGACCTCGACATTGGCGCCCAGGTCCAGCAGATAGCAGCGTCCTTCGCGGCGCGTGGGGATCGCCGTGCTGATGGCCGGACGCGACATCCCGGCCACCATGCCGAGAGCCCGCCGCGCCAGCGCCATCAGGGCGCCGGTATTGCCGGCACTGACACCGGCCTGGGCCTCGCCCCGCGCCAGGCACGCCAGCATGCCGGACATGCTGGTCGTCTGCGCACCGCGCAGCACCTGAGCGGGGCGCTGATCCTGGCGGACGACGCCCGGGGCATCGATGACGTCCATAGACGACGCCGCCGCGACCAGGGGCCGCGGCAGCCGGGAAATCTCGTCATCGAGCTGTCGAGCCGGGCCGAACAGCAGGATATCGAGATCGGGGTCGGCCATGACCGCGCTGGCGGCACCGGCTACCGCGGCACGGGGACCGAGGTCTCCGCCCATGGCATCAACGGCGATTCGCATGTCAGCGTGCAGACATCATGGCCGGTATCGGCGTCGTTACGCGTCGACGACCTTGCGTCCACGATAGTAGCCATCCGGGGCCACATGGTGACGCAGATGGGTCGTGCCGGTTTCCTTGTCCTGGGACAGGGTCTTGCCGGTCAGGCCATCGTGGCTACGACGCATGCCGCGCTTGGAACGGGTCTTGCGGTTCTGTTGAACTGCCATGAGATATCACTCCAGAGTGAATCAGTGAATAATCAGTGTTTGCCCTTGAGGTGCTTGAGCACGTCGAAGGGGCTCTCGGCGGGAGACTCCGACTCGACGGCTCCCGCCCCGCTGCTCAGCTGGTCGCGCGAGACCTGGCATTCGGCCTCATCGTGGTAAACCACCTGGGGCAGGCTGAGAATGAGTTCATCCTCCACGACCCCCAGAAGGTTCAGCTGTTCGTTTTCCACCAGTACCGGCTCGTGGGTACTCGGCAGCTCGGCTGCCAGCGAATCACTGGTGACCAGCCCCAGCAGGAAGTCACTCTCGACTTCGCTCGCCATGGGCACCAGGCAACGCCGACACGGCAACTGCATCTCGGCTTCGATATGGCCTTCTATCCCCCGGCGCCCCTGGGCGTCGATGGTGAAGTCCAGCCACACCTGCGCCTCGCCGCTCTGCGCGCCGACGGCCTCGGCCAGCCGTGGCATGTCGGCAAGCGACACCAGGCCTTCGAGGCGTTCGCCATGGGCCGCGAGCTTGTAAGGCTCGACCCGGATCGGTAGTCGTGAGGTCAACATAGGCGCGCAATGATAGGCACTCCCCCAGCCCCTGTCAAAGCCACCGTGGTCTCGGGTTAGAATGGCCGACACACCCCATCGCCCCGTTTCGACTGGAGCTTGCATGTCACGACTGGTCCTCGCCTCCGGCTCCCGCTTTCGCCGCCAGCTGCTCGACCGGCTGGACATGCCCTATGCCTGGGCCAGCCCGGATATCGACGAGACGCCTCGCCCGGGCGAGTCCCCGCAAAGCCTGGTACACCGCCTTTCCCTCGCCAAGGCTCAACACCTGGCCGACGACTGGCCGGAACATCTGATCATCGGCTCCGACCAGGTCGCCGTCTTCGCGGGCCGGACGCTCGGCAAACCGGCCGATGAGGCCGCCGCCCGCGCCCAGCTCGCCGCCTTTTCCGGGCATCGCGTCAGCTTCCTGACCGGACTGGCGCTGATCGACACCCGTCACGCCCGCCACCGCGTCTGCCATGAAGGCTACGACGTCATCTTCCGCCGACTCGAGGACCGCGAAATCGCCCGCTACGTCGAACGCGAATGCCCGCTGGACAGCGCCGGCAGCTTCCGCATGGAAGGCCTCGGCATCACGCTGTTCGAACGCCTGGAAGGCGACGACCCCAATACCCTGATCGGCCTGCCGCTGATCCGCCTGTGCCAGTGGCTGAGAGAAGCCGGGGAGGATCCGCTGGGCTAACCCAAAGAAGGAAGAACGCGGCTACGCCGCTGAAAGAATGAAGAGCGGCGCTCAGCGCCTGGAAGTGGGAAAAAACCTGTCTTGCCGCGGGCTTAACCTGGCTTCTTCCCTCTTCCTTCTTACCTCTTCCTTCTTCCCTCTTCCTTCTTACCTCTTACTACTTCAACGCAGTTGATACCTCACCGGCGTTTCAGCGCTCGAGAGTCCGAGCACCGAGGCCATGACATTGCCGAAGCGGCGGGAGAGGCGTTCGAAGGGGTCGAGGCGCGGGGTGTAGTTGTGCAGGTTGACGTCGTCCAGCAGGCGCCGGGCTTCACCGTCCAGGCTGCCGAGACGATCCACCAGCCCCAGCTCGACGCCTTGCTCGCCGGTCCAGATCAGGCCGCTGAACAGGCGTTCGTCATCGCTCAGCCGACCGCCCCGGCCGGCCTTGACGTCCTCGATGAACTGCTGGTGGGTGGTGGTCAGGACCTCCTGCCAGAACCGGCGCTGCTCCGGCTCGACGGCCGCGAAGGGGTCGAGGAAGTCCTTGTTCTCGCCTGCCGTGAAGACACGACGCTCGACGCCCAGGCGCTCGATGGCCTGCTGGAAGCCGAAGCCGGCATGAATCACGCCGATAGAGCCGACCAGGCTGGCCGGCGCGGCGACGATGTCGTCGGCGGCCGAGGCGATATAGTAGGCACCGCTGGCCCCGATATCCTCGACCACGGCAATGATCGGCTTGTCGCCGCTGTCGCGCAGACGCATGATTTCATTGTAGATGCGCTGCGACTGCACCGGGCTGCCGCCGGGGCTGTCGATATGCAGCACCACCGCCCGGGCGTCCGGGGCGCCCCAGGCGCGCTGGACGCCATCGATCACGCGCTCGGCACTGGCGGGCGACTCGCGGTCGATCACGCCCTCGACCTCCACCACCCCCAGGTGTGGCCCCTCGGCCTGACCGACATCCTGCGCCATGAACAGGCCCGCGAAGGTAATGCTCAGCGACGCCAGGACCAGCAGCGCCAGGACGAACCGGAAGAACAGCTTCCAGCGCCGACTGCGCCGCTGCTCGACGAGCACGCCGTCGATCCAGCGATCGAGAATGGCCTGCTCGGCCAGCCGGCGTCGCTCGCGCAGCGCCTCGGCACTTTCCTCGACGCCCTCCCCGGACGCTTCCGGTCCGGCCTCCTCGCCGCCACGCGGTCTTGCCTCGCGGCGCCGGCGCGCCTCTTCGGCCGAGAGTTCCGGGCCGTCGGTCCAGTCGTCGTCGCGTTCGCTCATCTTGACGTCATCTCCAGAGACTGCCTCATGTTGTCAGCCATTCCATCAGGCCAGGAAAGCTGTGGGCGATAAATACCGGGGTGCTGGCGGCCAGGCGCTCGGGGCTGTGCACGCCGTAGGTGACCGCGGCACGGTCCATGCCCAGGGCACGGGCCATTTCCATGTCATATTCGGTATCGCCGACCATCAGCGCCTCCTCGACAGGCACGTCCAGCTCGGCGAGCAGTTCCTCGAGCATGCGGGGGTGCGGCTTGGAGCGCGTCTCGTCGGCGGTCCGGCTGGCATGGAACCATGCCCCGGTGCCGCTTTCGCGAAACGCCCGATCGAGTCCGCGACGACTCTTGCCGGTGGCCACGGCCAGACGCAGCCGCCCATCGCGGTGCAACTGCTGCATGCCGTGGCTGACACCGGGGTAGAACGCCATCGGCGGCTGATCACACTCGACAAAGTAGTGGGCGTAGCGTTGCTTGAGCGCCTCGGCGCGATCCGCCTCGATGCCCGGGCACAGCCTGGCAATGGCCTCGGGCAGCCCGAGCCCGATGATGTCACGCACCTGGTCGCTGGTCAGCTCCCAGCCGATATCCCGACCGGCCGCCTGCATGCAGGTCACGATGCGCCCCAGCGAGTCCATCAGGGTGCCATCCCAGTCGAAGATCAACAGTCGATAACGCATCTCGTCTCTCGCTTCGCTCGGCAAGTCAGTTGCCACGTCGGGCGCGCGTCAGCACCGCATCCAGGGTGTCGTCGAGGGGCGCACGAATCTGCACCGGCTTGCCGCTGGTCGGCTCCGGAAAGGTCAGCGATGAGGCGTGCAGAAAGAGCCGCGACAGCTCCCACTGGCTGGCCGTGCGCTGGGACTCTCGGGAACCATACTTGTCATCGCCGAGCAGCGGATGGCCGGCATGGGCGGCATGCACGCGGATCTGGTGGGTGCGCCCGGTGACCGGTTCGGCCTCCATCAGGGTGGCCCCGGCAAAGGCCTCGCGCACCGCGAAACGCGTGCGTGCCACCTTGCCGCCGGCGTCGACCCTTACCCGCCGCTCGCCATTGCCGGCATCGAAGCGGTCCAGGCGCGCGCTGACGAAGTCGCGACGCGCCGGCCAGCGGCCCGCCACCAGGGCCAGGTAGCGCTTGTTCATGTGATGCTGCTTGAGCGCCGTATTGAGCGTGAGCAGCGCATTGCGCGACTTGGCCAGCAGCAGACACCCCGAGGTATCGCGATCCAGCCGATGCACCAGTTCGAGAAAGTCGAGGTCCTCGCGCACCTGACGCAAGGCCTCGATCAGGCCGATCTTGACGCCGCTGCCACCATGCACCGCCAGACCGGACGGCTTGTTGATCACCAGCCAGTCCCGGCCCTCCAGCAGCACGCTGCCGGCCAGCAGATTGCGCAGATTGTCGCTGACATCGCGCACCGCCTCGCGTGGCGCCAGCTTGAGCGGCGGGATACGCACCACATCGCCCACGGCGAGTCGTGAGTCAGCCTTGACGCGCTTCTTGTTGACCCTCACCTCGCCCTTGCGCACGATGCGGTAGACCAGCGAGCGCGGCGCCCCCTTCAAACGCGTCATCAGAAAATTGTCGACCCGCTGACCAGCCTGGCCCTCGGTCACTTCCACCCATTGTACGTCGCGGCCTTCGGCCATTCCGGCTCACTCCACAGGAGACTGCAATTCAGCGGGTATTCTACCGCAGTCCGGGCCTTCCTGCGCCAATTGCTGGCCACCCCCATTACTGTTATATTGCCAAAGCGCTCCAATGGGTTGATAAAGCCAAGTTGTGTTCAACCCAGCACAGCGCCTGCACGACTCACACGCAGGCCGGAGCGAAAAGATCAGGCCGCGACGACTCTCGACAATCCGAAGTCCCGCCGCCGAAGTAAAGTGACACGAAGCCAAGCGATACAACGCCACGCCCGCCCGATCGCGTTCGCACTCGAGAACAAGCTCGATATGACGCGAGAGGACATCACGGGATACGTACAACATCGTGCCGAGGGCGGCGTTGGCGAATCGATGAATGCCAGGTGTTGGCGGTGACTGCAAGGACCGGCTGGGCGACGACCCGCCGAGACATGTCCTGCCTCCGCCGAGTACTCAACATGATCACGCCGTGCCGGCAGGGCCCACAGCGCCACCGACACGGCCGGGCGCAGTTCCGCATCCGCGACATGCGCTGAGCACAAGCACGCAGCACCCAGCGGTTCGCCTTCGTCGAGCAAGGAAGCCCACGGGCTTGATAGTCGTCGCGAGGGGCATGGGGTTCGAGACGTGGTGAGCGATGCATGACGGCACGGCCGACCAGGCCGTTCCCGGAATGCCCTCACCCGGCCGCAACACCCGGCCTGTCGCAGCGCGACGTCAGACCCCTGGCGCTGTCCGGGCGCCCCCGGCACGTCCATACTGCGAGACACCATGAAACGGATGCTCATCAATGCGACCCAGCCCGAAGAGCTGCGTGTCGCCCTGGTCGATGGACAACGCCTCTACGACCTGGACATCGAATCCGGTGCCAGGGAACAGAAAAAAGCCAATATCTACCGCGGCAAGATCACCCGCGTCGAACCCTCCCTGGAAGCGGCCTTCGTCGACTTCGGTGCCGAACGCCACGGCTTTCTGCCGCTCAAGGAAGTCTCCCGCGACTACTTCGTCAAGGAGCCTTCCGGCCGTCCCAGCATCAAGGAAGTCCTCAAGGAAGGCCAGGAAGTCATTGTCCAGGTCGACAAGGAAGAGCGTGGCAACAAGGGCGCAGCCCTGACCACCTTCATCAGCCTGGCGGGTCGCTTCCTGGTACTGATGCCCAACAACCCGCGTGCCGGCGGCATCTCGCGTCGCATCGAGGGCGACGAGCGTGCCCAGCTCAAGGAGTCCATGGCCGATCTGACCGTGCCCGACAAGATGGGTCTGATCGTGCGCACCGCGGGGATCGGCCGTTCTTCCGAGGAACTGCAGTGGGACCTGGACTACCTGGTTCAGGTCTGGGAGTCGATCACCGGCGAGGCCGGCAAGCGCCCTGCCCCCTTCCTGATCTATCGCGAGTCCAACGTCATCATTCGCGCCATGCGCGACTATTTGCGTCCGGATATCGGCGAAGTGCTGATCGACAGCGAGAAGGTCCATGAAGAAGCCCTGACCTTCATCCGCCAGGTCATGCCCTCCTATCAGCAGAAGATCAAGCGTTACGCGGACGAAGTCCCCCTGTTCTCGCGCTTCCAGATCGAATCGCAGATCGAGACCGCCTACGAACGCGAGGTCAAGCTGCCCTCCGGCGGCTCCATCGTCATCGACCACACCGAAGCGCTGGTGTCCATCGACATCAACTCGGCACGCGCCACCCGGGGCAGCGACATCGAGGAAACCGCGCTGCAGACCAACCTCGAGGCCTCCGACGAGATTGCCCGCCAGCTGCGCCTGCGCGACATCGGCGGCCTGGTGGTCATCGATTTCATCGACATGAGCCCGGCGCGCAACCAGCGCGAGGTCGAGAACCGGGTACGCGACGCGCTCAAGATCGACCGCGCCCGGGTACAGATCGGGCGTATCTCGCGCTTCGGCCTGATGGAAATGTCGCGTCAGCGCCTGCGCCCCTCCCTGGGCGAGACCAGCGGCGTGGTCTGCCCGCGTTGCGACGGCCAGGGCACGATCCGCGATGTTCGCTCGATCTCGCTGTCGATCATGCGCCTGATCGAAGAAGAAGCCATGAAGGAGCGCAGCGCCCAGATTCGCGCCATCCTGCCGGTTCCCGTGGCGACCTACCTGCTCAACGAAAAGCGCGGCATGCTCGCCGACATCGAACAGCGCCAGCAGGTGCGGGTGGTGCTGTTGCCGCACCCCGACATGGATACGCCGCACTACGACGTGCAGCGGCTGCGCGACGACCATGTCGATGAAGAAGGCGGCGTGCAATCCAGCTTCGAGATCTCCATGGACACCGAGGTGGGTCGCGAACCCGAAGCGGCCTTCGGCAAGCCCGTCAAGCGCGACGAGGCGGCCGTGACCACCGTGGAGCACAACGCACCGGCACCGGCGTCCCTGCAGCAGGATACCGCCAGCCAGCCGGCTCAGGAGACTGCCAAGGCCGCCTCCCAGCCAGCGCCCGCCCCGACCCTTCCCGCTCAGCGCGACGGCGTGGTGGGCCGCCTGATCAAGGGCTTTGCCCGCCTGATCAACGGCGAGGCCGATACCTCACAGACCTCCGGCACCGACACCAGCTCCTCCGGCCAGCAGCCCCAGGCTCGCGATAGCGGCGACCAACGCCAGGGCGATGGCAACCAGAACCGTTCCGGTGGTGGACGCCAGCGCAATCGTCGTGGCGGCTCCTCTTCCGGCCGCAGTGACAGCAATCGCCAGGACGAACGTCAGGACAATCGCCAGAACAGTCGCGGCAACAATGCCGGCAAGAGCGCTGCGCGCAACGATGACAGCGCCTCCGACAACCAGAGCCGCCAGCAGCGCAGCAGCCGGGGACGTCGTCAGGACGACAACCGCGGCAAGCAGAGCGCCGCGGCCCAGGAGTCACCGAAGTCGGCTGACAACCGCGACAAGACCGAGGCCAGGAACCAGAGCGGCAAGCCTCAGGACAAGTCCGGCAAGCCAGACAACCGTGGCAAGTCCGAAGGCAAGGGCCAGAACGGCAAGGGCCAGGGCAACAAGGAGCAATCCGGCAAGCCTCAGGAGCCACAGGCCAAGGCATCGGACAATCGCCAGTCCGGTGAGGCCGGCAAGCCGGCCGCCGAGTCGGCCAAGGCCGAGAACAAGGGCCAGGATGGCAAGCCCGCGGCGGACACCGGCAAGCCCAAGCGCACGCGCAACAATCCGCGTCAGCGCAGTCGCCAGCGCGCCCTGAACGCCAAGGCCGAAGCCGAGCAGAAGCGTCTCCAGGAAGAAGCCGCCCAGCAGGAAGCGGCGCCCGGTGAGGCCGAGACCGCGCAGGGCGACCAGGCCGAGGCGTCGCAGCCGTCCCAGGCAGCGTCTGCACCAACGGCCACTGCCGAGGCCGGGTCTGCGGAGACCCAGCAGCCGAAGGCCGAGAAAGCGAAGTCCGACAAGCGCCGCAAGGACAACGCCCGGACCGACGACAAGGCCGATGCCCCGTCCACGACGGCGGCTGACAAGTCCCAGGCTGAGACCGGGGCTAGCCAGGCAGCGTCCGATGTGTCGCCGAAAGCCCCGGCCGAGGCTGATGCACCGCAGGCCACGCAAGAAAAGGCGGCACCCGCGGCCAAGCAGACCGACGACGCAGCAAGCGACGCGTCTGCTGCTGATACCCGGAAACCGGCGAAGGCCGCTGGCAAGTCGCCGAAGACCGAGTCCAGGGCATTGAAATCCGGGTCGGAGACGGCCCAGGGCCAGTCCGAGGCGCCGAAGACGGAAGCAGAGACTGCCAAGGCCAAACCTGGGGCGCCGAAGGCGGAAGCAGCAGCTGACAAGGCCGAATCCGAGGCACCGAAGGCGGAAGCGGCAACTGCCAAGCCCGAATCCGAGGCGCCGAAGGCGAAAGCGGCAGCTGACAAGGCCGAACCCGAGGCGCCGAAGGCGGCATCGGAAATTGCCAAGGCCGAGTCCGAGGCACCGAAGGCGGCATCGGAAACTGCCAAGACCGAGTCCGAGGCGCCGCAGGCGAAAGCGGAAGCTGACAAGGCCGAGTCCGAGGCGCCGAAGGGGGAAGCGGCAGCTGACAAGGCCGAATCCGAGGCACCGAAGGCGAAAGCGGCAACTGCCAAGGCCGAGTCCGAGGCACCGAAGGCGGCATCGGAAACTGCCAAGGCCGAATCCGAGGCACCGAAGGCGGCATCGGAAACTGCCAAGACCGAGTCCGAGGCACCGAAGGCGGAAGCGGCAGCTGCCAAGGCCGAATCCGAGGCACCGAGGGCGAAAGCGGCAACTGCCAAGGCCGAATCCGAGGCACCGAAGGCGAAAGCGGAAACTGCCAAGGCCGAATCCGAGGCACCGAAGGCGGCATCGGAAACTGCCGAGTCCGAGACGCAGAAGGCGGAAGCGGCAACTGCCAAGGCCGGGTCAGAGACGGCCGGCAAGGCGGCTCAGCCCGCAGCCGAGGACCAGCCCGCCGAGCCCAAGCGTCGCCGTCGGGCCCACAACGACCCCCGCGAGCGCCGCAAGCGTGAGCAGGAAGGTGGTCAGGGCTGAAGTTGAACGGCCCTGCCCTGACGTAAAAAGCGCCCGCGGCCAATTGGCCGCGGGCGCTTGCTTGTGGGGCATCGGCGAATCTGGCGCGCCTGCCTGCCGGCCTGAGCCAGCGTCCCTTACATGTCGCCACCGACCCGCAGCGGCTCGCGTTCCAGGCGCACGCCGAAGCGCTGCTGCACCTGCCCGGCCACTTCCGCGGCCAGTTCCAGCAGTTCCACGGCACTGCCGCCGCCATGATGCACCAGGACCAGCGCCTGACGCTCATGCACGCCAAAATGGCCGCGCCGCCAGCCTTTCAGGCCGCATTGATCGATCAGCCAGCCGGCGGCCAGCTTGACGCCCGCCGCCTGGGGGAATTGCGGCATCCCGGGATGCGCCTCGCGCAGGGCAGCGGCTTGCTCACGGGACACCAGCGGGTTCTTGAAGAAACTCCCGGCATTGCCGAGCACCGTCGGATCCGGCAGCTTCTCGCGGCGCGTGGCACACACGGCCTCGGCCACCTCCAGGGCTGACGGCCGTGCCGCGACCCGCTGCGCCAGGTCACCATAATCGAGACGCGGAGCGGCCCGACGGGACAACCGCAGGATCAACCCGGTAATCGCCACCTGGCCCGCCATCTCCCGCTTGAAGATGCTGTCGCGATAGCCGAAGGCACACGCCTCGGCGTCCATCAGTGACTCCCGGCCGTCATGCAGCGATACCACGCGCACGGCCTCCACCACATCGGCCAGCTCGACGCCATAGGCGCCGATGTTCTGGATGGGGGCGGCACCGCAATGCCCGGGAATCAGGGCCAGGTTCTCGATGCCCCAGATGCCGCGAGCGGCCAGGGCCATGACCAGGTCATGCCAGACCACGCCGGCATCGACCTCGAGCCGCGGACACTCGCCCTCCTCGAGCCACCGCCAGTCGGCCATGGCCGGCTGGATGACCAGCCGAGGCAGGCGCGGCGGCAGGATGACATTGCTGCCGCCGCCCAACAGCAAGGGCTCGAGGTTCTGCTCATCGGCCAGCGTCAGGGCGGCGGCCAGTTGTCCGGCGGAAGTCGGCGCCACGAAACGCTCGGCACGACACGGCAGCCCCAGGGTGTTGAAACGCGAGAGGTCATGCTCGGCCCGCACATCGAGGCTCAAGACGACGCCTCCAGGCGCTGCTCGAGACTCGCCACCAACCCCTCGCAGGCACTCTCGAGCAGATCCATCATCTCCTCGAAACCACGCTCACCACCGAAATAGGGATCGGGCACGGGTGTGTCGGCCAGCCCGGCGTATGCCAGGAAGAGGCCGACATGCGCCCGGCAGTCGGCGGGTCGTTGCTTCTCCAGGGCCGCGAGGTTGTCGTGATCCATGGCCAGCAGGTAGTCGAAGCACGAAAAGTCCGCCGCCACCAGCTGACGCCCACGCAGATCGCCGATGTCCAGACCACGCCTGGCCGCTGCCTTGCGTGCCCGGGCATCCGGCGGTTCGCCCACATGCCAGGGGCCGACACCGCAGGAATCGATCTCGACCCGGTCGGCCAGTCCCGCTTCGCGGATCCGGCGACGCAGCATGCCCTCGGCGGTCGGCGAACGACAGATATTGCCCAGACAGACGAAAAGAACCCGTATCATGTGCCTGCTCCCTGATCCTGCATCCATTGGCGCACCCGCTCGAGGTCATCGGCGGTGTCGACACCGGCCGGGTTGGGCTCCCGGGCGAGGCCGACCTGGATGGCATGACCATGATGCAGGGCGCGCAGTTGTTCCAGTTGCTCCAGCTGCTCGAGCGGCGACGCCGCCCAGCCGAGGTACTCGGCGAGGAAGCTCGCGCGATAGGCATAGATGCCGATATGACGCAGCCAGGCATCGGTCTCGAGCTGCTCGGGGCGTTGCGCGAAGGCCTCCCGGTCCCAGGGAATCGGCGCCCGCGAGAAGTAGAGCGCCCTCCCCAAGGCCTGGCGGACCACCTTCACCGCATTGGGATTGAACAGCGAATCGACATCGGTAATGGGCTCGGCCAGGGTGGCAATGGAGGCCCCGGTGTCATCGAACAGGCGCTGTGCGACCTGATCGATGAGCGCCGGGGGAATCAGCGGCTCATCCCCCTGGACATTGACCAGCACGGCGTCGTCGGGCAAGTCCAGGGTGGCGGCGACCTCCGCCAGACGGTCCGTGCCGGAGGGATGATCGGGCCGCGTCATCACCACTTCCGCTTCCAGCCCGGCGAAGGCGTCACGAATCCGTTCGTCATCGGTGGCAATCACCACCCGGGTGGCCGCGCTTTCACAGGCCCGGCGCCAGACATGCTTGACCATGGGCTCACCGGCAATCTCCAGCAGGGGTTTGCCCGGCAGGCGTGTCGAGGCGAAGCGCGACGGTATCACGACGATGAAATCCTGCATCTCGGCCCCCTCAGGCGTCATCCCGGCGTCCGTCAGACGGCGGCAGCTTTTCGTCGACATCCATGGCGCGTGCCTCATCGGGCAGCATGACCGGAATGCCGTCGCGCACCGGATAGGCCAGGCCGTCATACCGGCACAGCAGCTCGTCGGCCTCGCGGTCGTATTTCAGTTTGCCCTTGCACTGCGGGCACACCAGCATTGCCAGTAGTTCCTTGTCCATCGCGTCGCCTCCAGAGCAATTGCGGCCATTCTCGGGGATGGCACGGGGTTGGGTAACAGATTCAGCGCCTTGCCAGGCGAGCATTCAGCCAGGCGACGAAGGCCTTATCGGGCTCGGCCTCCACGTCCAGGCTCCAGGCATCCGTCGCCAGTTCGCGGCACTTGACCGCGTCCTTGGCCGTCATCACCAGGGGCCGCTGATCCGCGAAGGCCAGGTCGCCGGCCGTGAACCGGTGGTGATCGGCGAAGGCATGGGCCGAGAAGTCGACCCCCAGCGCCTCCAGGGTGGCGAAGAAGCGCGCCGGCCGGCCGATGCCCGCCAGGGCATGCACCGGCCCGGTGAACGGCAAGGGCTGCAGGGGCCGCCGCTGACCATCCGCCAGCGACCGCCAGGCCACGGGCCTGAGCGGCATGCCATGGCTCGCCACCGGCAATGGCTGGCGTGTCTCGCCGGTGACCAGCACCGCATCCACGCTGTTCAGGCGTTCGACGGGCTCGCGCAGCGGGCCGGCCGGCAGGCAACGGCCATTGCCCAGGCCGCGCTGCCCATCGACCACGACGATTTCCAGATCCCGCCCCAGGGCCAGGTGCTGCAGGCCGTCATCACTGAGCAGAATATCGCAACCGGCCTCCAGCAGGCGCCGGCCGCCGCGGGGGCGTTGCGGATCGACCACTACCGGGCAGCCGGTCTGGTCGGCCAGCATGCGCGGCTCGTCGCCGCTCTCGGTCACCCGGGTCTCGGGGGTCAGCAGCAGCGGATAATGCGCCGCCTGTCCGCCATACCCGCGGGACAGGATGCCCGGCGTCCAGCCCGCCTCCTTGAGGTGCCGCGCCAGCCAGGCCACCAGGGGCGACTTGCCGGTGCCGCCCAGGGTGATATTGCCCACCACGATCACCGGCGCCGGCGCCCGCCATGTCTCGCGACGGCCGTGTCGATAGGCCTGCGCCCGCTGCTGCACGACCCGCCGATACAGCCACTCCAGCGGACGCAGCAGCGCCAACCAGGCCTCGCCCCCGTAGGCGGCCTGCAGCCAGCGCTCGGCCAGTCGGTTCATGCCGGCGCGGCCTCACGGAACTGCAGCCGATGCAGGGCCGCATAGGCGCCGTCCCGAGCCATCAGCTCGGCATGACTGCCCTGCTCGACGATTTCGCCGGCTTCCATGACCAGGATACGGTCGGCCCGCTCGATGGTCGACAAACGATGGGCAATGACAAAGGTAGTCCGGCCACGGCAGACCTCTTCCAGCGCCGCCTGGATATAGCGCTCGGATTCGGTATCCAGTGCCGAGGTCGCCTCGTCCAGCACCAGCAGCGGTGAGTCCTTGTAGATGGCCCGCGCGATGGCCAGGCGCTGACGCTGTCCGCCGGACAGCATCACGCCGTTTTCGCCGACCACGGTGTCATAGCCATCGGCCAGTTTGGCGATGAACTCGTGCGCATGGGCGGCGCGTGCGGCCACCTCGATGGCAGCCGGGTCGGCCTCGTCCATCCCGTAGGCGATATTGTCGGCGATACTGGCGTTGAACAGCGTGACCTGCTGCGACACCAGGGCGATACAGCGCCGCAAGGGGGCCAGCTGATAGCTCTCCAGAGGCACTTCATCGAACAGGATGCGCCCCCGGGTGGGATAATAGAAGCGCGGCAGGAGCCCCATCAGGGTCGACTTGCCACTGCCCGAGCGACCGACGATGGCAACCATTTCACCGGCGGCGACCTCGAGATCGATGCCCTTGAGCACCTCAGGCTGATCCTCGCCGTAGGCGAAGTGCACTCCTTCGAAGCGCACACGCCCTTCGAGGCGTCCGGGCAGTCGCTCGCCGTCATCCTTCTCGGCGGGCTCCTCGAGCAGGCCAAACAGCTCGCCCGCCGCGGCAATGCCCTTCTGCACGGTGGCATTGATCTCGGTCAGCTGACGCACGGGCTTGGCCATCAAGGAGGCCGCCGTGATGAAGGCCACGAACTCACCCGGCGTCATGTCGGCCATCAGGGCCGGTGACATGGCAAGCCACACCAGGCCGGCCAGGGCCAGCGCCACCAGCAGCTGGATGACCGGCGTGCTGGTGGCCTTGGTCAGGGCCTCTTTCATGCTCTGCTGGCGATTGGCTTCGCTGGCCTCGGCGAAGCGCGCCTTTTCGTAGGGTTCCGCGCCATGCGTTCGCACCACACGGTAGCCGGACAGTGCCTCGGAGGCCACATGGGTGACATCGCCCATGGAGCGCTGAATGCGCTGGGAAATTCGCCGAAAGCGCTTGCTGGCATAACTGACCACGCCACCGATCAGCGGTGTGACCGCCAGAAACAGCAGGGTCAGCATCCAGTTGGTCCACATCAGGTAGGCCACCAGGCCGATGACGAAGAAGCCTTCCCGCAACAGGATGGTGATCGCCTTGGTGGCCGCCCCGGTCACCTGCTCCACGTGGTAGGTGACCCGCGAGATCAGGTGCCCGGAAGAATGCGCGTCGAAGAAGCGTCCCGGCAGATGCAGCATGTGGTTGAAGACATCACAGCGCAGGGCATGGACCAGGTTGCGCGCCACATTGGTCATGTAATAGGTGCCGAGAAAGGTACCCAGGCCGCGAAAGGCGAACATGCCGACGACGAACAGCGGCAACCACATGCGGAACGCCGCATCGGGGTTCTGGATACCATCGATCAGGCGCTTCATCATCTCGGCCAGTGCCGTGCTGGAAGCCGCATACAGGATGTAGCCGACGACCGCCAGGGAGAAGGCCCGCCAGTGCGGCCTGACATAGCCCATCAGACGCTTGTAGAGAGTCCAGCCGGAGTATTCGATCACGGTGTCTCCGCTCGGGTGGATAGGGGCACGGATAAAGCCGGCGTCACTGGAGTGGATTCTAACGCAAGGCAGTCGTGCCCGACACCGCTGCGCCACCGGGGCCAGGACATGGCAGGCCCGGGCGCACGCGGCGAACCGCGGGCGGCAGCGATACGTGGTGGACCGGATCCCCCCAGTTCGAGCGTCAGGGCGCCATCCTGAGCCGTGTTCCACTGACAGCTGCCGACGCGCCGAAAACGCCGGACCACGGACGCCGCCGGATGCTCGAAACGCCCGTCCAGAGCCGCACTGTAGATGACGACCCCGGGCCGCAACGCCTCGACCAGGGCCGGCCCCGAGCTGGTACGGCTGCCATGATGGCCCGCCACCAGCACGGCGATGCCCCCTTCCAGCTGACGCAGGAAGCTGCGCTCCACGCGGCGGCCGACATCCCCGGGGATCAACAGTCGATGAGACCCGACGCTGACCAGCAGCACGCAGGAGCGATCATTCTTCGACATGCCGCGCAAGCTGGCCGGCGGCCACAGCAGGCGAAACTCGACGCCATCGCGCCGCCAGGCCTGTCCGGCATGGCATGCCCGAAAGCGCACCGGCAGATCGGCCTCGGCGGGGGCCAGGTAGCGTGCGACCGCATGGTCTTTCTCGAGAGCCTGCAGGCCGCCGGCGTGATCCCGGTCGCCGTGGCTGACCAGCACATCATCGACATGCTGGCCGGGCGGCCAGAGCGTCTCGAGGGGCATGAAGCCGGAGCCGAAACGTGGCCCGGTGTCCACCAGCAGGCGGTAGCCCGCGGTGCGCAATTCCACCAGTTGCCCCTGGCCGACATCATGCACGCGCATCCAGAGTCGCTCGGGGGGCAAGCGGCGCTCCTCGGGCCAGACGATGCCGAGGCACAGCAGCACACTCGCCAGGGCTCGCCAGCGCCGATCCACACCCGGCAAGGCCCAGACCAGGCCGATGAGTCCCAGCCCCAGTGCCAGTGGCCAACGCCGCGGCGCCGACGGCTCATGCACCGGCAGAATCGTGACACTCGCTTCCAGCAGACCGGCGAGCGCCTCGCTGAGCATCGCGAAACCTGCCCAGCAGGCCGCCGCGAGCGGCGGTGCCCAGGCCAGCAACCAGCCGGCCAGGCCCAGCGGCACCATCAGGCTGCTGACCAGCGGCACCGCCACCAGGTTGATCAAGGGGGCGGCCGGGGCCAGCCGTCCGAAGGCCAGCAGGACGGCCGCCGCCATGACCGGCGCCAGCAGCCACTGGGTACGCAACAGGGCCAGGCACCAGCCCTTCACCCCGCGCGGCCTGGCCCGCCCCTGCCAGATCAGGATCAACAGCGCCACGGCCACAAAGGAGAGCCAGAGTCCGGGGCGCCAGGCGGCCAGCGGATCGAGCAGCAGAATGATCGCCAGCGCCAGCCACCAGGCCTGCCAGGGGCCCGGTGCATGGCGGCCACTGGCGACCCACAGGCCGATCAGGGCCATGACCAGTGCCCGCAGGGCGGGAGCCTCGAGGCCGGCCAGCAGCGCATAGGCAGTCGCCGCCACACCGGCCGACCACCATGGCCAGATCGCCATGCGCCAGTGGCCGGGACTCAGCCCACGCGCCAGTCCGCGGCACAGGATCAACACGAAGGTCGCCACCAGGCCGATATGCAGGCCGGAAATGACCACCAGGTGCGTGGTGCCGGTGGCATTGAGCAGTTCCCAGTCGGCCCGGGTCAGCTGGCGTTCGTCGCCCAGCGTCAGGGCCGCCAGCCAGCGCGCCGGGCGCGCTTCCAGGTCAGCATCCGCCAGATGCGCCAAAGCCAGCTTGTGCAGTGAGAAGGGAGCCGCGACCAGCCGCCGGGGCCCCGGCGACGAGCGCAGATAGCCCGTGGCCTGAAAGCCTTCCCGCCACAGCCAGCCGCGATAATCGAAACTGCCGGGGTTGGCGAACCCCGAGGGCGGCCGCAACCGCGCCGTGAGTCGCCAGCGTTCACCGGCCTCGAACGTCGGACCGCGATACACGCTCAGGCGCAGACGCGACAGCCGTGCGCAGGACGGCAGGCCTTTGCTCAGCGGTCGACAATCCGCGACCCTCAGATCCAGACGTGTCATCCCCGCCTGACGCGAGACCGCCGTCACCTCGGCCTCGAGCCGGACATCCTGGCGACTCAGCCCCGGCGCCAGTTCCCCGCCGATCAGCGACAGGACGCGCACCGCGACCACCAGCACCAGCCCGACCAGCAACGCCTCGCGCCAGCGGCGCTGCATCAGGCACCCCAGACCGAGGGCAGCAATCAGCTGCAGCACGCTCGCACTGGCCAGGGCGCCACTCAGAATGCCCGCCAGCGTCGCCAGCGCCACGGGCAAGGCCCACCCCTGTCGCATTCCATCATCCATGACACGCGTGATCCCGATGCCTCGTGCCGCCCGCGGGACGCCATGGCGAGGCATACGCCTTGTATGGATAATAGACGTTGTTTCGAATCCGCGAGCCTACCGACATGCCGCGCCGACTCCTGCAGCGCTATCTACCCCATCCCGAGACGCTCAGGCGCCAACGCTCTCTGCGCTTCATGAGTCACTGGATCGGCAACCCGGCCCTCTGGGTGCTGTCGCGACGCAGCGTGGCCAATGCCTTCCTGGTCGGCCTGTTCTGCGCCCTGCTGCCGATCCCCTTCCAGATGGCCTCGGCCGCTCTGGGCGCCTGGGCACTGCGTGCCAACCTGCCGTTATCGGTCGCCCTGGTATGGATCACCAACCCATTGACCATGCCGCTCATCTTCTATGCCAATTATCGGCTGGGGGCCTGGCTGCTGGATGCACCGGCGCGACAGGCTCCGGACGGCCTGTCGACGCGCTGGATCGCCGATCAGATGCTGGACATCCTGCCGGCACTGGCGCTCGGCTCCCTGGTCGCCGCGGTCGTCTGCGGGCTAACCGGCAGTCTGGTCATCCGGCTGCTGTGGCGCTGGCAGGTAGTGCGCAGCTGGAGGCGCCGCGCCGCCCGGCGGCGGCACAAGCGTCGCGGGGGCCCGCCGGAGATTGGCGAGCCCTGAGAGAGATGTGTCAGTCGCCGGCCGCCTGATCGGTCAAGCGTCCGCCATCCAGACGCAGGACGCGGTCCTGGTGCGCGGCGAGGCCGGGGTCATGGGTGACGATAATGAAGGCACAGGCCGCCGAGGCAGACAGCTCGTCCATCAGCGCCAGGATGCTGGCCGCCGTGGTCTGGTCGAGATTGCCGGTCGGCTCGTCCATCAGCACCAGGCTCGGGTCGGTGACCAGCGCGCGGGCGATGGCCACGCGCTGACGCTCGCCCCCGGACAACTCCCCCGGCTTGTGGTCGGCCCGCTCACGCATGCCGACGCGTTCGAGAATCTGCATGGCACGCTGCTCGGCATCACGCTTGCGTTGGCCGCGCACGATCAGCGGCAAGGCGGCGTTCTCGATGGCCGTGAATTCGGCCAGCAGATGGTGGAACTGGTAGACGAAGCCGATGTGCTGATTGCGAAAGCGCCCCAGGGCGGCATCGCCCATGCGGTGCAGCACCTCGCCCGCAACCCGCACCTCGCCGTGACTGGGGCGGTCCAGTCCTCCCAGCAGGTTGAGCAGGGTCGTCTTGCCGGAGCCCGAGCTGCCGACCACCGCCACCCGCTCGCCGGCCCGCACGCTGAGCTCCAGCGAGTCGAGCACCGTCAGATCATGCGGGCCCTCGCGGTAGGTGCGCGTCAGCTCTCGGCACTCGAGCATCACCTCGCCCGCCGCTGCAGCGGACTTGATCGCCGGATCATTCATAGCGTAGTACCTCCGCGGGTTGAACCTTGGCGGCACGCCAGGCCGGGTATAGCGTCGACAGGAAGGTCAGCACGAAGGCCGCCAGCACGATAGTGCCCACATCGGACCAGAGCAGCTGGGACGGCAGGTCACTGATGAAGTAGACGCCGGCATCCAGGAAGTGAATCCCCAGGGTCGACTCGACGAAGGCGATGAGGTCCGACACCGTCAATGCCAGCAGCACGCCTAGCCCGACCCCGATGAGGATGCCGATGATGCCGATGGTCAGCCCCTGAACCATGAAGATTCCCATGATGGAGCGAGGCGTGGCGCCGATGGTGCGCAGTATGGCGATGTCGGCGTGCTTGTCGGTGACCACCATGACCAGGGTCGAGACGATATTGAAGGCGGCCACCGCCACGATCACGGTCAACAGCAGGCCGATCATGCGCTTCTCCATCTGGATGGCCTGAAAGAGATTGCCGCGGGAGTAGGTCCAGTCCAGGCCGCGATAGCCGGCCCCCAGCTCATCGACGATGGACTGGGTCACGCTGCCGGCCTTGAACAGGTCGTCCAGTTCCAGACGCAGGCCACCCACGGCATCGCCCATGCGCGCCAGGGTCTGCATGTCCTCGATATTGGCATAGGCCAGGTTGGCATCCAGGTCGGCACCGACACTGAACAGGCCGCTGACGGTGAAGCGCTTGAGCCGCGGAAAGACACCGGCCGGCGTGATCGATGCCTCGGGCACCAGCAGGGTCACGCTGTCGCCCACGCCGACCCCCAGCTGGCGAGCCAGCGCCGAGCCCAGCACGACGTTCCATTCACCGGGCGTCAGGTCATCGAGGCTGCCCTGCGTCATGTGGTCATCGACGATGGATACCCGGCGCTCCCAGTCGGGCTTGATGCCGTTGACCATGGCGCCCTGGTTGCGACCGTCCACGGCGAACATCCCCTGCTGCTGGATATAGGGGGCCGCCCCGACGACATGTTCGCGCTCGGTCAGGCGCTCGGCCAGGGACTGCCACTCGGTCATGCCGGCGGGTTTCTCGATCTGGGTATGCGGGACCATGCCCAGAATGCGGGTTCGCAGCTCGCGGTCGAAGCCGTTCATCACCGAGAGCACCAGAATCAGCACCGCCACGCCCAGGGTCAGGCCCAGCATGGAGGTCAGCGAGATGAAGGAAATGAAGTGGTTGCGTCGCTTGGCACGCACATAACGCAACCCGAGCAATAGTGGCAGACGATCCAGCATATCAGCGTTCCTTGTCGGCGGGCGCTCATGGTAAGACGTTTCGGGGCTGGCTGTATCGCCCGCCCCGAACATTTGCGCTTTCCTTGCATGATCGGCCGCCCGGCGGGATTCCACGCCGTGCCGCCTGGTCCGCGCCCCGGCCTAGCGCCAGAAGTCGCGGATGGAGGCGATGCCCTGCGCACCCACGGCACGCGCATGGTTGGCATCATGGCGAGTCATGCCGCCGAGGGCGAAGACCGGCATGCCGGCATGCTCGACGAGACGCTGGAAGTCGTGCCAGCCGATCGGCGCCACCTCGGGGTGCGAGGGGGTCGTGCGCAACGGCGACAGGGTGACGAAGTCACAGCCGATGCGCTGGGCCTGCACCAGCTGCCCATGGTCATGCGTCGAGGCCGCCAGCCACTTGTCGTCACCCACGGGCCGACGCTCCAGGCTCATCAGGCGCTGGCTGGTCAGGTGAATGCCATCGGCGTCGACCCGCTCCAGCAAATGTGGCTCGCCATTGAGCATCAGCCGCGCCTCGTAGCGCCGACACAGGGCCAGGGCCTTTTCGGCACGGCGGACATAGGCATCGTCATCCAGGTTCTTGGCGCGCAGCTGAACCAGGCGCACCCTGTCCTCGCGCATGGCGCGTTCCAGACGCTCCAGGAAGACGTCGTCATCGTCCTCGTCGGCACTGATCAGGTACTCGCTCGGCAGCATGACGGCGCGCAGGATCGGCAGATTGGCCGCCGGGAACGGATAGCCATGCAGTTCCTGCATGGGCACCCAGCGCACCGCCTGACCTTCACGCCCGAAGGGCTCGCCGGCAAAGTCATGTACCTGCCAGACATCCAGCAGCACGTGCTTGTCGGCGTACTCGTGATGGATACGAATCAGCGGCTGAGCACGGCGGATCTCCACGCCCAGTTCTTCGTGCAGTTCACGCTTCAGGGCCTCGAGGCCGGTCTCGTAAGGTGCCAGCTTGCCGCCGGGAAACTCCCAGAGACCGCCCTGATCCACATTGGAGGGGCGCCGGGCCAGCAGCACTTGACGACCATCGGCGCTGATGATGGCGGCAGCCGCCACATGCACCCTTCTTTTCACCATTGCGTTCATTCACCTATCCAACGTTGCCACCTGGCTCGGTGGGGATTGCTATGGGGCTTTCGACTATCAGCCGGCCCGGCGTGCATGCGGCCGGGTCACTCAGGTGCGATAGTCGGCGTTGATGGCGACGTACTCGCGAGTCAGGTCCGTGGTCCACACGGTGGCCCCGCGCTGGCCGCGAGCCAGGTCGATGCGGATCCCGATCTCTTCCTGGGCCATCACCTCACTGCCGGCTTCCTCGGTGTAACCCGGCGCACGCCCGCCCTGCTCGACCAGTCGGACACTGCCCAGGTCGATGGTCACCCGCGAGACATCGAAGTCTGCCACCGGAGCACGGCCCACGGCGGCGAGAATGCGACCCCAGTTGGCGTCGCTGGCCGCCAGGGCCGTCTTGACCAGCGGCGAATGCGCCACCGTGAAGGCCACATCCAGCGCTTCGTCACGGCTCACGGCGCCATCCACCTGCAGCGTGACGAACTTGGTCGCGCCTTCGCCATCCCGCACGATGGCCTGGGCGAGTTCGTTCATGACGCGCTGAAGTCCCTCGCGGAAGGCGGCCAGACGCTGCGTATCCCGGACCGCCGCGCCACGTCCCGTGGCAATCAGCATGCAGGCATCATTGGTGGAGGTATCACCATCCACGGTAATGCAGTTGAACGAGTGGTCCACGGCCTCGCGCAGCACCTCGTCGAGTACCGCCGGCGCAATATCGGCGTCCGTGGCCACGAAGCCGAGCATGGTGGCCATGTTCGGCTTGATCATCCCCGAACCCTTGCTGATGCCATTGATGGTGACCGTCTCGTCGCCCATCGGTAGCGTCACGCTGGCACCCTTGGCCCGGGTGTCGGTGGTCAGGATACCTTCGCCGGCCGCCTGCCAGCCCCGGGGGCCATCATCCAGGCCACGCAGTGCCTCGGGCAACCCGGCCAGCAGGCGGCCCATCGGCAGCGCTTCGCCGATCACACCGGTGGAAAACGGCAACACCGAGGTTTCATCGACCTCCACCAGGCCGGCCAGCTCGGCACAGGTGGCGCGGGCATCGCGCATCCCGACATCACCCGTGCCGGCATTGGCGTTGCCGGTGTTGATCACCAGGTAGCGCGGCGCGCTACCTCGGGTGGCACATGCCTGCAGATGCTCCCTGGCGACCGTCACCGGCGCCGCGCAAAAGGCATTCTGCGTGAAGGTGCCGGCCACCGCGCCGCCTTCGGGTACCTCGATCACCACCAGGTCCCGCCGGTTGGCGGTCTTGATGCCCGACATCGCCGTGCCGAGCCGAAGCCCCTCGATACGGGGCATGTCCGGGAAATACGCCTCCCCCACTGCCATGCTCAGGCCTCCTCATGTTCTGGTCAGCTGCGCGTTGTGAGCTACGGGCTTCGAGTTGCGAGTTGCGAGTTGCGAGCTACGGGCTTCGAGCTTCGAGCTTCGAGCTTCGAGCTTCGAGTGTCGACAATGGTATCTCGCCTCTCGCCTCTCGCCTCTCGCCTCTCGCCTCTCGCCTCTCGCCTCTTGCCTCTCGCGAAAGTTAACTCAACTTGCCGCAGCACTGCTTGAACTTCTTCCCCGATCCGCAGGGACAGGGGTCATTGCGGCCGACCTTGGGGCCCTCGCGACGTGCCGGACGCGCGTCTTCGGCGGTCTCGGTGCCGGCGGTGGCGGCTTCCTCGGCGTCGTCCGCCTCGTCACGCCGACTGGCGGCCGCGGCCTGCTCACGCTCCAGGGCCTCGCGACGCTGGCGTTCCAGCTCCTCGACTTCCTCGGGCTGGCGCACCTTGACGTGGCTGAGAATCCGCGTGACGTCGGACTTGATGTTGGTGAGCAGCAGCTGGAAGAGCTCGAAGGCCTCGCGCTTGTACTCCTGCTTGGGGTTCTTCTGCGCATAGCCACGCAGGTGAATGCCCCGCCGCAGGTGGTCCATGGACTGCAGATGTTCCTTCCAGCGCGTGTCCAGCACCTGCAGCATGACCTGCTTCTCGAAGCGCCGCATCAGCTCGGGGCCGGCAACCTCGATCTTCTCTTCATAGGCCTCGCGATGCATGGTATGCAGACGCTCGCGGAGCTGCTCCTCGTTGAGCCGCTCGTCGTTGTCCGACCACTCGACGACCGGTGCATCCAGGTTGAACTCGTTCTTGAGATGGTCCTGGAGACCGGGGAGATCCCACTGCTCCGGCAGACTCTGGGGCGGCACGAAGCTGCTGATGGCCTCTTCCAGCACCTCCTCGCGAATGCCCGTGACATTGTCGGAGACATCGTCCGCCCCGAGAATGTCGTTACGCTGCTCGTAGATCACGCTGCGCTGGTCGTTGGCCACATCGTCGTACTCGAGCAGCTGCTTGCGGACATCGAAGTTGCGTCCCTCGACCTTTTTCTGGGCCCTTTCGACGGCGTTGGACACCATCTTGTGCTCGATGGCCTCGCCCTTCTCCAGGCCCATGGCCTGCATCATGCGCTGTACCCGATCTGACCCGAAGAGGCGCATGAGGCTGTCTTCCAGCGACAGGAAGAAGCGCGTGGAACCCGGGTCACCCTGGCGCCCCGAACGGCCACGCAGCTGGTTGTCGATGCGCCGCGATTCGTGGCGCTCGGAGCCGATGACGTGCAACCCGCCGGCTTCCAGAACGGCATCATGGCGTTGCTGCCATTCGGCCTTGAGGCGCTCGATCTGCGACGCGTCGGGCGCTTCCAGCTTGGCCGCCTCGGCTTCCCAGTTGCCGCCGAGCACGATGTCGGTACCACGCCCAGCCATATTGGTGGCGATGGTGATGGCCCCGGGGCGACCCGCCTGGGCGATCACCTCGGCCTCGCTCTGGTGCTGCTTGGCATTGAGCACATTGAAGTCGAGCTGCGCCCGGGTCATCAGTTCGGCCAGGTACTCGGAGGTGTCGATGGAAGCGGTACCCACCAGCACCGGACGACCCTGAGCGGTCTGCTCCTTGACGTCCTCGATGATGGCGTCGAACTTTTCCTCGGCGCTCAGGTAGACCAGATCATTGTGATCCTGGCGGATCAGCGGACGGTTGGTGGGTATGACCACGACATCGAGGCCGTAGATCTGGCGAAATTCGAACGCCTCGGTGTCCGCCGTCCCGGTCATGCCGGACAGCTTGTCGTAGAGGCGGAAATAGTTCTGGAAGGTGGTCGAGGCCAGTGTCTGGCTCTCGCGCTGTACCGTGACACCTTCCTTGGCTTCCACCGCCTGGTGAAGCCCTTCCGACCAGCGCCGACCGGGCATGCTGCGACCGGTGTGCTCGTCGACGATCACCACCTGACCGTCATCGATGATGTAATCGACATCGCGATGGTACAGATGGCGGGCCCGCAGTGCCGAATGCATGTGCTGCAGCAGATTGAGGTTCTGCGCGGCATAGAGCGAGTCCTCGGCCCCCAGCAGGCCTTCCTCGCGCATCACTTCCTCGACGCGATGGTGGCCCCCTTCGGTCAATTCCACCTGCTTCTGCTTCTCGTCCAGGGTGAAGTCACCGCTGTCCGGGTCTTCCTCGTCGCTACAGGGGGTCAGGCTGGTGGCCAGACGGTCGACCACCCGGTAGAGCTCGGTATTCTCGTCCACGGCACCGGAGATGATCAGCGGCGTGCGCGCCTCGTCGATCAGGATCGAGTCGACCTCGTCGACAATCGCGAAGTGCAGATCACGCTGGACCTTGTCCTCCAGCGAGAAGGCCATGTTGTCGCGCAGGTAATCGAAGCCGAACTCGTTGTTGGTGCCGTAGGTGATATCGCAGCCGTAGGCCTGGCGCTTCTGTTCCGGGCTCTGGCCGGCATAGATGGTGCCCACGCTGAGTCCCATGGCCTCGTAGAGCGGACGCATCCAGTCGGCATCACGGCAGGCCAGATAGTCGTTGACGGTAACGACATGCACGCCCCGCGCCGGCAGCGCATTGAGATAGACGGCCAGGGTGGCCACCAGCGTCTTGCCCTCACCGGTCTTCATCTCGGCGATATGGCCATTGTGCAGGGTGATACCACCGACCATCTGAACATCGAAATGGCGCATGCCCATGAACCGCTTGCTCGCCTCGCGTACCGTGGCGAAGGCCTCGGGAAGCAAGGCGTCGAGAGTCTCGCCGTTGTCCAGGCGTTCACGGAAGCTTGCAGTGCGCGCCTTGAGGGTCGCGTCATCGAGCCCCTCGTATTCTGTCTCCAGCGCGGTGATGCGCGTCACCATGCGGTTCATGCGCTTGACTTCGCGGTCGTTCTTGGAGCCGACGACCTTGCGTAGCAAATTATTGATCATGAAGGGTCCTGTCACAGCATATGGCATTCGGCCGCCGTTCGGGGGCGACCGCTGAATCACTCAGGAAGGTGACAGTGCTGGTGGGCCACGCCGGGTCAGGACATCATGCGCCGCCACGGCACGCAGCGGCAGGCAGCGTCTTGCCGGTAAGGGCCGCGCGGTGTCGCGGAGGTGTTTCCGCTGTCGGGCCGGCCAGCGGCAACGCGAGCGGCGCCGCGCCTGGAGTTGGGAACTGGCCCGTATCAGTGCCGGCGCCAGAATGCACATCTGCACGACGCGCTCGACAGGCCGCCATTCTGCCTGGGCCAGCCCGGCGGGCAGCAGGCAGCCCACCAGCAGGCCGGCCAGCCACCATCGCGCCGGCGCCCCGCGCGAACGCCGCGATGACACTGCTGGGCTCTGGCTATCGACTCCAAGCGTCGCCATGCTGTCGAGGAACTCCCGTGCGTGCTAGGCTCAGGCCTGTCAATTGAGCGCCGACAAGCGGCGCGGCGATCATCCACCCCGTACAGGGTTTGTCCCGAGAATCAAGCTGATGAGTATAAAGGTTAAGCGGTTCCGAGCCCAGCCCATGTCGAGGCTCCTGGAAGGCAAAGGCGAGCTGGGCACGCTGATGCGCACCGCACGACTCATCGAGCAGGCCCAGGAACACCTGAGAAGCCAGTTATCCGGCGAACTGGGCGAGCACCTGTTCGTCGGCGGCTTCGAGAACGGCCGCCTGACGCTGATCACCGATAGTGCCGCCTGGCTGACCCGCCTGCGCTACGAGCAGCCGCGCTTGTTGAAACGCCTTCACGAACTGCAGGGCTTCGAGGCGGTGACCGGCTTCGATCTCAAGGTACGCCCGGTGCGCCCGCCCAAGGCGCCGCTGCGCCAGACACGCCAGCTACCCGCCAGCGCCGCCGACGAAATCTCCAGCTGTGCCGAAGAAGTCGACAACCCGCGTCTCAAGCAGGCGCTGGAACGCCTCGCCTCCCACGCCGAGCGTAAGCCGTAAGCTCGAAGCTCGAAGCTCGAAGCTCGAAGCTCGAAGCTCGAAGCTCGAAGCTCGAAGCCAGCATGACCCACCTGACATGCAACAACCCCGCCAGGGCTACCAGCGGGGTCGTGATGGATCCAGCATGCAACCGCCAGGCGGCCCGTCAATTGACGGCGGACAACCTGAGCGCTGCCGGGTTCAGGCCATGGCCGGCGCGGCGTAGGAAATCGGCGCCGCTTGCGCCTCATCCTCGAAGGTCACCAGCTCCCAGGCCTGGGGGTTGTCGATCAGGGCGCGACACAGCTGGTTGTTGAGGGCATGCCCGGATTTTACCCCGCGGAACTCGCCGATCAGGCTGTGCCCCAGCTGGTAGAGGTCACCGATGGCATCCAGCACCTTGTGCTTGACAAACTCGTCGTTATAGCGGAGCCCGCCCTCGTTCACGATGCGGTAGTCATCGACCACGATGGCATTGTCCAGGCTGCCGCCCAGTGCCAGGTTGTTCGAGCGCAGGTACTCCAGGTCGCGCATGAAGCCGAAGGTCCTGGCGCGCGAGACTTCCTTGACGAAGGAGGTGGTCGAGAAGTCGACCGATGCCGTCTGCTTCTGATCCTCGAAGACCGGATGCTCGAAGTCGATGGCGAAGGATACCTTGAAGCCCTGGTGCGGGAGGAAGATGGCTTCCTTGTCACCGTCACGCACCACGACCTCGCGCTTGATGCGGATGAACTGCTTGGGCGCCTGCTGCTCGGCAATGCCGGCCGACTGAATGAGGAACACGAAGGGGCCGGCACTGCCGTCCATGATCGGAACTTCGGGAGCACTGACATCGACATAGGCATTGTCGATGCCCAGCCCGGCCAGAGCCGACATCAGGTGCTCGACAGTGGCCACCTTGACACCATCGCGAGACAGGGCAGTACACAGGGTGGTGTCGGTGACGTTCTCGGCACGCGCCGGAATCTGGACTTCCGGCTCCAGGTCGGTGCGCACAAAAATGATGCCGGTGTCGACGGGTGCCGGGCGCAGGGTCAGATAGACCTTTTTACCCGAATGCAGGCCGACGCCGGTGGCGCGAATGACATTCTTGAGCGTTCGTTGTCGGATCATGGGCGTTCGCCAGGCAGTCGTTGATTATCAAACACCGTTCACTATAGCACCGAACGAGCGTTTTAACAAAAATATCACCCTCAACCACTGCCTATCATCGGCATTGCGCGGATCAATCAGCCTGACGACGCAAGAAGGCCGGGATATCGAGATAGTCATCGAGCTCCTGGGACTTGCGGCTGTCCGGCTGCGCACGCTGCGACTCCTGGGGCTCGGGCTTGGAAGCGGCGGCCGTGCGGCCCTGCTGGCCCTGGGAGCGGCTGGCGGCAGCCTGCTGACGAATGGCGGCCGCATCGTTGCGACGTGCCGTCGGCTTCTCGCGGCTGGTCGTGGTCGCCGAAGGCGCCTGACGCTGACCATCCAGGCCGGCGGCCACGACGGTCACGCGCAACTCGTCGCTCATCTCCATGTCGATCGAGGTACCAACGACGATGGTGGCATCCTGGGAGGCGAACTCCTGAACGGTGGCACCCACGTCGTTGAACTCGCCGATGGACAGGTCCGGACCGGCCGTGATGTTGACCAGGATGCCGCGCGCACCATGCAGGTCGATATCCTCGAGCAACGGACTGCGGATCGCCTTCTCGGCCGCCTCGCGGGCCCGACTCTCGCCGGTCGCCCCGCCGGTACCCATCATCGCCATGCCCATCTCCGACATCACGGTGCGTACGTCGGCAAAGTCGACGTTGATGATGCCCGGGCTGGTGATCAGTTCGGCGATACCCTGAACGGCTCCCAGCAGCACATCATTGGCGGCACTGAAGGCCGACAACAGGCTGGCGCTCTTGCCGAGCACCGAGAGCAGTTTCTCGTTGGGAATGGTGATCAGCGAGTCGACATGCTCGGAAAGCTCCTTCATGCCCTCTTCCGCGGCACGCATCCGCTTGGGGCCCTCGAAGGGGAAGGGTCGCGTGACCACGGCCACGGTCAGGATACCCAGCTCCTTGGCCACCTGTGCCACGACGGGCGCACCACCTGTGCCGGTACCACCGCCCATGCCGGCCGTGATGAAGACCATGTCGGCACCACTCAACAGCTCGGCAATGCGTTCGCGATCTTCCATGGCCGCATTGCGGCCGACTTCCGGGTTGGCGCCAGCCCCCAGTCCCTTGGTGATTTCGCTACCCAACTGAAGGACAGTCTTGGCCGAGACGCTCTTGAGCGCCTGCGCATCGGTGTTGGCGCAGATGAATTCGACGCCCTCGATGCTGCTCTCGACCATGTGGTTGACGGCGTTACCACCGCCGCCACCGACACCTACTACCTTGATAACCGCACTGCTAGAAGGTGCGCTATCGACAAGTTCGAACATTTGCCCCGTCTCCTGGACCGCTGGAGCGGCCCTGTCAAAAATTTCCTTTGAACCAGCTCTTGAGCTTAACCAGCGCTGAAGTCCCTTCCTCTGGTCCACGCCGGGAGACGTCATTGCGTCTCGGTTGCGCCGATAGGCCGCCATCCTGCTCTTGCGGGCCGAGGCCCTGACGGTTCTCGTTTAAAGCGTAATGTAGCAAACCGACGCCGGTCGAATAAATCGGGTTGCGTACCACATCGGCGAGCCCGCGCACATTCTGCGGGCACGCGATCCGCACGGGCATGTGGAAGATCTCTTCGGCCAGTTCAACGACGCCTTCCATGCGCGCGGTTCCACCCGTCAGCACGACACCGGCGGCGACCAGGTCTTCATAGCCGCTCCGCCGTAGTTCGTCACGTACCAGAGTAAAAAGTTCCTCATAGCGCGGCTCGACGACTTCGGCCAGGGACTGCCTGGAGAGGTCACGAGCGGCACGGTCGCCGACGCTCGGCACCTTGATCATTTCATCACCGGAGGCCATCTGGGTCAGCGCACAGGCGTACTTGACCTTGATTTCCTCGGCATGCTGGGTCGGCGTGCGCAGCGCCATGGCGATATCGTTGGTCACCTGGTCACCGGCGATGGGGATCACCGCCGTGTGGCGAATGGCCCCTTCGGTGAACACGGCAATATCGGTGGTACCGCCACCGATGTCGACCACACAGACTCCCAGCTCGCGTTCATCCTCCGTCAGCACCGCATGACTCGATGCCAGCTGCTCGAGGATGATGGCGTCCACATCGAGCCCACAGCGACGCACGCATTTCTCGATGTTCTGCACCGCATTGAGAGCCGCCGTGACCAGATGGACCCTGGCCTCGAGGCGTACCCCCGACATGCCCAGGGGCTCGCGAATGCCACCCTGGGTATCGATGGCAAACTCCTGAGGCAGCACGTGCAACACGCGCTGCCCCTCGGAGATGGCGCGGGCACGCGCCGAGTCGATGACGCGGTCGATATCGGCGGAGGCGACTTCGCGCTCCTTGATCGCCACGACACCGTCGGAATTCATCGAGCTGATATGGCTTCCGGCGATACCGACATACACGGAATGGATATCGCAGCCGGCCATGAGTTCCGCTTCCTCCACGGCCCGCTGAATGGATTGCACAGTGGACTCAATATTGATGACCACGCCCTTCTTCATTCCACGAGAGGGGTGAGAGCCGATACCGGCAATTTCGATTCCGCCATCGTCGGTGGGCTGACCCACGATCGCCACGACCTTGGATGTTCCGATATCCAGCCCGACTACCATATTGGACACATTGGAAGGACCTGCCATGAGCCGGGAATTCTCCTCGAGCCTGACCCGCTAGGGTGAGTACATGTTTACCGCGAAAAATCTGGGCTAATTATAGGAACAACCTGCGGTGTTTCACCAGCCCATCTGCAAAAAACAATCTTTAACGATACGGCTATTTTCACGTTAAAGGAATACCCACAGGCTACGCTAGACGCAAGCTCCACTCAAAAAAACCGCTCAACCTTCCTGCGACGATTCCTCTTCTACCGGTTCGGTTTCGCCGTGCCAGGCAACCGCGACACCATTCGGGTATCGCAGGTCAATGTAGCGAATATGCGACGCCCAGTCGTTGAGCTCTCTGCCCCAGGCGGCCTCGAACCGCTGCAGGCGTCCATCACGATGGGTGCGCCCCAGCATCACCCAGATGCCGTCATCGAGCTGGAAGCGCCAGGCGCCCCGAGCCTCCAGACGCAGCTGATGCACCCCCAGGCCGCTGTCAGCGAAGCGCGACACCAGGGCATCATGATACGCCAGCACTTCCGGACCGCTCTCCGGCGGGCCGGAAAGATCGGGCAAGCCTTCGGGCGCTGACACCGGTTCATGCTTGAACGGCTCGCCCTGGATATTGAGCAGGCGGTCATCGTTCCAGCGCGCCACCGGCTGCTGCTCTTCCAGTTCGAAACGCAGGGCATCGGGCCACTCGCGGTGGATACGCACCTCCTTCAGCCAACCGATTTCCCGGGCACTGTCGCGCATGTCATCGATATCCACCGACAACCAGCTCTGCCCCCGCACCAGCGGCGCCAACTGGTTACGCAGATAGTCCGGACTGACATGGCGCAGGTCACCGCCGATGGAGACGCGCTCGATGGGACGGTCCAGCCACACCCACAGCGTGCGCCCCGCGGCGCCCAGCAGGAGGGCCAGCAGCAGGATGCCAATGAGGGAAGAGTGCCGTGTCATCCGTCGCACCGATCGGCCGTATCGAGAATCCGCATGACCAGGCTGTCGAAATCGATGCCGGCATGCGCCGCGGCCTGGGGCACCAGGCTGTGGTCGGTCATGCCCGGCACGGTGTTGACCTCCAGCAACCAGAAGCGGCCCTGATCATCGCCCATGACGTCCACTCGTCCCCAGCCCTGGCAGCCGATGGCGGCGAACGCCTCGAGACACAGGTCGGCCAGCTTGCGCTCATCGTCCTCGGACAAGCCGCACGGCAGGTGATAACAGGTTTCATCCGAGAGGTACTTGGCTTCATAGTCATAGAAGCCACCAGGGACTTCGACGCGAATTGCCGGCAGGGCCACGTCGCCCAGCACCGACACCGTGTATTCGGCGCCACGCACGAAGCGCTCGGCCATCACGCGGGCGTCGTAGCGAGCCGCATCACGATACGCCGCCGCCAGGGCCTCGGCGCTCTCGACGATGGTGATGCCGAGCGTCGAGCCCTCGTGCACCGGCTTGACGATCAGCGGCAGACCCAGCCGTTCGACGACGGCGTCCCAATCCGCCTGCTCGGACAGCATCACGCATTCCGGCGTGGGCAGTCCCATGGCCTGCCAGACCAGCTTGGAGCGCTGCTTGTCCATGCCCAGCGCCGAAGCCAGTACGCCACTGCCGGTATAGGGCACGCCCAGTAGCTCGAGGGCTCCCTGCATGGTGCCATCCTCGCCACCCCGGCCATGCAGGGCAATGAACACCCGGTCCGGGGCCAGCGCCTCCAGCCCGGCCAGGCCGCCCTCGGCCGGGTCGAACGCAATCGGCGCCACGCCCTGACGCTGCAGCGCCGCCACCACGGCCTCGCCGCTCTTCAACGAGACTTCGCGCTCGGCGGACTCGCCGCCGTACAACACCACTACCCGTCCATGGTCGATCGTCATAGGCTCACCTCATCAAGCACAAGCTGGGCATCACAGAGCTGCTGGGAAATACCGCCCACATCCCCGGCGCCCTGGGTGATCAGAATATCTCCCGGTCGCAGCACCTTGTTCAGCAGATCCGGCAGTTCGGCCTTGTCCTGCACGAAGATCGGATCCACCTCGCCGCGCTGGCGGATCGAGCCCGCCAGGGTCCGCCCGTCGGCGCCGGGCAATGGGGACTCGCCGGCGCTGTAGACATCCAGCAGCAACAGGGTATCGACGCCGGCCAGTACTCGCACGAAATCCTCAAAGAGCTCGCGGGTGCGCGAATAGCGATGCGGTTGATAGACCATCACCAGACGCCGCTGGGGCCAGCCATCCCGCACGGCCTTGATGACCATTTCCACTTCCCGGGGATGGTGGCCATAGTCGTCCACCAGCATGACCTCGCCCTGCCCCGTCGGCGCCGGGAAGTTACCATGCACCTGGAAGCGTCGGCCGACACCGGCGAAGCTCGCCAGCCCCTGGAGTATCGCCTCGTCGGCCACGCCGGCGTCACTCGCCACGGCGATCGCCGCCAGGGCGTTGAGGGCATTGTGCTCCCCGGGCATGGCCAGCCGCACCCGAAGCGGCGCCTGATGCCCCGGGCGGCGCACGCTGAAGCGCACCTCGCCGCCTTCCTGGACGAAGTCCTCGAGCCGATAGTCGGCATCCTCGCTGAAGCCATAGGTCACGAACTGGCGATTGATGCGCTCGATCAGCCCCCGCACATTGGCGTCGTCGATGCACAACACCGCCAGCCCGTAGAACGGCAGGTTGTGCAGGAACTCGACGAAGGTGGACTTGAGGCGTTCGAAGTCACCGCCATAGGTCGCCATGTGGTCGGCATCGATATTGGTGACAATGGCCAGCAGGGGCTGCAGATGCAGGAAGGAAGCATCCGACTCGTCGGCCTCGGCCACCAGGTACTCGCCCTCGCCGAGACGCGCGTTGACGCCGGCACTGGTCAGACGCCCGCCGATCACGAAGGTCGGATCGAGTCCGCCCTCGCCCAGCAGGGTGGCGGTCAGGCTGGTGGTGGTGGTCTTGCCGTGCGTCCCGGCCACGGCGATGCCATGACGAAAGCGCATCAGTTCGGCAAGCATCTCCGCGCGCCGCACCACCGGCACGCGATGCTCATGGGCCCAGCGGATCTCCGGGTTGGTCTCGTCGACGGCGGTGGAGACCACGACGACATCGGCCCCCTGCATATTGGCCTCGTCATGGCCGATGGCCACCTCGATACCACACTCGCGCAGGCGGCTGACGACCGGCGACACCTTGAGGTCACTGCCGCTGACGACATAGCCCTCGTTGGACAGCACCTCGGCGATACCGCACATGCCGGCACCACCGATGCCGACGAAATGAATGCGCCGGATACGCCGCATGCCCATGCCGCGCCCTCGCCGTGGGGGATGAGACTGACCGTGAATCGGTCCCTGACTGTCGTCACTCAAAACCTGTCTCCATGCAGCCTGCCGCCAGACGCTCCATGGCATCGAGACGCGCACAGCGCCGTGCCTGGGTGGCCATGGCGGCCAATGAATCGGGGTCCAGCAGCGTCGCCAGTCGTTCGCACAACGCCGTGGCACTCATCTCGTCCTGGGGCATCAACGAGGCCGCGCCTTCTTCCACCAGCGCCGCGGCATTCGCGGTCTGATGGTCATCCACGGCATGCGGAAAGGGGACGAACAGGGCCGGCTTGGCCGCTGCTGCCAGTTCGGCCACCGTCAGCGCGCCGGCGCGACAGACCACCAGGTCCGCCCAGTCATAGGCGTCTGCCATGTCATCGATGAAGGCCGAGACACGCGCCTCCACGCCCTGCTCCGCATAGCCCGTCCGCGTCGCCTCGTCCTTGTCGCGTCCTGCCTGATGATACACCTCGGGGCGCTGCTCGGGAGCCAGGCGGGCCACTGCCTCGGGCATACGCTGATTGAGGGCCAGGGCGCCGAGGGAACCGCCGACCACCAGCAGCCGCAGTGGCCGCTGGCGCATGCTGTCCGCCGTACGCGGCTGCTCGCCGAGCGCGGCGATATCGGCGCGCACGGGATTACCGACCACTTCGGCGCGGCCGGCAAAGGCCTGGGGGAAGGCCGCGAAGGTCCGCCTGGCCAGGCGCGACAGCACCCGGTTGGTCAGGCCTGCCACGGCATTCTGCTCATGAATGACCAGCGGCCGGCGAGTCAGCCAGGCCGCCAGGCCGCCCGGACCACTGGCAAAGCCGCCGAGGCCGACCACCAGCTGGGGATCGAAGTCACGCACCACCCGACGCGCCTCGCAGACCGCCCGGGCCAGCCGCCAGGGCGCCACCAGCCAGCCCGTCACGCCATTACCGCGCAGGCCGCTCACCGCGATGCGATGCAGGGCAAACCCGGCTTGCGGCACCAGCTGGTTCTCGATGCCGCGCGGACTGCCCAGCCATTCAACTTCCACGCCGCGCTCGGCCAGGGCACGCGCCAGCGACAGGGCCGGAATCACATGACCTCCGGTGCCGCCGGCCATTACCAGTACACGACGCTCTGACGGTGTTGTCATGCGCGGGCCTCCTTGGCTTTGGGTGCCGTGGGTTGCTGTCGACGCACCAGTTGCCGCGTCTCGATATCGGCACGCAGCAGCATGCCCACCATGGCGGCACTGATGACCAGGCTCGAACCGCCATAGCTGAGCAGCGGCAGGGTCAGCCCCTTGGTCGGCAACATGCCGGTGCTCACGGCAATGTTGATGAAGGCCTGGGCGCCGATCACCAGCGCAATGCCGTAACACAGGTAAGCCGCGAAGGGCCGCTGCACCAGCTCGGCACGACGCCCCACGGCCATGGCACGCCACACAAGCAGGGCAAACAGCCCGATCACGGCAATCGCCCCGATCATGCCGAGTTCCTCGGCCAGCACCGCGAACACGAAGTCGGTGTGCGCCTCGGGGAGATAGAACAGCTTCTGCACGCTGTTGCCGAGGCCGGTGCCGAACCACTCGCCGCGCCCGAAGGCGATCAGCGCCTGGGTCAGCTGATAACCGCTGGCGAACTGATCGGCCCAGGGGTCGACGAAGCTGGTCAGGCGGGCCATGCGGTAGGGCTCGGCCACCGCCAGCAAGCCGCCCAGGGCGGCAACCAGCACCATCAGCAGCAGAAAACGCCCCCAGGGGGCACCGGCCATCAACAGCATGCCCATGACACAGCCGGTCATCACCACCACGGCGCCGTAGTCGGGCTCGAGAATCAGCAGCACGCCGATGACCGCCATCACCGCCAGCGGCCGCAGGAAAGCCCCCCACTGGCGACGCACCTGAGGCAGAAAGCGCTCCAGATAGCCGGCCAGATAGACGATCAGGCACAGCTTGGCGACCTCCGACGCCTGGACGTTGAGCGGCACGCCGGGCAGCGAGAGCCACCGCTTGCTGCCGTTGACCTCGCGCCCGACCAGCAGCACCAGGACCAGCAGTACGAGACCGCCCAGCAACAGCAAGGGGCCATTGGCCTTCCACCAGGCCAGCGGTATGCGCAGCACCACCAGGGTGATGATCACCGCGGCCACCACGAACACTCCGTGACGAATACTGAAATACCAGGGGTTGCCGGTCAGGCTGGTCGCCACCTCGGTCGACGCCGAGGTGACCATCACCCAGCCGATCAGGACCAGTGACAGCGTCGCCACCAGCAGCCAGCCATCGCAGGCCTGGTCACGGGTCGAAAGCTGCTCGCGTAGACGGGATAAGCGGCTCATGGCGCCTCCTTGCGTATCATCTGCTGCACGGCCTCGCGGAAGGCCTCGCCGCGCGCCTGGTAGTCGCTGAATTGATCGAGACTGGCACAGGCCGGCGACAGCAGCACACAGTCGCCCGGCCGTGCGCATGCGGCCGCCTGTTGCATGGCGTCACCCAGGTTGTCCACGCGCCGCGTCGGCAAGGCATGGCTCAGGCTGGTAGCCAGCCGCTCGGCATCCTGGCCGAACACGATCGCCTCACGGCCGTACTCTTGCAGTGGCGTTGCCAGGGGGGAGAAATCCGCCCCCTTGCCGACCCCGCCGGCCAGCAGGATCAGGCGGCCCTCCAGGGTCGGTCCGATACCGGCGATGGCCGCCAGGGTGGCCCCCACATTGGTGCCCTTGGAGTCATTGATCCAGCGCACGCCGTCAACATCGGCGACCCACTCGCAACGGTGCGGCAAGCCGGTGAAGCGTTCCAGCACGCTCACCATCGCGGGCATCGGCAATCCCAGGTGCTGTCCCATGGCCAGTGCGGCCAGGGCATTGGCCTGATTGTGACGCCCCTGGAGCCGCATGGCCGCCGTGGGCATCAGACCGGTGGTGCCATGCAGGAGCCAGGTGCCCACCTCTTCGTGGTGTTCGCCGATGCCCCACTCGCCGACCGCCGGGCGTTGCGTGGTAAAGCGTTCGACAGACGGCAACGCCCTGTCCGGCCAGGTCGCCGGTTCCTCGGCATTGACCACGGCATGCTGCGTGCCACGAAAGATGGCCTGCTTGGCGTGGCGATAGGCGTCCATGTCGCCATGCCGGTCGAGGTGATCCTCGGAGAGGTTGAGAAAGGCCGCGGTGGTCGCTCCCAGGCAGGGCGTCGTCTCGAGCTGGAAGCTCGAAACCTCCAGCACATAAAGTTCGGCATTCGGCTGCTCGGCCAGCAGGTCAAGCGCCGCGGTGCCCAGGTTGCCGCCGACGGCCACCTTGCGGCCGGCTGCCTCGGCCATTTCCGCCAGCAGGGTGGTGACCGTGGACTTGGCATTCGACCCGGTGATGGCAGCGATGGGCGCTCGACAGGCGCGGGTGAACAGGGCCATCTCGCCGACGACCAGGGGCTCGCCCGATTCGCTGCAGATATCATCCAGCGCGGCGAGCTCGGCGACGCGCGGGTCGACCCCGGGGCTGACGACGACTTCCCGGGCCGCGCGCATGTCGACCTCGGCCAGGGCACCACAATGCACCTCGACTCCGGGGTGCGCCGCATGGAAGGCGTCCAGCCCGGGCGGCAGGTCACGCGTATCGGCCACCATGAAGGGACGGCCCAGGCGTTCCAGGTGGCGGCAGATGGCCCGCCCCGAGATACCCAGCCCGACCACCAGCGTGACTCCCTCGGGCACCTTGACCATGAACGGCTCCTCGCGTGATCGACCGACAGCTCCGCGCGGGAGCCTCAACGAATCTTCAGGGTGGCCAGGCCGAGCAGCACCAGGACCACGGTGATGATCCAGAAACGCACGATGACACGGGGTTCGGGCCAGCCCTTGAGCTCATAATGATGATGCAAGGGGGCCATGCGGAAGATACGCCGCCCGGTCAGCTTGTAGGAAGCCACCTGCAGCATCACCGAGACCGTCTCGAGAACGAAGATACCGCCCATGATGAACAGCACGATTTCCTGGCGCACGATGACCGCGACCACCCCCAGGGCGGCGCCCAGTGCCAGGGCACCGACATCGCCCATGAAGACCTGGGCCGGATAGGTATTGAACCACAGGAACCCCAGGCCGGCGCCGGCGATGGTCGCACAGAACACGGCGAGCTCACCGGCACCGGGGATCATGGGGATCTGCAGGTACTCGGCGAAGACCACATTGCCACTCGCATAGGCGAAGACCGCCAGCCCCATGGCCACCAGCACGGTAGGCATAATGGCCAAGCCGTCGAGGCCGTCGGTCAGGTTGACGGCATTGGAGCTGCCGACGATCACCAGATAGGTGAGCACGACATAGAAGACGCCCAGCGGCAGCACGAATTCCTTGAACAAGGGCACGATCAGGCTCGTTTCGACGCTCGAGGCGGCCGTGACATACAGGATCACGGCGGCGCCCAGGCCGATCGCCGACTGCCAGAAGTACTTCCAGCGCGCCGGCAGGCCACGCGGGTTCTTCTCCACCACCTTGCGGAAGTCATCGACCCAGCCGATGGCGCCGAAGCCCAGCGTGACCGCCAGCACGACCCAGACATAGTGGTTGGTCAGGTCGGCCCACAACAGGGTACTGATGGCGATGGCGATCAGGATCATCGCCCCGCCCATGGTCGGTGTGCCGGCCTTGGACAGGTGTGACTGGGGGCCATCGTCGCGCACCGCCTGACCGATCTGGCGTTCCACCAGGCGGCGTATGACCAGCGGCCCCAGCCAGAGGCACAGCACCAGGGCCGTCAGGGTGCCGAGAATCATCCTCAGGGTGAGGTATTCGAAGACGTTGAAGGCGCTTTGAAACTGCGCCAGGAAGTCAGCCAGAAAAAGCAGCATGTAATGCGTTACCTTGATGCATCCGAGCGCAGCGCGGCCACCACCTCTTCCATGCCGGTGCTGCGCGAGCCCTTGACCAGTACACTGGCCGCCGGCGGCAGATGGTGGAGAACATGGCGCGTCAACGCCTCTCTATCATTGAAATGGTACCCCGCTTCGCCGAAGGCCTGGCTGGCCGGCAGCGCCGCCTCACCCAGGGTACCGAGAAAATCGATGCCGAGCGCGCGGGCATGATGCCCCACCTCGGCATGCCATGCCGCCGAGGCATCGCCCAGCTCGCCCATGGCCCCCAGCAGGCACCATCTCGGTGCCGGCAGGGATGCCAGAGCATCCAGCGCCGCCTTCACGGCGCCCGGATTGGCATTGTAGGTGTCGTCCAGCAGCCGAGCGCCGTTGCGGCCGGCCAGGATGCCCATCCGCCCGGCTACCGGCTCGACCTCGACCAGGCCGGCCAGCACGTCCGACGGATCAACGTTCATCGCCAGCGCGGCCCCCGCCGCGGCCAGGGCGTTGGACACATTGTGGCGGCCGATCAACGGCAGCTGAATGCGTCCCAGTTCCCGCCCGTCGAAGAACAGCGTGAAAGCATAGCGCCCCTGCTCATCACAGGCCAGTGTCTCGGCGCGCAGACGCCCCTGGCCCTGCAGGCCAAAGTCGAGCACCTCGCGGGGCGCGGCCAGACTGGCCCACAGCGGGAAGTAGGGATCATCCCGATTGAGCACCGCCACCCCCGTCGCCGACAGGCCAGCGAGGATCTCGCCCTTGGCCTGGGCGATACGTCCCATGCCGCCGAACTCGCCGACATGCGCGCCGGTGACATTGGTGATCACCGCGACATCGGGCAGCGCCAGGGAAGTCGTCCAGGCGATCTCGCCGAGATGATTGGCGCCCAGCTCGACCACGGCCCGACGATGCTCGGCGGTCAGCCCCAGCAGCGTCATGGGCGCCCCGAAATCGTTGTTGAGGTTGCCGTGGGTCGCCAGCGTCTCGCCACCACGCGACAGGATACCGGCCAGCATCTGCTTGACGGTGGTCTTGCCGCTGTTGCCGGTCACCGCCGCCAGCGGGCCGGCCCAGACACGCCGCCTCTCGCGCCCCAGAAGCCCCAGCGCCAGGCGGGTGTCGGCCACTTCGATCTGCGCCAGCGGATCGTCCTGACGCGTCTCGACCAGTGCCGCCACGGCCCCCGCCTCTCTGGCCTCGGCCAGGAAGCGATGGGCATCGAAGCGTTCGCCGACCAGTGCCACGAACAAGGCGCCCGGCTCGAGTCGTCGCGTGTCCGTGACGATGGACGTCAACGCAGCATCCTGCCGCGGCGGCTCGGCTCCCAGCGCGCGCGCCACGTCGCTGACAGAATGCAGGCCGACCGCCGTCATGGAGCGTCCCCCGCATGGCGCTCGGCCAGGGCGGCCCGGGCCTCTTCCAGGTCGGAGAAGGCATGGCGCACCCCGGCGATTTCCTGGTAGGTCTCGTGGCCCTTGCCGGCAATCAGGATGACATCCTCGGCATCGGCTTGCGCAACGACGCGCCGGATGGCCGCCGCCCGGCCCTCGTGAACACAGGCCCGGGAGCGCGCCTCCGCGCTCAGGCCGGCCAGCACCTGCTCGCGTATCGCCGCGGCCGACTCGTTGCGCGGGTTGTCATCGGTAATCACCGGCACATCGGCATGGCGCTCCACGGCGGCGGCCATCAAGGGCCGCTTGCCCGGGTCGCGGTCGCCGCCGCAGCCGAACAGACACCACAGGCGCCCGTGGTCGGGGAGATGCAGGCGCAGCGCCTCCAGCGCATTCTCCAGCGCATCCGGCGTGTGGGCATAGTCGATGACTACACTAGGACCCCGGGTATCACCCAGTACCTGCATACGACCCGGCACCGGCGTCAGCTCGCCCGCCGCGGCGAACAATGCCTCGAGGTCTTCGCCCAGGCCATGCAGCACGGCCATGGCCAACAGCACATTGGTCAGGTTGAAGCCCCCCACCAGGCCGATTTCCAGCACACGCTCGCCATCCGGCGTGGCAATCACCGCACGCTGCCCCTGGGGCAAGGGCTCGATACCCACCACGCGCAGGGTCACCGCTTCATCATCACCAACGGCCAGCACCCGCACCCCAGCCGGCAGGCCCGCCAGCATCAGGCGTGCCAGTGGATCATCGCCATTGACGACCGCCAGCCGGAGTTCGGGGCGCTGGAAAAGCCGCGCCTTGGCCGCGGCGTAGGCCCCCATGCCGCCATGATAGTCGAGATGGTCGCGACTCAGATTGGTGAACACCGCGGCCGCCACTCGGCAACCCGCCAGCCTTTGCTGCTCCAGGGCGTGAGACGAAGCTTCCATGGCCACGCGTCGTACCCCGTCCTGCGCCAGCTCGCCAAGGGCGGCCTGCAGCGCCAGCGGACCGGGGGTGGTCAGCCGGCCTTCCTGCAGCGCTCCGGGTCGTCCGTGCCCGAGGGTGCCGATCATCCCGGCCTCGCGACCCAGCACCTGACTGAGCGCGGCGATATAGTGCGTCACCGAGCTCTTGCCGTTGGTCCCGGTGACACCGATCAACTCGAGGTCTTCCGGCACCTCGAAGAGCTCACGTCCGATGTCGCCCAGCCGCTCGGCCAGCCCTTCCAACCCCAGCACTCGGGCGGATGATTCGTCCGACTCACCGGGCTCGAGATGCGACAGTACCAGCCGGGCACCGGACGACAGGGCCGGGTCGATGAAATCCCGTCCATCGACCGCCACGCCGGGCAGGGCCAGAAAGACATCGCCCTCGCCCAGCTCACGGCTATCCAGGCACAGCCGGATATCGTTACTCGATGCGAGGGCCTGGAGGGCTTCGGCCCGCTCCGGCCAGTACCGACTCAGCACTGCCGTCAGGCGTGCGGCGTTTACTCGCATGCGGGCCTCTCGGGCCGTGAAGGGTACAGATCAAGCATCATCATCTTCATCCTGGCTCGGTCGATCGGGGGGCACATCCAGCATGCGCAGCGCACTGCCGGCCACTCGGGAAAAGACAGGCGCCGCGATGGCACCACCATAGTAAGCGTCGCCCCGCGGATGGTCGATCATCACCACGGTGATGATGCGCGGGTCGGAGACCGGGGCAATCCCCACGAAGAGGGCACGATAGGTGTCCTCCTCGTAGCCGTCACTGCCCGTCTTGCGTACCGTGCCGGTCTTGCCCGCCACACGATAGCCGGGCACCATGCCGCGCCGCGCGCCCGTGCCGGGTGCGACCACTTCGTCCATCATGCCCAGCACCCTGTCGGCGACCGCCGGGTCGATGACCGGCTCCCCCTGGGGCGCCTGATTCAGGCGCAGCAGCGATGGCGGCAGGCGCTCGCCGTGATTGGCAATGGCCGTATAGGCGCTGGCCAGCTGCAGTGCCGACACCGACAGGCCATAGCCATAGGACAGTGCGGCCCACTGACTGCTCGACCAGCGCACCGGTGCCGGTACACTGCCACTCGCCTCACCGGGGAAGCCGGTGCCGGGAGCGCGGTCCAGGCCCAGTGCACGATAACGCTGCGGCACCGCCGGCTCGTCGAGCTGCAGGGTCAGCTTGGACATGCCGATGTTGGAGGACTTGCGCAGGATGCCGGCGAGGGTCAGCTTGCCATTGTTCGACACATCGCGAATGGTGTAGTTGTCGATGCGCATCCAGCCCGGCGAGGTATCCACCACGGTGTCCGGCGGAAACTTGCCGGTCTCCAGCAGGGCCGACATGGCCAGGGGCTTCATCACCGAGCCGGGCTCGAAGGCATCGACGATGGCCTGGTTGCGCAGACCCGCCGGATCGAGCCCGGCTCGATTGTTGGGGTTGTACGACGGCTGGTTGGCCATGGCCAGCACTTCGCCGGTGTCCGCATCGAGCATCACCAGGGTGCCACCATCGGCCTCGTTTTCATCGACCGCCGCCTTGAGCTCGCGGTACGCCATGTACTGCAGGCTCTGATCGATGGACAGCGTCAGGTCACCACCGGGCTCGGCTTCCTTGAGCACTTCGAGATCGCGCACCAGGCGACCGCGACGATCCTTCAACACCCGCCGCTTGCCGGGCACACCGGCCAGATAGGGCTGGTAGGCCAGCTCGAGCCCTTCCTGGCCCTGATCGTCGATATTGGTCACGCCCAGCAATTGAGCGGCGACCTCGCCGGCCGGGTAGTAGCGCTTGTATTCCTTGCGCGCATGCACGCCGGGCACACGCAGGTCGAGCACTTCCTGCGCCGCACCGGGCGTCATGCGACGCTGCAGATACATGAACTCGCGATCGGCATAACGCTCGATGCGCTCGTTCATGGCATCGAGGTCGCGATCCAGCGCCCTGGCCAGGCGCAGGCGCTGAATACCGTCATCGGGCAGGTCCTGGGGGTTGGCCCAGATGGTGACCACCGGCGTCGAAATCGCCAGTGGGTTGCCGTCACGATCGGTGATCATGCCGCGGTGAGCCGGGATCTCGTCCACGCGCAGGGTGCGCGCGTCGCCCTGGCCCTTGAGAAAGGTGTGATCGAAGACATGCAGATCGACGATGCGACCGGCCAGCAGCCCCAGGCCGATCAGCACCAGCGTCATCATGACGATATAGCGCGCCCGGCCCATGGGCTCCATGGGAGGCGGACGACGCGGCGTCACCCCATTCGAAGACGTTCTGCTCATGGTCGTATCACCTCGACCTCATCCACATCGGGCAGCCGCATCTCCAGGCGTTGCGAGGCCAGGCGTTCGATGCGCGAGGGTGACGACCAGGCGCTCTCCTCCAGCAGCAATTGACCCCACTCGGTCTGCAGTTGCTGCTGTTCGTTCTCGAGCTTCTGCAAGCGTGCGTAGCGCTCGCGGATTTCGTGACTGGTGGCGATGACCGCCAACGCCGAGGCCAGGCAGAGCCCCAGCAGTACCGCATTGACCAGCAGCTTCAAGGACAGCCGCGGGCGGGGCGTCGGCCAGCCGAAACCGGTTGACGTCGTCGTGGAGGCATTGCGTCCCTGTGCCATGTCACCACTCCTTCAGTAGCGTTTACGCGCCGCCCGCATGACGGCACTGCGAGCGCGAGGATTAGCCTCGATTTCTTCCGCACCGGCACGCCGCGCCTTGCCGAGTGCTTCCAGACGGCGCTGGATCTGGTCATCGCGCAACGGCACGCCGCGCGGCAGATGCGTGTCGCCGCGCACATGATCGCGAATGAAGCGCTTGACGCGACGGTCTTCCAGCGAGTGGAAGCTGATGACCACCAGGTGACCGCCGGGCGCCAACGCCTCCAGGGCCGCATCCAGAGCGGCTTCGAGCTGCTCGAGCTCGCCGTTGATATGGATGCGCAGTGCCTGAAAGGCTCGCGTTGCCGGGTGCTTGCCCTTCTCCCAGGCCGGGTGAGCCGTCTTGATGACCTCGGCCAGATCGGCGGTGCGCGTGAAGGGGCGCTCGCGACGCCGGGCCACGATGGCACGCGCCAGGCGACGCGCAAAGCGCTCCTCGCCATGGGTCTTGAAGATGCGGGCCATTTCACCTTCCTCGACCCGCGCGATCCAGTCCGCCGCACTCTCGCCCTGATCCGGATCCATGCGCATGTCCAGGGGGCCATCGCGCAGGAAGCTGAAGCCGCGTTCCGGATCATCGAGCTGGGGCGACGACACCCCGATGTCGAGCAGGATGCCGTCCAGCTCGCCATGCAGGTCATGGGCGTCGGCAATCGCGCCCAGGCGGGCGAAATCGCCCCGCTCGATGGCAAAGCGCGGATCCTCGATGCGGCCGGCTGCCTCGACGGCCTGGGGGTCACGGTCGATGGCCAGCAGACGGCCCTGCGGGGCCAGGCGTTCGAGAATCGCCCGCGAGTGTCCGCCTCGCCCGAAGGTCGCGTCCAGGTAGGCGCCCTCGGTGCGGTGTATCAGGGTTTCGACCGCGCCATCGAGCAGCACGCTGGCATGGCGAAATCCGCGCGGGGATTGTTCAGAAGCGGGTGACGACATGCGGCTCTCGTGGCGGTTCGGGAAGGGCCGTGCGCGTCGGCAACGGCGACAAGATGAACAATGGACAACAATCTGCAAAACCCTGTAAACAGGGTGGGAGTCGGCCGATAAGCCGGGTTCTGTCGAGGACAGTCATTCGTCTAGGAACGCCGTCACCGGCGCTCTCAAGCAACCTACCCGAACCCAGCGCGGGCCACGCCTTGGGGTTCCTATTTGGTCTTGCTCCGAGTGGGGTTTACCGTGCCACGCACTGTTGCCAGGCGCGCGGTGCGCTCTTACCGCACCCTTTCACCCTTACCGGCCTCCCGCAGGAGGCGTAGGCGGTCTGCTCTCTGCTGCACTTTCCATCGGCTCACGCCGCCCAGGCGTTACCTGGCACTCCGCCCTGTGGAGCCCGGACTTTCCTCCCCCGACACGCCAGCGGCGATCGGCGGCGACTGTCTGGCCAACTCCCGGGGCAAGCATACCAGTGCCGCGACACCCCCTCAATCCCCGTCCTTGAGGCGTTGCGCCCGGGCGTACCAGGTCTTGCGCGCCCCGCCGAGCAGGCGCGCCACACTGCCGGCCGCCTGTTTGACGCCCACCCCCTCGGCCAGCAGGCTGCTCAGCAGCGCATCGGCCTCGAGAGTGACGCTCTCGCCGACCTCCCGCGGCGGCGCCCCCTCGACCATGATGACGAACTCACCGCGTGCCTGGTCCGGATCCGCCTCGAGCCTGGCGATCAGGGTAGCGGCGGTGCCATCGAGGAAGGTCTCGAAGGTCTTGGTCAGCTCGCGGGCCAGGACCAGATGCCGTTCACCGAAGACCCGGGCCAGGTCCGCCAGGGTGGCATGAATGCGATGAGGCGACTCATAGAACACCAGGCTGGCCTGATGCTCGACCAGGGCTTCGAGGCGAGACCGCCGCGGACCGCTCTTGGCCGGCAGAAAGCCATTGAACAGAAACTGATCGGTGGCCAGCCCGGCGGCGGACAGGGCCGCCACCAGTGCACAGGCACCGGGCACCGGCACGATGCGCCGCCGTCGAGCGCGCAGTTCGCGCACCAGCACGAAGCCGGGGTCACTGATCAAGGGGGTGCCGGCATCACTGACCAGGGCCACGTCCTCGCCGGCGGCCAGTCGCCGATCGATCTGCTCGACCCGCGCGGCTTCGTTATGCTCGTGCAGGGACATCAGCGCCGGGGCCACCCCCAGGTGACGCAGCAGCCGCGACGTATGCCGGGTATCCTCGGCGGCGACGAGCGCCACTTCGCCCAGTAGACGCGCCGCCCGCGGCGAGAGGTCCTCGAGATTCCCAATCGGCGTGGCGACCACGTACAATGAACCTGCAATCGCGTCTGACATTTCGGCCCCCTGGGATGCTATCCGCCACCATGCGACAAGGAAGGATCGATGAAGATTTCGCCTCGCGGCCCGCTGGCCGCCGTACTCCTGGCACTACTCCTGGTCGGGTGCAGCACGCAGCAGAGCGTGACTGAGCGCCAACCGACGAGTGATCCGGATCAGCTGCTGCAGAGCGCCAACCAGCAGGAACCGGCCGCGGCAGCCGCCTCCCGACTCGAGGCCGCCGATATCCTAGCACGCCAGGGACGCGCGCCCCAGGCACTGGAGATCGCCCGCAACCTCGACCCGGCGCCGCTGTCCAGTGAACAGCGGCGTCGCTGGGCGCTGCTGCTTTCCGAGCTGGGCGAATCCCAGGGTGACCCGCAAGCCGTGGTAAAGGCCGGCCAGCTGCTCAAGGACGACACACCGCCACGCGAGCAGACCAATCTGCTGCTGGGCCGCCTGGGCCGGGCGCTGGCCGAACTCGACCAGCCACTGCCGGCGGCCGCCGCCTTCATGCGCCTGCAGGCGGCCAACGACGACACCGGCCTCAATGACCCGATCTGGCGCCAGCTCTCCAACCTGCCCGGCCCTTCACTGGACAGGCTGCGCAACAGCCAGGAAGCCAATACCCGGGCATGGCTAGCTCTGACCGACCTGACCCGCGACACCAGCGCCGACATCGAACGTCTCTTCCAGCGCATTGACGACTGGCGCAGCCGCTATCCGGACCACCCGGCCGCCCGCCAGCTGCCCACCAAGATCCAGGCACTGCGGGATCTCCGCGGCAGCGAGGTTCGTCATATCGCCATCTTCCTGCCCGAATCCGGCCCTCTGGAGCGCGTCGCCGATGCCATCGAGCAAGGCATGCGCACCCACCACCTCGAAGTGGTCAACCGCAGCGCCAGTGGCACCCAGCTGAGCTTCATCGATTCCGCGGACGGCAACCTCGAAGCGCTCTACGCCGAGGCCGAAAGCATGGGCGCCCAGGCCGTCATCGGCCCCCTCGACAAGGATCTGGTCACGCGCCTCGAGCAGCGCGACCAGGTACCGCTGCCGACCCTGGCCCTCAACTATGGCACGAGCGAACGCAACCAGGCCGAAGGGCTCTTCCAGTATGGCCTGTCCGCCGAAAACGAGGCCCGCCAGGTCGCTCGGCGCGGACGCATCGACGGCATGCAGAGCGCCGCCCTGCTGATTCCCGACAACGACTGGGGACGCCGGGTCGGCGCCGCCTTCCGCAACACCTGGCAGGCCAACAACGGCGACATCGTGCGTACCGAGCGCTACAACCCGGAGCAGTCGGCCACCGAGAGCACGCGCCGCGCCGTGCGTTCGCCGCAGCCGGACATGCTCTTCCTGCTCGCTCTGCCGGACTACGCCCGCCAGGTACCACCGACCCTGGACTATTACAGTGCCGCCGACCTGCCGGTCTACGCCACGTCCCACCTGTATGAAGGCCACCCGCAGCCACGTCTGGACAAGGACCTCGACGGGGTGAGTTTCGTCGATATCCCCTGGCAGATTCCGGATGCCGCCGTGGGCGGCGAAGAGGCCCTGCCCTATGTGAACAGCTATCGTCAGCTGCGCGAGGAGTCCGAACCTTCCATGTTTCGCCTGATGGCCATGGGCGTGGATGCCTATGAGCTGGCTCGCCGCCTGCCGCAACTCCAGGCAATACCGGGCAGCGAGCTCTTCGGTGCCACCGGTACCCTGTCGGCCGCCGAGGATGGCCGCATCCAGCGCCAGCTGCCCTGGGCCCGCTTCAGCGAAGGCACGCCGCAGCCGATGATGTCACCGGGAAGCCTCGGCGATGCCCTGCCCTGACGCCCGCACCCGAGGCGCACGCATCGAGCGCCTGGCGAGCGACTGGCTGGTGGCACGCGGCCTCGAGCTGGTCGCCACCAACCAGCACGCCAAGGGCGGCGAGCTCGATATCGTCATGCGTGACGGGGACACCCTGGTGTTTGTCGAGGTCCGGCATCGCGCCGACTCGCGCCACGGCCATCCCCTGGAAACCATCACCATGACCAAGCAGCGTCGCCTGATACAGGCGGCGCGTTTTTATCTGCAGCGCAACGGGCTATCATGTGCTTGCCGCTTCGATGTGCTGGCCGTGACCGGCACGCCTCCCGAGCTCGAGTACGAATGGGTGGCGGGAGCCTTCGAAGCGTTTTGACCCAAGGACCAGGAAGCCAAGATGGATTTCCAGACTCGCATTCTCGGACACTTTAACGCCAGCATCGACACCAAGACCTATGCCAGCGAAGTCCTGCCGCCCTTCATCGAGGTCGCCAGTCAGATGATGGTTCAGGCGCTGGTCACGGAAGGCAAGATCCTGGCCTGCGGCAATGGCGGCAGTGCCGGTGACTGCCAGCACTTCTCCTCGGAGCTGCTCAACCGCTTCGAGCGTGAGCGTCCCAGTCTGCCGGCAGTCGCCCTGACCACCGACACCTCGACGCTGACATCCATCGCCAACGACTACACCTACAACGATGTCTACTCCAAGCAGGTGCGTGCGCTGGGGCAGCCCGGTGACGTCCTGCTGGCCATTTCCACCAGCGGCAACTCGGGCAATGTCATCCAGGCCATCCAGGCGGCCCATGACCGCGAGATGACGGTCGTGGCACTGACCGGACGAGATGGCGGCAACATGGCTTCCCTGCTGGGCCAGGACGATTGCGAGATTCGCGTACCGGCCACTTCCACCGCGCGCATTCAGGAGGTCCACCTGCTGGTGATCCACTGCCTGTGCGACCTGATCGACGAACAACTCTTTGGCGCAAGCGAGTAACCGATATGACCCACAAGACCCTGAGCACCGCCCTGACCCTGATCGTCCTGATGGCCCTGTCCGGTTGCGCGGCCATGGACTCGGGCCCTGTCAACGAGAACTACGGCCAGCGCACCGAAGGCACCAAGGTCGAGGACAACAACATCGAGGACAAGATCGATCGCAACCTCGGCGCCGAGGATGCACGCCTGGATGACGCTCGTATCAACGTCGACACCTTCAACGGGGTCGTCCTGCTGACCGGCCAGGTGCCCAGCCAGGAACTCAAGGGCATGGCCGGCCAGATCGCCGAGCAGGTGCGCAATGTCCGCAAGGTGCACAACGAGCTGAGCATTGCCGCCAACCTGCCCAACACGCAGCGGATCAACGACACCTGGATCACCACCAAGGTGAGAACCGCGCTGGCGACCAACGAGGCCATTGACGAGAGCCGCCTGCTGGTGGTCACCGAGAACGCGACCGTCTACCTGATGGGCATCGTCAGCCGCGCCGAGGCCGAGCGGATCGTCTCGGTGGCCTCCAATGCCGGCGGCATGCAGCGTATCACCAAGGTCTTCGACTACCTCGACTGAACCGCACCACCATGACAAAACGGCAGGCCGCCTGGCCTGCCGTTTTGCTGGTTGCCGGCGCGCCTCCGCCCGCTACACTGGCGGGCCGACGGCCGTCGATCATCCTGTGCTCACTTGACGACGCGTAGCGAGGGCCGCGCTTTTTTCGGGGCTTCCTCACCCGAGGTAGCGGTGCTGTCTTCACCGCCGGACGACTCATCACTGTCGTCGACACTGGCCAGGGCGGGCCCGGCGCTGTCGTCCCGGGTCTCATCGTCTGCGGCCTGCTCGGGCATCTCGGGCTCGTGACCGAAGACCATGCCGACACCATTCTCTCGGCCATAAATGGCAATCAGTGCCTCCATGGGCACCATCAGCTGGGTCGGCTTGCCGCCGAAGCGCGCCGAAAAGGCAATGGCGTCGTTCTCCATGGAGAGGTCACGAATCGCCGATACGCCCATGTTGAGCACGATCTGGCCATTCTGGACAAACTCCCCGGGCACCTCGACGCCTTCCTGTTCGGCATCCACCACGATATAGGGGGTCAGCTCGTTGTCGAGCAACCATTGGTACAAGGCTCTGGCAATATAGGGACGGCTTGAATGCATCGTCATTCGGCCCTCTTGGGTCGCTACTTCAAAAAATTCAGGGGCGCATCTCGCGCTCGGCTTCGCTCAACGCCGCCTTGAAACCATCACGCTCGAAGACACGCTCCATGTACTCCACCAGCGGCTGTACCTGCTTCTCCGGCAGCTCGATTCCCAGCGACGGCAGGCGCCACAGGATCGGGGCCAGGCAGCAGTCCACCAGGGTGAACTCCTCGCTCATGAAGAACGGCATGTCCTCGAAGATCGGCGAGATGCCCACCAGGCTCTCGCGCAGTTCCTTGCGTGCCTTGTCGGCTTCCTTCTTGGGCGCGGTGCGTATGCGTTCGACCAGTGGGCACCACTCGCGTTCAACACGGTGCATCCACAGCCGGCTCTGGGCACGCGCCACCGGATAGACGGGCAACAGAGGGGGGTGCGGGAAGCGTTCGTCCAGGTACTCCATCATCACCTTGGACTCATACAGCACCAGATCGCGGTCAAGCAGCGTGGGGACGCTGTTGTACGGATTGAGGTCGGCGAGCTCCTCGGGATGACTATCCTCGGTGACCTCGACGACGTCCACGGCGACGCCCTTTTCGGCGAGCACAATACGCACCCGATGACTGCAATGATCATCGCCCCCGGAATAGAAGATCATCGATGACCGCTTGGTCACTACACCCATGAAACAACCCTCGCATCAGTTCGTCACGCCATCATAACACGAGCCATCCTCGCCGGGGGTGCCGTGGAATGTCTCAGCGTGGAATCAACGTGACTCAGTGCAGGTCTCGCCAGTATTCGCGTTTCAGCATGTACGCCAGGATGGCGAAGACGAGCAGGAAGATGAGGACCTTGGGTGCCAGCGACCGGGCCTGCAAGCGCGAAGGCTCACTGACATAGACCAGGAAGTTGGTCAGATCGAACATGGCCTTTTCGAAGGCTTCGGGCTCGAGCCGGCCCGGCTCGACCAGCTCGAGCTCGCAATCCGAGCCGTGACAGACCTGCGCCTGAACCCCCTGCAGGGGCTCCAGCACATTGGGCATGGCCACCGAGGGAAAGACGCTGTTGTTCACGCCGGTCGGCCGCTCCGGGTCACGATAGAAGCCCAGCAGGTACGAATAGACCCAGTCACTGCTGCGCAGGCGGGTCACCAGGGTTAGATCAGGCGGCGGCGTGCCGAACCAGGTCGCGCTCTGCGTCGCTTCCATGGCGATACGCATCTGGTCATTGAAGGCCAGTGCATCAGCAAAGATCAGGTTGTCCTCGACCAGCTCCCTGGGGATGTCGAGGTCCTCGGCGGCCCTGGAGAAACGCTGATACTCCAGGGAATGGCATCCCATGCAGTAATTGACGAACATCTGCATGCCGTTCTGCAGTGACGCCTTGTCCTGCAGGGCCGGCGTCATGCTGCGCAGCCCGGCACTCTCGCCGCCCGCCGCCATCGCCGTCATCGGCAGCCACACGAGACACAATACCAGCAGTGATTTTCTCATCAGTCAGTCACCCTTTCCGGCACGGGCCTGGTCGTTTCCAGCCTGGTGTAGAGGGGCATCAACAGAAAATAGGCAAAATACCCCAGGGTGCACACCTGGGCGATGAGCGTGCGGGTCTCGGTCGAGGGCAGCACGCCCAGCACCCCCAGGGTCACGAAGCAGATGACGAAAAGGCCCAGCATGGCACGTGACATCCAGCCCTTGTAGCGCATGGAACGTACCCGGCTGCGGTCCAGCCAGGGCAGGACAAACAGCAGGCCGATGGCCAGCCCCATGGCCACCACGCCGAGGAACTTGGCCTCCAGCCCGAACACCGAGAAGGTGACGCCACGCAGAATGGCGTAGAAGGGCGTGAAGTACCAGACCGGGGCGATATGGTCCGGCGTCTGCAGCGGGTCCGCCGGCTCGAAGTTGGGCTTCTCGATGAAATAGCCACCACCCTCGGGGAAATAGAAGACCACCACGCAGAACACGAAGAGAAACACCGCCACACCGACCAGATCCTTGAGGGTGTAGTACGGGTGGAAGGGCACCCCGTCGAGCGGCTTGCCATTGGCATCGAGCTTGTCCTTGATCTCGATACCGTCCGGGTTGTTGGAGCCCACTTCATGCAGGGCCACGATATGCAGCACCACCAGTGCCAGGATCACGATGGGCAGGGCCACGACATGCAGGGCAAAGAAGCGGTTCAGGGTGATCCCGGTGACCAGGTAATCACCACGAATCCACTCGGCCAGCCCCGGCCCGATGGCCGGAATGGCGGAGAACAGCGAGGTGATCACCTGGGCTCCCCAGTAGGACATCTGCCCCCAGGGCAGCAGGTAGCCCATGAAGGCCTCGGCCATCAGGGCCAGATAAATGGCCATGCCGAACACCCAGACCAGCTCCCGTGGCGCCTTGTAGGAGCCGTACAGCAGGCCGCGGAACATGTGCAGATAGATCACCACGAAAAACGCCGAGGCGCCCGTGGTGTGCAGATAGCGGATCAGCCAGCCCCATTCCACGTCGCGCATGATGGTCTCGACGGAAGCGAAAGCGTCTTCCGCGGTCGGCGTGTAGGTCATGGTCAACCAGATGCCGGTCAGGATCTGATTGACCAGCACCAGCATCGCCAGCGAACCGAAGAAATACCAGAAGTTGAAGTTGCGCGGGGCATAATATCCCGTCAGGTGGTCGCGCAACATCTGGGTCGCCGGGAAGCGATCATCCACCCAGCGCATCAGGCCACGTTCTGCCTTGGGCTTGTCGGAGCGTTCCATCAGCCAACCTCCTCGCCTTCGCCGACACCCACCACGATGACCGAATCGCTCTCGAAGTGGTAAGGCGGCACTTCCAGGTTGAGCGGCGCCGGCACGTTGCGAAAGACCCGCCCGGCCAGGTCGAAGCGTGAGCCATGACAGGGGCAGAAGAAGCCCCCCGGCCAGTCATCGACGCCGACGCCTTCCGCGCTGGGTTCGGGCCGGAACAGCGGCGAGCACCCCAGGTGCGTACAGATGCCCACGAAGACCCCGATCTCCGGACGAATGGAGCGCAACGGCCCCCTGGCATAGTCCGGCTGCTGCGGGTTGCTGGACTCCGGATCGGCAAGACGCTCGCCGCCCAGCGTCTCGGTACGCTGGATCATTTCCGTTGAACGATCGAGAATCCACACCGGCCGCCCGCGCCATTCGACCACCATGCGCTGACCAGGCTGCAGCTTGGATATATCGGCCTTGACCGGCGCTCCGGCCGCCCTGGCCTCGGCACTCGGCTTCCAGGCCGAGAGGAACGGCACGGCCACGGCAACCGCTCCGGCAGCGCCGACGACCGTGGTCGCCGCCACCAGGAAGCGGCGTCTCCCCTTGTTCACGCCCTCATCAGCCATGTGCAGGTCTCTCCGTCGACTGGCCCGTGCAGAACACGACACTGCGAACTTACGACACCGCTTGCCCACGGATCCTGCCCGATCCGGCTCGGCGGCTCGTGCGCCATCGGTCGTCATGTGCTGCAGGGGTGCCCGTTTTTTATCCTGACGCTACGTCTTGCTGCATCCTGCTGCTAACAACATAGCAACAAAATCCCCGAAGCCACACTCGACTGTTTCACGCAATTCTACGTCGAGACTGCCCACGACATAAAAAAAGCGCCCGGGCCGCAGGGCCCGGGCGCTTGTATCGGCAAGCGAGAAAACTTAACGCTTCGAGAACTGCGGACGACGACGCGCCTTGCGCAGACCGATTTTCTTGCGCTCGACTTCACGCGCGTCACGCGTCACGTAGCCCGCGTCGCGCAGCGGCTTGCGGAAGTCTTCGTTGTACTGCATCAGCGCACGGGTGATGCCGTGACGAATGGCGCCGGCCTGTGCCGAACCACCACCGCCCTTGACGGTGACGTAGACGTCGAACTGACCCAGGGTCTCGGTCAGCTCGAGGGGCTGACGCACGACCATGTGGCCGGTCACGCGGCCGAAGTAATCGTTCAGTTCGCGATTGTTGACGGTGATCTTGCCGGTACCCGCCTTGAGAAAGACGCGTGCGGTAGAGGTCTTGCGGCGACCGGTGCCGTAATACTGCTGTGTCATGGCGAAGACTCCCTCAGATGTTCAGTTCTTGCGGCTGCTGGGCGGCGTGGGGATGCTCGGTGCCGGCGTACACCTTAAGCTTCGAGTGCATGGCACGACCCAGCGGACCCTTCGGGAGCATGCCCTTGACCGCGAACTCGATGACCCGCTCAGGCGCATGATCGATCATCTGTTCGAAACTCATGGAGCGCAGGCCACCCGGATAACCGGTATGGCGGTAATAGTTCTTGTCGGTGGCCTTGTTGCCGGTCACCTTCACCTTCTCGGCATTGATCACGACGATGTAATCGCCGGTATCGACATGCGGGGTGTATTCCGGCTTGTGCTTGCCGCGCAGGCGACGAGCGATTTCAGTGGCCAATCGACCAAGCGTCTTGTCCGCCGCGTCTACGACGTACCAGTCGCGCTGGACGGACTGCGGTTTGGCAGTGAACGTCTTCATGGGTGAATCACCAAATTGATGCGTTGAGCCCCGGCGGCGCACCGCGACAGGACCATCCCTATTTTTCTTGGTTGCCGACCCGCTCCGTGGAGCAGACAACAACGTTCGAGCGAGCGCGCATTCTACACGATGCGCGGCTGGCATGGCAATCGCGAAGCATGCGAGATGCGAGATGCGAGATGCGAGATGCGAGATGCGAGATGCGAGATGCGAGATGCGAGATGCGAGATGCGAGATGCGAGATGCGAGATGCGAGATGCGAGCAGAGCATACCTCGCCGAGACCCGAGACCCGAGACCCGAAACTCGGCCGAGGGGTCAGGGCTTATGCGGCAAGGCGAGGTAGTCGTGGGACTGCATTTCCTGCAGCCGCGACAGGGTGCGCTGAAACTCGAATTCGAGCCTGCCGCCCTGATACAGCTGCTCGGCCGGGGCTTCGGCGGACATCAGCAGCTTGACGCCGCGGTCGTAGAACTCATCGACCATGTTGATGAAGCGCCGTGCCGTGTCGTCGGTGGCGCCATTCATGCGGCTCACATTGGAGACCAGCACGCTGTGATACTCGCGGGCCAGCTCGATATAGTCATTCTGGCTGCGCGGACCCTCGCACAGCTCGGTGAATTCGAACCACACGACGCCTTCATGCTGGCGCCGCGTCGTCAGGCTGCGGTGGTTGATCTCGATGGCCGCGCCCTGCCTGCCCTCGCCACCCGCGAGGGAGTGAAAGCTGCGCTGCAGTTCGGCCTCAGCGGCATCGTCCAGGGGCGAGTGAAAGATCTCGGCCTGCTCCAGGGTACGCAGCCGATAGTCGACTCCCGAGTCGACATTGACGACCTCGCAATGGCGCTCGAGCAGGTCGATGGCCGGTAGAAAGCGGGCACGCTGCAGGCCATCCTTGTAGAGTTCGGCCGGCTCGATGTTGGAGGTCGCGACCAGCACCACGTCGCGGGCAAACAGGGCTTCCAGCAGATTGGCCAGGATCATCGCATCGGTGATGTCCTTGACGAAGAACTCGTCGAAGCAGATCACTCGGGCCTCGTCGGCGAAGCGGTCGGCCACCAGCGTCAACGGATTGGATCTGCCCTTGTAGTGCTCCAGTTCGTTGTGCACCCGCTGCATGAAGCGGTGGAAATGGGTGCGCATCTTCTCGGCAAAGGGCAGCGACTCGTAGAAGGCATCGACCAGATAGGTCTTGCCGCGTCCGACGCCGCCCCAGAAGTACAGCCCCGTGACGCGCGGCATCTCGACCTCGGGCGTCGCCTCCTTTCTGCCGAAGAGCCCGGAGACCTTCGCCTTCCACCCCGCGGCCACGCCTGCGCTCGCAGCGGACCGGGCCCGCGGCGTTGCCAGCAGGTCGTCATGAAGACGCTGCAGGTGCTCGACAGCCCGTTCCTGGGCAGGGTCATGTGCGAAGCCTTCACGCTCGAGGTCCGCACGATAGCGCGCCAGCGGCGAGGTCGCGGGCGGCGTTTCGGGCGGCTTGCCGTGATTGCTGTTGGGCATGGTTCACCATCCACTCTGGACTGACATCGAAAGGGAAAGGATTATACGCTTCGCGCCTGGCCTTGGCATTGCTGTCGTTGACCGCGGTACTGACGCCCGCCCTATAATGGCAACGGAATTTCCACTGACAGCCACCATCGTCAGGCCGAACGAACGCACAGGGAGACACACGTGGAACAAGGCAATATCAACTGGGTGCTGATCATGGCATGCCTGCTGGCCGGCGCCGGTATCGGGGCATTGGGATACCACCTGCTCAATGGCGGCGCCCGGAGCGCCCAGAAGCTGCGCAAGCGCCTGGCCGAACGCGACCGCGAGCTCACCGAGCTGCGCGGCACGCTGAGCGAGCACTTCGAGCGCGCCGATGACCTTCTGTCGGCCCTGCTGGCCAATGGCCGCAGCCTGCAGCAGGAGATGCACGACACGGCCGCGCACTGCGGCTCGGCACAGCCCAGCCAGCCAGACCTGGGGCAGGCCGATGAGGACAAGCAGGACGTCGATGCCCCGCGCGATTATGCCGACGGCAATCGCGGCACCCTGTCGGAGGACTTCGGCCTGAAGTCCGGCGACAACGCCCCCGCACAACCGCCCCGCTACTGAACCCTGCGTCAGGCGTGCCCGGCCGGAGCAGTGCCGGGCACTGCCCTTCCGACCGCAGGCCCGACAACGGTGCTGCCCGCGAGCCGACGGGGATCAAGCCGGGTTATCGATGTCCACGAAACGATGCTCGACAGCGAAGCCTTGCGCCAGCCACTCGCCCAGCGCCTGAACGCCATAGCGTTCGGTGGCATGGTGACCCGCGGCCAGATAATGAATGCCCATCTCCCGCGCCAGATGCGTCGTGCGTTCGGAGATCTCGCCGGAAATGAAGGCATCGGCTCCGGCCTCGGCCGCCTGGATGATCATGTCCTGGGCACCGCCGGTACACCAGGCGATTCGCCGAATCTCGCCGGCCTGTGGTGACTCGATCAACAGGGGCTCGCGGGCCAGCCGCTCGCCGACATGCTGGGCCAGCTCCCCGGGCGTCAGCGGCGCGCTGGGCGAACCGTGCCACAACAGCCCCTGCCCGAGCTCGCCATCCAGGCAGCCGACCACTTCGAAGCCCAGTCGATCGGCCAGCCTGGCATTGTTGCCGAGTGTCGCATGGGCATCGAGCGGCAGATGATAGGCCAGCAGATTGATGTCGTGCCTCAGCAGGGTCGCCAGGCGCTGACGCTTCATGCCGACGACATTGACCGGCTCGTTCTTCCAGAAGTAGCCGTGATGCACCAGCACCATGTCGGCCTGCCAGGCCACGGCCTCGTCGAGCAGCGCCTGGCAGGCCGTGACCCCGCTCAGTATCCGCTGGATTCGCGCCCGGCCGCCGACCTGGAGGCCATTGGCAGTGAAGTCCTTGAAGCTTGACGCGGCCAGTTCCCGCTCACAGGCGGTGACCACTTCATCACACGTCGTCATGAACCCTCCGGGCGTGGTGAGAGAGGAAATGTTATCATCGCCACATTGTAACCAGCGCTCACTGCCCCCCGCGACCAGGCATAAGGAACTTCTCCCGCATGCGACGCGCCCTCCCCTATCTCTGGCCCGTTCTGATCGGCGTGCTGGCAGCCGTGGTGTTGCTCAATGCTTTCCCTCAGCTGCTCGGGCGCCAGGCCAGTGATACGGGTAGCGACAGTGGCGGCCAGGATGCTCAGCAAAGGTCGACCCCGGAGGTTCGCCAGGCCGAGCCCTTGTCACGCGATGAAGGCCCGGTCAGCTATGCCCGGGCGGTCGAGCGTGCCGCGCCGGCGGTGGTCAACATCTACTCCTCGCGGGTGGTCGAGCGTGACTCCCACCCGCTGATGTCGGACCCCTTCTTCCGCCAGTTCTTCGGTGACGACGCCCCCAGTCGCCGACGCATGCTGTCGAGCCTGGGGTCCGGCGTCATCGTCAGCGAGGAAGGCTATGTGCTCACCAACAACCACGTCATCCAGGGCGCCGATCAGATCCAGGTGGCGCTGCGCGACGGCCGCGAGACCCTGGCGGAAGTGGTCGGGACCGACCCGGAGAGTGACCTGGCGGTGCTGCGCATCGACCTGCAGGACACCCCGGTCATCGAGCTGAGCGACTCCCAGGGCGTCGCGGTCGGCGACGTCTCCCTGGCCATCGGCAACCCCTTCGGCGTGGGGCAGACCGTGACCATGGGCATCATCAGCGCCACCGGACGCAGCCACCTGGGGCTGAGTGCCTACGAAGACTTCATCCAGACCGATGCCGCCATCAATCCGGGCAACTCCGGCGGGGCCCTGATCAACCCCGAGGGCGCGCTGGTCGGCATCAACACGGCCATCTTCTCGCGTTCGGGTGGCTCCCAGGGCATCGGCTTCGCCATTCCCGCCAACCTGGCCAGCAACATCCTCAAGGAGATCGTCACCAAGGGGCGGGTGATTCGCGGCTGGCTGGGTATCGAGGCCCAGGAGCTCGACGCCGAACTGGCCGCGTCCTTCGGCCTGGAGGCCCCGAGCGGCGTGGTCATCGCCGGGGTAGTCCCCAACGGCCCGGCGGCCAGGGCCGGTCTGCAGCCCGGTGACGTGCTGTTGAAGGTCGATGGCGAGCCGATCGTCGACCCCCGTCAGACCATGAGTGACATTGCCGCCGTCGCGCCGGGGACCCAGCTCCCCGTGACCATCATGCGTGGCGGCGAGACCCGGCAGGTCACGCTCACCGTTGCCGAACGCCCGACCCCGAGCCGCCCGCTGCGCGACGCTGACGAGCCGGATGACAGCCAGGAGCCGCCGTCATCGCCGGAGACCGGCGACGATGACGAGGCCAGCGACTCGACCACGGATCGAGCCGAAGCCGACAACACGGCGGCCCGGCAGGACAGCGCCACCCCGGCGGGCGAGACGCCCTAGGCAAGGTCTGAAAACTGCCTGTGCTCGGCTATACGACGTTGAAAATCTGCTCAAATTGCTCATTTACTCTTTGTAAACTCCGCATTTTCACAGCTTTTCGCCTTGTCTAACCTTCGCTCGTCGACGTTTCAGACAGTGCCTAGGCATTATCCGAAAACTGCCTGCGCTCTTCGACTTTTCAGACACTGCCTGGCCCGGCCTCATCACCCCGCAAACGACGATGCCCCGCCAGGCGGGGCATCGAGGGGGCAGCGGAGCCAGGGACCACTCAATCGCGAATGCGGTACTCGGCACTGCGCGCATGGGCGGTGAGCGACTCGCCCCGCGCCAGCACCGACGCCGTGGCACCGAGCCGCGAAGCCCCCTGGGGCGAACACTGGATCAACGAGGAGCGCTTCTGGAAGTCGTAGACCCCCAGCGGCGACGAGAAGCGTGCCGTGCCCGAGGTCGGCAGCACATGGTTGGGTCCGGCGCAATAATCGCCCAGCGCCTCGGCAGTGTGGCGGCCCATGAAGATGGCACCGGCGTGGCGAACCTGCGGCAGCCAGGCTTGCGGCTCCGCCACCGACAATTCCAGATGCTCGGGGGCGACACGATTGATCAGCGCCAGCGCCTCGTCCTGGTCACGGCAGTGAATCAGGGCCCCGCGGCTCGCCAGCGAGGCGCGCACGATGTCCTCACGCTCGAGCGTCGGCAACTGACGCGCCATGGCCTCGGCAACCGCTTCCAGGTGCTCGGCATCCCAGCTGATCAGGATCGCCTGGGCATCCTCGTCATGCTCGGCCTGGGAGAACAGATCCATGGCCAGCCAGTCGGCATCGGTCTGGCCGTCGGAAACCACCAGGATCTCCGAGGGACCGGCGATCATGTCGATGCCCACACGGCCGAAGACCGCCCGCTTGGCGGTCGCCACATAGATATTGCCGGGCCCGACGATCTTGTCGACCCGCGGCACCGTCTCGGTGCCGTAGGCCAGTGCCGCCACCGCCTGGGCCCCGCCGATGGTGAAGACATGGTCGACACCGGCGAGATAGGCCGCCGCCAGCACCAGGTCGTTGAGCACCCCATCCGGGGTCGGCACGACCATGACGATCTCGGCAACCCCGGCGACATGGGCCGGGATGGCGTTCATCAGCACCGAGGAGGGGTAAGCCGCCTTGCCACCGGGCACATAGATGCCGGCGCGATCCAGCGGCATGACCTGTTGGCCCAGCACGGTCCCGTCGGCCTCGGTGTACTGCCAGGAGGTCGGCTTCTGCTGCTCGTGATAGTGACGAATCCGCTCGGCGGCATGCGCCAGTGCTTCACGCTGCTCGGCCGGCAGGTTGTCATGGGCCTGGCGCAGGCGCTCGGCGTCGAGCGTCAGTTCGGCCATGCCGGCGACGGACAGGCGATCGAAGTGGTTGCTGTATTCAACCAGGGCGGCATCGCCGCGCTGTTGAACGGCCGCCAGAATCTCGCTGACACGTTGCTGCACCTCGGCATCGGACACCCCTTCCCAGGCCAGCAGGGCCTCGAGTCGTGTGTCGAAGTCGTCGTCGCTGGTGGCCAGCCGGTTGATGCCCGGGCTCTCGGCAGACGCTTCATTCATGATGATTCTTCCCCTCGCAACGATTGGGCGCCTCAGGCGTCCTGGGTTTCCCGGCGACTGGCCACGGCCTCGTTCAAGCGCGCGATCAGCGGCTTGAGACGGTCGTGCTTCATGGTCATGGCGGCCTTGTTGACCACCAGACGCGTGCTGATCGGCGCGATCAGTTCGCGCGGCTCCATGCCGTTGGCGCGCAGGGTATTGCCGGTATCGACGATATCGACGATCTCGTCGGCCAGGTTCATCAGGGGAGCCAGTTCCATGGCACCGTACAGCTTGATGACCTCGGCCTGGACGCCCTGCTCCGCGTAGTAGCGACGCGCCACCTCGACGAACTTGGTCGCCACCCGCCGCCGTGCCTGACTCGGCGCGGCACCCGTCATGCCGGCCGTCATCAGCTTGCAGCGGGCAATCTCCAGGTCCAGCGGCTCGTACAGGCCTTCGGCACCATGCTCCAGCAGCACGTCCTTGCCGGCCACGCCGACATCCGCGGCCCCCAGCTGCACATAGGTCGGCACGTCGGTCGCCCGAATCACCACCAGCTTGACGTCCGCCAGGTTGGTATCGAACAGCAGCTTGCGGCTCGACGAGAGATCCTCCGCCGGCGTGATGCCGGCATCCGCCAGTAGCGGCAGAGTCTCGTCAAGAATACGCCCCTTGGAAAGGGCCAGGATCAATTGCTTGCTCATGGTATTGCCCGTTGTCGACTTCAGCCCGGCACGCGTCGAATCTTCGCACCCAGCAGTTGCAGCTTCTCCTCGATGCACTCATAACCACGATCGATGTGATAGATGCGGTCCACCAGTGTCTCGCCGGCCGCCATCATGGCCACGATCACCAGCGAGGCCGAGGCACGTAGATCGGTCGCCATCACCGGCGCCCCCGACAGGCTCTCCACGCCCGAGATCACCGCGGTATTGCCCTCGAGCGCAATATTGGCGCCCATGCGGTTGAGCTCCTGGACGTGCATGAAACGGTTCTCGAAGATCGTCTCCACCACGCGCGAGGTGCCCTCGGCCACCGCATTCATGGCCACGAACTGGGCCTGCATGTCGGTGGGAAAGGCCGGATAGGGCGCCGTGCGGATGCTGACCGCCCTGGGCCGCTTGCCCTGCATGTCCAGCGCGATCCAGTCATCGCCATGCGTCACCTTGGCACCGGCCTCCTCGAGCTTGGCGAGCACGGCATCCAGCAGGTCGGCGCGGGTATTGCGCACCCGCACCCGGCCCCGCGACAGCGCCGCCGCCACCAGGAAGGTGCCGGTCTCGATGCGGTCGGGCATGACATCATGCACCGCGCCATGCAACCGCTCGACGCCCTCGATGGTAATGGTGTCGGAGCCGTGGCCGCGGATATTGGCCCCCATCTTGATCAGGCACTCGGCCAGGTCGACCACCTCGGGCTCGCGGGCGGCATTCTCGAGCACCGTGGTGCCCTCCGCCAGGGTCGCGGCCATCAACAGGTTCTCGGTGCCGGTCACGGTGACGGTGTCGAAGAAGATGGTCGCCCCCTTCAGACGGCCGTCCACCCGTGCTCGGATATAACCGCTCTCGACACGAATCTCGGCCCCCATGGCCTCGAGACCGCGCAGATGCAGGTCCACCGGACGCGAGCCAATGGCACAGCCCCCCGGCAGGGATACATCCGCCTTGCCGAAGTGCGCCAGCAAGGGGCCCAGCACCAGGATGGAGGCGCGCATCTTCTTGACCAGCTCATAGGGCGCGTGACAGTCCGTGACCTGCCCGCCATCGAGCTGAATGCTCATGCGCTCGCCCATGACCGGTTGCACGCCCATGTGCCCGAGCAGCTCGAGGGTCGTGGTGATGTCCTGCAGGTGCGGCAGGTTACCGATGGTCACGGGCTCGTCGGCCAGCAGGGTGGCACACAGAATGGGCAGCGCCGCATTCTTGGCGCCGCTCGCCCAGACTTCTCCGTCGACGGGGCCACCCCCGGTGATGATCAGCTTGTCCATGTTTGGGTCGACCCTCAGGCCCCCTTGCTCTCGGCAGCATCTTGCCACTGCTGCGGGGTGTAAGTACGAATGGTGATGGCGTGGAGGGCGCCGGAGGCGATCTCGTCGGACAGTGCGCCATAGACCAGCTGTTGCCGCTTGACGCGCGACAGCCCGTCGAAGGCTTCACCCACGGCGGTCACCTGGAAGTCGCAGCCCTCGCCCTGAATATAAAACTCGCAATTGTCGATACGGCTCTCGAGAAGCGCCTTGACGTCACTGGGATGCATGGAGTCCTCGCGTTTCGCTGTCGTCGGTGGATGCACCGCATAAAAATGTCGGCGTCATTGTCGCCGACATGGTAAAGAAAAGCATGGCACTTGGCGATGCCGCCGGCATCGCCTCAAGCGCTCGAGGCACAGCCCGGATCAGGCAACAGGCGGTTCAGCTCCGCGACCTCGGTCAGCCTGGCCAGCGGCGCCGAAAGGCGCACTCCGGAGACGTCGAGGCCACTGTGCTCGGCCGTGCGCAACCATTCGAGCAGCATGCTGAGCGCAGCACTGCTGACACGGTCGATGCCCTGCAGATCGAAGGTCACGGCGCCGCCCGACGGGCAACCCGCCAGCCACTCGCGGCCGGCGGCGGCCAGCGAGGCCGCGCTCTCGAAGTCGACACGACCGATCACGCGCAGCGTGGTGCCCTCGCCCTCCAGCCGGTTGGCGCCGTCCTCGAGCAGGACACTCACTCACCGTCCTCCAGCTCGTCGACATCCAGCTCGGGGGCCCAGCCCTCGATGACCGCGTCATAGTCACGGTTGTGCTGGCGCATGGCCTGATCGAACTGGTTGCGGAAGGTCAGCCCCAGGTTGATGCCATTGACGATGACATTGACGACCTTCCAGCTTCCCTCATCGAGTCGCATGGTGTAGCTGATCGGGTAGACCGTGCCATCGGTGCCCACCACTTCCATGCCGACACTGGCCTGATCCTCGTAGCGTGATCCTTCCTGATCATCGAGGACACGAATCTCGCGATAATCGAAGGTCACCAACCCCCTGGAGTAGGTGTCGATCAGCGTCTGGCGAAAGGTCTCGACGAAGCGCGAGCGTTGCCGAGGGGTCGCATTGCCGAAATAGCGGCCCATGACACTGGCGCCGATATAACGCATGTCCGCCACCTCGGTCAGATTGTCCTCGACCACGCTCGCCAGTTCGTCCGGATGCTGGGCGAAGTAATCCTTGCGTCCCTCGATCTGCGACATCAGGGCATCGACACTGTCGCGAATCAAGGCTTCCGGACTCTCGGCCTGCTGCGCTTGAACCGGCAGCACGACCATCGACACAACCAGCAGCAACAGGCCGGCACGCAGCCGGGCCATGGGTATAGTCAGCATCTTCATCACTCCGAAGCCATATTGGATACAAACTGCTGGATCAACTCCTCCAGCACCAGTGCGGATTGGGTATCACGAATGCGATCGCCCTCTCCCAGCGTCTCGGGCGCACCGCCCACCGAGAGGCCGATGTACTGCTCGCCCAGCAACCCGGAGGTCAGTACCGCCGCCGTGCTGTCCTCGGGCAACTTGCCTTCCAGATCTCCATCGATTTCCATCACCACCCGGGCGTCATACCACTCGGTGTCCAGCTCGATACTCTCGACCCGGCCCACGGTGACGCCCGCCATGGTGACCCGGGCGCGCGGTTTCAGACCGCCGATATTGGCAAAGTTGGCCTGCAGCTCGAACCGGCTTTCCGGGGTCTGCAGGCTCAGCCCGCTGACCCTCAGACCGAGAAACACCAGCCCGATGATGCCGGCCAGCATGAAGAGGCCAACGCCGAGTTCCATTGTCTTGCTACGCTTCATTGCGTGTCTCCGAACATCAGGACAAGCCTCCGAACATGACGGCGGTCAGCAAGAAATCCAGACCGAGAACCGCCAGGGAGGCATATACCACCGTGCGCGTGGTGGCCCGCGAAATGCCTTCAGAAGTGGGCACCAGGGCATAGCCCTGATACACCGCGATCCAGGTGACCACCAGGGCAAACACCAGACTCTTGAGCAAGCCGTTGCCGACATCCCCGATGAAGTCGACGCTGGCCTGCATGTTGCCCCAGTAGGAGCCCTCGAACACGCCCAGCCACTGCACGCCGACCAGCTGCCCGCCCCAGACACCGACCACCCCGAAGCCGATGGTCAGCAGCGGCAGGGCCACGAAACCGGCCCAGAGGCGCGGCGCGACGATGCGACGCAAGGGGTCGACGCCGATCATTTCCATGCTGGTGAGCTGCTCGGTGGCCTTCATCAGGCCGATTTCCGCGGTCAGTGCCGAACCGGCGCGCCCGGCAAACAGCAGGGCGGCCACCACCGGCGCCAGCTCCCGCAACAGGGAGAGTGCCACCATCTGCCCCAACGCATCCTCGGCGCCGAAGTCGACCAGGATGGTATAGCCCTGCAGGGCCAGCACCATGCCGATGAACAGCCCCGAGACCAGAACGATCGCCAGCGACAGCACGCCGACGAAGTGAACCTGACGCAGCCACAGCCGAATGCCCTCGGCAGAGGGAATGCCGAACATCGACTGGGCGAGGAAGATCCCGGCGTCGCCGAGGCTCTCCAGGGCCGTGCAGCCCCAGCGACCGAGGCGCCTGATGCGTTCGATCATTGGCGGCCTCCCGCGTCCATCAGGTCGGCATGGAAATCCGGGGCAGGATAGTGAAAGGGCACCGGCCCATCCGGCTCGCCATGCACGAACTGGCGCACGCGCGCGTCCTGGTCCACATCCAGGGTCTCGGGGGTGCCATGCGCCATGACCTGGCCATCGGCGATGACATAGACATAATCGGCGATGGACAGGGTCTCCTTGATGTCATGCGATACCACCACAGCCGTGAGCCCGAGGGCGTCATTGAGCCGTCGAATCAGCTGCACCAGTACGCCCATGGAAATCGGGTCCTGACCGACGAAGGGCTCGTCATACAGGATCAGTTCCGGATCCAGTGCAATGGCCCGCGCCAGTGCCACCCGGCGCGCCATGCCGCCGGAAAGCTCGGCGGGCGACAGTTCACGGGCACCGCGCAACCCCACGGCCTGCAGCTTGAGCAGTACCAGATCGCGAATCATCGACTCCGGCAGGTCGGTATGCACCCGCAGCGGAAAGGCGACATTCTCGTAGACATTCAGGTCCGAAAAGAGTGCCCCGCTCTGGAACAGCATGCCCATCCGCCGCCGCAGGCCGAACAGCGCCTTGCGCGACAGCCGGTGCACGTCCTCGCCATCGATGCGCACCCGCCCGGCATCCGGTGACAACTGGCCGCCGAGCAGCTTGAGCAGGGTGGTCTTGCCGGTGCCGCTGGGCCCCATGATGGCAGTCACCTTGCCACGCGGAATGACCATGTCGATGCCGCGGAAGATCGCCGTCTCGCCGCGGGCATAATGCAGGCCTTCCACTTCCACGAAGGGAGAGTCGGTCATCCGTATGCGTTCCTGAAGAGAATTATCGAACATCGTATCCTAACTGGGTCGCGGCGCGCCAGCACAGACCGGCTCCGCTTGCGCCGGGTCGATGGAGCATGTTCAATAGGCCACTTTTCACCATGGACATCCTGGCTGTCATGCTGCTTCCCGCCCTGCTCGTCATCCTCGGCCTCGTCGGCCTGCTCTGGAGTGCCGACCGCTTCGTCGGCGCCGCCGCCGCGACCGCCTACCGCGCCGGCATGAGCACCATGCTGGTGGGCATGACGATTGTCTCGATCGGCACCTCGGCACCGGAAATCGTGGTCTCGCTCATGGCCTCGCTGGATGGCGTGCCCAATCTCGCCACCGGCAATGCCCTGGGCTCCAATATCGCCAACATCGGCCTGGTGCTCGGCATCACGGCCCTGGTAGTGCCCATCCCGGTGCGCTTCTCGATCGTACGCAAGGAGCTGCCGCTGCTGCTCGGCGCCACCGGCCTGGCCGGGTATGCGCTGGCCAATGGTCAGCTGGACCGTCCGGACGGACTGCTGCTTGTAGCCCTGCTGATCTTCAGCCTGTGGTGGCTATTTCGCGCCGACACCCCGGGCGGCGCCGATGTCGACACCGAGATCCCCGACATGACGCTGGTGCGCGCCCTGTTGTGGCTGGCCCTGACCCTGGCGATCATGGTGGCCAGCTCGCGCGCCCTGGTGTGGGGGGCCAGCGAGATTGCCCGCGGCTTCGGCATCAGCGACCTGGTGATCGGCCTGACCATCGTCGCCATCGGCACCAGCCTGCCCGAACTCGCCGCCTGCGTGGCCAGCGCGCTGAAACGCCACCACGACCTGGCCATCGGCAACGTCATCGGCTCCAACCTGTTCAACATGCTGGCCGTGCTGCCGGTGCCCGCCCTGCTGCGACCGGGCGCCACCGATCCGGCGGCGGCCGGCCGCGACTATCCGGTGATGCTGCTGCTGACCCTGGCGCTGGGCATGCTGCTGCTCTGGCAACGTCACGGGCAGATCAAGCGCCTGCCGGGCGCCGTGCTGACCGCCATCTACGTCGGCTACCTGATCTGGCTGGGCAGTCAGCAGATCACCGCTGGCGTTTGATCCTTGAGAGAATTCCCGGGACAGGCAACAATCACACCATGACTGACACGACCTCCCCTTCCGACCTGCTGCGCAACAGCGCGATACGTACCCTGACCCTGGAGCAGCAGGCCATCGGCGCCCTGATCGAGCATCTCGATGGCGACTTCGAACACGCCTGCGAACTCATCCTGGGCTGCTCGGGCCGTGTGGTGGTGACCGGCATGGGCAAGTCCGGCCACATCGGCGGCAAGATTGCCGCCACCCTGGCCAGCACCGGCTCCCCTGCCTTCTTCGTGCATCCCGGCGAGGCAAGCCACGGCGACCTGGGCATGATCACGCCCGGCGATGTGGTCCTGGCCTTGTCGCACTCCGGCGAGACGGCCGAGGTGACCGCCCTGCTGCCCCTGCTCAAGCGCCTGGGCACTCCCCTGATCAGCATGACCGGGCGTCCGCACTCGACCCTCGGTCGCCATGCCGACGCCCACCTCTTCGCCGGCGTCGAACGCGAGGCCTGCCCCCTGGACCTGGCGCCCACCTCCTCGACGACCGCCGCCCTGGCCCTGGGTGACGCCCTGGCCGTGGCCCTGCTGGAGGCCCGCGGCTTCACCGAAGAGGACTTTGCCCTGTCCCACCCCGGCGGCAGCCTGGGCAAGCGTCTCTTGCTGCGTGTATCGGACCTGATGCACCACGGCAGTCGCCTGCCGCGCGTGGCGTCCGGCAGCCCGCTGCGCGATGCCCTGCTGGAAATCACCCGGCAGGGGCTTGGCTTCACCTGTGTCGTCGACCCGAGTGATTACCTGGTGGGTGTCTACACCGACGGTGACCTGCGGCGTACCCTGGACCATCACGCCGACCTGAGCCAGTTGACGGTCGACGACGTGATGACCGCTCCCGGCAAGCGCATCTCCCCCGACACCCTGGCGGCCGAGGCCGTGCGCATCATGGAAGACAACCGCATCACCGCGCTGGCCGTGGTGGATCCGGACGGTCATCCGGTCGGCGCCCTGCACATGCATGACCTGCTGGCCAGCGGCGTCATCTGATCACCGGAGTTGTCATGCCCGACACGCCCCTCTCCCCCTCCCTGCTCGAGCGCATGGCCAGGATACGACTGCTGGCCCTGGACGTGGATGGCGTGCTGTCCGATGGCCGGCTCTACTTCCAGTCCGACGGCAGCGAAACCAAGGCCTTTCACACCCTGGACGGCCAGGGCATCAAGATGCTGCAGGAAGTCGGCGTGCGCGTGGCCCTGATCACCGGACGCGACTCTTCCATGGTCACCGAGCGGGCCACGGCACTGGGAATTGCGCACCTTCATCAGGGCATCAAGCACAAGCTGCCCGTGCTGCGCCGGCTGAGCCACGAACTCGGGCTCGAACTCGACGAGGTGGCCTATTGTGGCGACGACCTGCCCGACCTGGCCCCTATCCATCATGCCGGGGTCGGTATCAGCGTACCCAATGCGCCGCCCTATATCGCCGCCCATGCCGACTGGGTCACCGAGCGCCCGGGTGGCCACGGCGCCGTCCGCGAGATCTGCGATGCCCTGCTCCAGGCCCGGGGAGACTGGGAGGCCATGCTCGCCCGCCACCTGAAGGATCCGGGGTAACATCATGCGACTCCCCAGACCCGGCTTTCGAACCTGGCTGTTTGTGCTGCTGCTGGCCCTGGGCGGCGGCCTGACACTGCTCGACCAGCGCCAGAGCGACTCGCACGGACCGCTGCCACCGAGCACGTCCGGCGAGCCCGATTATTATATCGAGGACCTCGAGGCGACGCGCTATGACGCCCAGGGACTCCCGCATCAGCAGCTGCAGGCGCCACGCCTGTCCCACACGCCCGGCGACGATGTCACCCGACTGGAAAGCCCGGACCTGCGGCTGCGCGATGACAGCGGGCGCCACTGGACGGCACGCGCCGAACAGGGCCGCCTGGAAAGCGGCGGCTCGCCACTGGTGCTCAGCGGCAATGTGCGCCTGGCAGCACCCGAGGAGCGCTGGCAGCTGACGACCCGGGTCCTGCACTACAATGCCGATACGGCTCATGCCTGGAGCGAAGCGCCGGTCACCCTGCGCCAGCCGCCGCAACGCATGCAGGCCGAACGTTTCGATGTCTGGCTCGATGACAACCGGGCCCGACTGACCGACAATGTCCGCGGCCACCATCCGCCGGCAACCGATGAGGACCCCGCGCCATGATGCGACCGACCCTGCCCCCGCTGCTGGGCCTGGCAGTGACGCTGCTGCTGACGCCAGTCCCGCAGGCACTGGCCCTCGAGGGCGATGCCAGTGCCCCTATCCAGGTGGAAGCCGACCGCCTCGAGCTCGATGATCAAGCCGGCACGGCCGTCTATCAGGGCGAGGTGCGCATCCAGCAGGGCAGCATGAAACTGCAGGGTGAGCGCGTGGAAATTCGCCGCAATGATGCCGGTCAGCTCTCGCGGGCCATTGCCACCGGCGGACGGGCCTACATCGAGCAGAAGCCGGCGCCCGATGCCGATCTCGTCCAGGGCTGGGCCAGGCGCATCGTCTACCATGTCGCGGAACGCCGCCTGGAACTGGTCGACCAGGCCGAACTGCACAAGGGCGACGACACCTTCAATGGCGGCTATCTGGAATATTTCCTCGACCGCCGGGTCGTCCAGGCGCGCTCCTCGGCGGAAGGCGTGGAGGGCAACCAGCGCGTGCGCATGACCCTGGAGCCCGAACAGCAGGAAGGCCAATGAAGACGCTGCACGCTAGCCACCTGGCCAAGAGCTACAAGCGCCGCCGGGTCGTCCACGACATAAGCCTGGAAATCGGCCAGGGCCATGTCATCGGCCTGCTCGGCCCCAACGGGGCCGGCAAGACCACTTCCTTCTACATGATCGTGGGACTGGTGCGTGCCGACGCCGGCCGAGTCGGCATCGACGACCATGACCTGTCGAACGCCGCCATGCACGAACGGGCCCGCGCCGGCATCGGCTACCTGCCCCAGGAAGCCTCGATCTTTCGCAAGCTGAGCGTGGCCGACAACATCATGGCGATCCTCGAGACACGCAAGGATCTCGACCGCAGTGGTCGTCGCCAGCGGCTGGAGTCCCTGCTCGAGGACTTCCACGTGACACATATCCGCGACAACGCCGGCATGAGCCTGTCCGGAGGCGAACGTCGCCGCGTGGAGATCGCCCGCGCCCTGGCCACCGAGCCCGACTTCATCCTGCTGGACGAACCCTTCGCCGGGGTGGATCCGATCTCGGTGGGCGAGATCAAGGGCATCATTCGCCAGCTGAAGACCCGTGGCATCGGCGTACTGATCACCGACCACAATGTGCGCGAGACACTGGATATCTGCGACGGCGCCTATATCGTGGGCGACGGTCAGATCATTGCCGAGGGCGATGCCGAGACGATTCTCGCCAACCAGCGCGTGCGTGACGTCTACCTGGGCCAGGACTTCCGCCTCTGACCCCGCACGCCGGGGCTCGGCCCCCGATCGCCAGCCGCCCGTGCAACACAGCATCGTCAAGAATCATGAATCGAGCCACCGGGGCCACTCCATTTGGCCCGAGTCTTGCATGAAGCACCTCGCCGGATTAGGGTAGAAGCTCCAAGACCGTCACCCGGACCCCTCGTCTATGGCCATGAAGGCTTCTCTGCAACTGCGGCTCGGCACCCAGCTGACCATGACGCCTCAGCTGCAACAGGCCATCGCTCTGCTGCAGCTCTCGACACTCGACCTGCGCCAGGAAGTCCAGCAGGCCCTGGAATCCAACCCCATGCTGGAGCTCGAGGAAGACTTCGGCGAACAGGCCGTGAGCGACACGCCGGAAGACGACTGGGCCAGTGAAATTCCCGATCAACTGACCGTCGACAGTGACTGGTCGGACACCTATCAGGATGCCGGGCTGGGCAGCACGGGCAGTGGCGAGGCGCCGGACTTCGAACGCCAGGCCGCCGGCCAGAGCCTGCAGGGGCACCTGACCTGGCAGCTCGCCATGAGCGGCATGCAGGAGCCCGACACACGGGTGGCCGAGAGCCTGATCGACGCCGTGAACGACGATGGCTACCTCGACCAGCCGCTGGAAGACATCCGTGAAGGATTGCGCGCCCAGGGACTGGACGCGCTGACGGACCAGGACATGGAGAGGGTGCTGCAGCGGCTACAGCAGTTCGAACCGACCGGTGTCCTCGCCCGCGACCTTAGCGAATGCCTGCTGCTGCAGCTCGCCGCCCTGCCTCGGGATACGCCCCATCTGCCCCAGGCCAGGCGCCTGGCCCGCCAGTTTCTCGAGGCCCTGGCCAGTGATGACCGACGCCTGCTGAAGCGCCGCCTGAGCCTGGACGACGCGGCGCTCGATGAGGTCATCGCGCTGATTCGAGAGCTTGACCCGCGACCCGGGAGCGCCTTCACCGCCGGCGGCGATGACTATGTCATTCCCGACCTGATCGCGCGACGCGGCGACCAGGGCTGGCAGGTCGAACTCAATCCTGACGCCCTGCCCCGCCTGCGCATACAGCCCGATTACGCGGCGCTCATCCGCCGCGCCGACAAGAGCCAGGACAACCAGTTCCTCAAGGACCACCTGCAGGAAGCCCGCTGGCTGCTCAAGAGCCTGGCCAGCCGCAACGACACCCTGCTGCGGGTCGGCCATGAGGTCATGGTGCGCCAGATCGACTTTCTGGAGCATGGCGAGGAGGCCATGAAACCGCTGATCCTGGCCGATATCGCCCAGACAGTGGAAATGCACGAATCGACGATCTCCCGGGTCACCACCCAGAAGTACATTCACACCCCACGCGGCGTCTTCGAGCTCAAGTACTTCTTTTCCAGTCATGTCGGCGATGGTGACGAGGCCCACTCCAGCACCGCCATCCGCGCCCGCATCCGCAAGCTGATCCAGGACGAGACGCCGCGCAAGCCGCTGTCCGACAACAAGCTGGTCAGCCTCCTCGCCGAGGAAGGCATCGAGGTGGCACGACGCACCGTGGCCAAGTATCGCGAGTCCATGCACATCCCTTCCTCGAGCCAACGCAAGCGCCTGCGTTGAACGTTGACGACAGCGTACGCGGCCAGCGGGCGACAGGGGGTTTGCACGACTCCAAAAAGGGTTACAATCAAGCCACAACCCATGGAGCAAGGAGCGTGTCATGCAAGTCAACCTCACCGGCCATCATGTGGAATTGACCGACGCCCTGCGGGACTATGTACAAGAGAAGCTCGCGCGTCTCGAACGTCATTACGACAACATCACGACCGTACAAGTGACACTCTCCGTGGAGAAGGAACGCCAGCAAGCCGCCTGTACCCTTCACGCCGCCGGCGCCGACCTGCACGCCGAGGCCAAGGACAGCGACATGTATGCCGCCATCGATGCCCTGGCCGACAAGCTCGACAGGCAACTGGTGAAGCACAAGGAAAAATCCCAGGCACGCGCCCAGGGCGCCGCCAGCGTGCGCTGACCCATCATGACTCTGGAAACCATCCTGCCCCCCGAGCGCACCCTCTTCGATGTGCCCGGGGGGAGCAAAAAACGGGTGCTGGAATTCTTCAGCACCTTCATCGCCCAGAATACACCCAGCCTGGACAGCCAGGAGGTCTTCAGCCGCCTGATCGGCCGGGAGCGCCTGGGCAGTACCGGGATCGGCCACGGCGTGGCCATTCCGCACTCGCGGAACCCCCACTGCAAGGCGCCCATCGCCGGCTTCCTGAAGTTGGCCGATGCCATCGACTTCGACGCCGTGGATGGCGAGCCGGTCGACCTGGTGTTCGTCCTGCTGGTGCCCGAAGCCGCCGATGATGCCCATCTGGCACTGCTCGGCCAGGCCGCCGCGGTGATGAACGACGCCGATACGCGCCACGCCCTGCGGCGTGCCGACAGTCAGCACGCCCTTCACGAATGTCTGGTCGAAGCGATCCGCCGACAGTCTTCCGCCTGACGGCCCCCTATGCGGCCTCGCCCCAAGCCTCTTCCAGGAGACCGCCATGCAGATCGTCATCATCAGTGGCCGCTCAGGCTCGGGGAAATCGATTGCCCTGCAGGCGCTCGAGGACCTCGGCTTCTATGCCATCGACAACCTGCCGGCCATGCTGCTTGGCTCCCTGGTCGACGAACTGCGCAGCGACCAGCTCAACCCCTCGGTGGCCGTGAGCATCGATGCCCGCAACCTGCCGCACGCCCTGCAGCGCTTCCCCAGCCTGCTGCAGGAGCTGCGCCAGCGAGACATTCAGTGCCAGGTCGTCTACCTCACCACGGATGCGCGCATCCTGCTGGAACGCTACTCGGCCACGCGCCGACGCCACCCCTTGACGCGCAACAACCGCATGACGCTGGCCGAGGCCATCGATCATGAAGAAAGCGCCCTGACCGAGATTCGCGACCTGGCCGATCTGGTGATCGATACCTCGCGCCTGTCGGTGCACGAACTGCGCAGCCGCATCGCCGACCAGCTCGCCGATCGCGGCTCGGAGGCCCTGGCCCTGACGGTCGAATCCTTCGGCTTCAAGCGCGGCGTGCCCCTGGACGCCGACATCGTCTTCGATGCGCGCTGCCTGCCCAACCCGTACTGGGACCCGTCGCTGCGCGAGTCCACCGGGCGCGACCGCAATGTGGTCGACTTCCTCGCCGGCTACGCCATGGTCGAGGAAATGCAGACCGACATCCGCGCCTGGGTGGAACGCTGGCTGCCCCGCTATCAGGCCAGTCAGCGCAGCTATCTGACCGTGGCCATCGGCTGCACCGGCGGCCAGCATCGCTCCGTCTACCTGGCCGAGCGCCTGGCCCACGACCTGGCCACGCACTATCCCGGCGTGCGTCTCCGCCACCGGGAACTGGGCATACAACTCAGCCGTCTCTCTCCGGAAACGGCCCCCGCACCGGACGACTGCGAGAAGGAACCCTGAGGACGTGGCCAGCCGCAAGCTCACCCTGACCAACAAGCGCGGCCTGCATGCCCGCGCCGCCACGCGACTGGTGCAATGCTGCCAGGCCTACAACGCCAGCGTAACGGTCTCCAACGGCGCCCAGAGCGCCGACGCCGCCAATGTCATGTCGCTGCTGATGCTCGCCGCGCCCTGCGGCACCGAACTGACCCTGGAAGCCGACGGCGAAGACGGCGAAGCGGTGCTCGACGCGCTGGAGCAACTGTTCGACGCACGGTTCGATGAGGAAGCCTGAGAAGGAAGAAGGAAGAAGGAAGAAGGAAGAAGGAAGAAGGAAGAAGGAAGAAGGAAGAAGGAAGAAGCCAGGCTGGTGCCTGGGTTTGTGGCGTCAAGGGTTTTCTTCCCTCTTCAAGCGGCGCGAGCCGCGTTCTTACCTCTTCAAGGCGCGTAGCGCCGTTCTTCCTTCTTCAAGCGGCGCCAGCCGCATTCTTTCCTCTTCAAGCGGCACTGCCGCGCCTCGGGCTTACCCGCCGGCGATGGTCATCTCGTCGATCAGCCAGCTGCCGGTGTGGATGCTGCCGCGGGTATCGATGTCGTCGCCGATGCCCACCAGCCCCTGGAACATCGTCTCCAGGTTGCCGGCGATGGTGAATTCCTCCACCGGGTGCTGAATCCGGCCGTTCTCGACCCAGAAACCGGCGGCGCCGCGCGAGTAGTCGCCGGTCACGCCGTTCACGCCCTGCCCCATCAGCTCGGTCACCAGCACGCCCTTGTCCATGCGTGACAACAGGGCCTGCTGGGACTCAAGCGGCGCCTCGATGCGCAGGTTGCGCGCGCCGCCGGCGTTGCCCGTGGTCGACATGCCCAGGCGACGGGCGCTGTAGGCCGACAGCATGTAGCTGGCCAGGCGCCCCTGGTCGATGAAGACATTGTCCCGGGTCTGGACGCCATCCCCATCGAAGGGGCTGCTGGCCATGGCGCCGACTTCCATGGGCCGCTCACTTAGCGAGAACCACTCGGGAAACAGCATGGTGTTCAGGCGCTCGCACAGGAAGGAGGCCTGGCGGAACTGGGCACCGCCGGCAATGGCCCCCATCAGGTGGCCCACCAGCCCGGAGGCCAGGGACGGATCGAACATCACCGGCATGCGCCCGGTGGCAAGCCCCTGGGCACCGAGCCGGCGCAGGGTGCGATCCGCGGCGCTCCGGCCCACTTCCGCGGCATCGCGCAGGGCGCGCGGATCACGGGCCGTGGTGAAGTCATAGTCACGCTGCATGCCGGCGGCATCCTCGGCGATCAGCAGGCACGACAGCGAATGCCGGCTGCCACGCTGGCTGCCCAGAAAGCCATGGCTGTTGCCGTAGACATGCACCCCTTCGCCGCTGGACAGGCTCGCGCCTTCCGAGCTGCGAATGCCCTCGACACCACGACCGGCGCTTTCACAGGTCAGGGCCAGTTCGATGGCCTCCTCGGTCGTGAGTGGCCAGGGGTGATGCACCTGCAGGTCCGGAAAGGAGGTCGCCATCAGCTCGGCGTCCGCCAGACCAGCGGCAGGGTCCTCGCCGGTATAGCGGGCAATGGCCAGGGCCTTTTCCACCACGTCGCGCACGGATGCCTCGCTGGCATCCGACGAGGAGGCGCTGCCCTTGCGCTGGCCGACATAGACGGTCACCGCGATGCCCTGATCGCGGGACAGTTCGACGGTCTCCACGTCGCCCTCCCGCACGCTGACGCCGATCCCCTGATCGACACTGGCGCCGACCTCGCAGGCATCGGCTCCCAGCCGGCGTGCCAGGGCCAGGGCCGCTTCGGCCCGGGTTTCCAGCAGGGCCTGCTGGGCGGCGGCATCGAAAGCCTGTGTCATCGATCTGTCTCCTCACTCGGCCGGCCCGCAGGCCGGCACTCTTCATAGCGTGTTTTGCCATCCCGCTGTGGCGGGCTGGTATACTGGTTCTCTTGCGCCACGCAGCGTGTTGCCTTCACGACCCGACGCCATACAGGACACGGCATGACCCAGGATGATTCTCCGGCCGACGAGCGGCCCAGCAAGTCTCAGCAGAAGCGCGAGATGCATGCCCTGCAGGCCCTCGGCGAGCAGTTGATCGCCATGCAGGCGGCCGAGCGCGCGCGCTTTCCCCTTTCCGACGAACTGCTGGCCGCCATCGAGGAAACCGGCCGCATCCGCAGCCGTGAAGCCCGCCGCCGCCACATGCAGTACATCGGCAAGCTGATGCGTCGGGAAGATCTCGACGGCATCCAGGCGGTCTTCGACAGCCTCGAACGCGAACAGCTGCAGCGCGATCACGCCTTCCATCGCCTGGAGAAATGGCGCGACCGCCTGATCGATGAAGGGGATGACGCCGTCGCCGCCTTCATCGAGGACTACCCGGACACCGACCGCCAGGCCCTGCGCCAGTTGATCCGCAACGCCCGCCGCGAACGCGACCAGGGCAAGCCCCCCACCAGCGCCCGCCGGCTGTTCAAGCTGATCCGCGAGACAGCCGGGGTCTAGCGGCTACGCCGCTGCAAGAGGGAAGAGCGCGGCTACGCCGCTTGAAGTGCGGCGCTGCGCGCCTTGAAGAAGGAAGAAATTCGCGGCCGGCGCCAAGACCTGTGCCGCGGACCAGTCCTCTATTGTTCTCTTCCCTCTTCCCTCTTCCCTCTTATCTCTTCTGCTAGGACTCCGTCCCGCCGACGGTCAGTTCGTCGAGCTTGAGGGTCGGCTGTCCCACCCCGACCGGGACGCCCTGTCCCTCCTTGCCGCAGACGCCGACGCCGCTGTCCAGTTCCATGTCATGGCCGATCATCGAGACTCGGCCCATGGCTTCGGGGCCGTTGCCGATCAGGGTAGCGCCCTTGACCGGGGCCGTGATGCGGCCGTTCTCGATCAGGTAGGCCTCGTTGGCCGAGAACACGAACTTGCCCGAGGTGATATCCACCTGACCGCCCCCGAAGCTGACGGCATAGATACCGCGATCGACACTGCGGATGATGTCTTCCGGGTCATCCTCGCCGGCCTGCATGTAGGTATTGGTCATGCGCGGCATGGGCAGGTGGGCGAAGGACTCGCGCCGGGCATTGCCGGTGGGCGCCATGCCCATCAGGCGGGCGTTGAGCTTGTCCTGCATGTAGCCGGTCAGGATGCCGTCCTCGATCAGGGGGGTGTACTGTCCCGGGGTGCCCTCGTCATCGACACTCATCGAGCCGCGCCGATCGGCCAGGGTCGCATCATCGACCACCGTGACACCGGGCGCCGCCACGCGCTCGCCCATGCGGCCGGCGAAGGCCGAGCTGCCCTTGCGGTTGAAGTCGCCTTCCAGGCCATGGCCCACGGCTTCGTGCAGCAGGATCCCGGGCCAGCCGGCCCCGAGCACGACGGGCATCTGGCCGGCCGGCGCATCCACCGCCTCGAGATTGACCAGCGCCTGACGCACGGCTTCCCTGGCGAAGCGTTCGGCGACGTTGTCATCGCGCAGACGCGACATCGGGTAGCGGCCGCCGCCTCCGGCACTGCCGCGCTCACGACGACCATTGCGCACCACGATGACACTGACGTTGAAGCGCACCAGGGGGCGAATGTCCACCGCCTGGGTGCCATCGCTGGCACGCACGAGCACCACTTCGTGCACGCCGGACAGCGAGGCACTCACCTGCTCGACCGCCGGGTCGGCGGCACGCGCCACGCGATCGGCGAGCTTGAGCATGGCGATCTTGTCGTCGGCGGACAGCCCCGTCAGCGGGTCGATACCGGCATAGAACGGCGTGGCGCTGACCTGAATGCCCGCCCCGGTGTTCTGGCGCTGACCGCTGCGCACGATACGCGAGGCCGTCTGCCCCGTCTCGGCCAGCGCATCGGCGGTGATCTGATTGGAGTAGGCGAAGCCGGTCTTCTCGCCGGCCATGGCGCGCACGCCGACACCACCATCGATGTTGTAGCTGGCCTCCTTGACCTCGCCGTCCTCGAGCGACCAGCCCTCGTGCCAGCTGCGCTGGAAATACAGGTCGGCATAATCGATGCCCGGCCCCATGGCATGCCCCACCCCGGCATCGAGCGAGCCGAGATCGAGACCACCGGGCGCGAGCAATACCTCACGGGCTTGATCGAGCATGGAAGACGTCTGTGCTGTCATTCGGTACTTTCCAGAGAGAGGCGCGGCGAAGTCCATGGCCCTCGCACGCGGTAATGAATTTGCGTCACACGGTCGATAGTGTCGCCGAACAGCTTGTCGGCGACGAAGAGCGCGCCCCCCACGATCGGGGCGCCGGCGACCACGGCCGCCAAGGGTAGATTGTTGCTGACGGGCACGGTAATCCCCAGTCGCTGATCGAGTTCACGACGCACCAGGTCGACGCTGCCGTTCAGCGTGAAGTCGGTGGCCGTGCCATCGATCGTTACCGGACCACGTGTTTCCAGCACCCCACCATACAGGGTTGCCTCGCCGCTGACACTGTCGAAGGCAGTACCGCTGCCGGTGACATCCGAGAAGTCCAGGCGCAACCGCCGCAGCAGGTTATCCACATTGAGCAGCCCGACCACCCTGGCCGAGGGCGACTCCAGATTGGCGAAACGACCATCACGCAACTCGACGCCCAGGTCGCCCCGCGAACGGGCCAGGGCGAACTGCCAGGGCGCGCCCGGCCAGGCCAGCTGACTGTCGACGCGCGTTTCGCTGCTGGTCACCGCCACGGGCTGGCCGAGGACCTCGAGGGCAGATCCCAGATCCCCGCCGCTCAGGCTCAGTCGCGAGCGCGTCAGGCTGGCCTCCGGCCCCGAGGCTTCCCAGGTCAGATTACCCCGGGCCTCGATCTCGCCCAGTGTCAGTTCGACCGGATCCAGGGTCAATTGGTTCGGTGTGCTACGCCAGCTGGCCTGGAAGGGCCCGAAGGTCCGCGACTGCCAGTGCAGGGACGCCACCCTCAACTGCCCCGCCGGCCATTGTCCGACGCCTTCCAGCATGGGGGCCGGCGGTGCCGGTACATCGATCTCCTGGAGCAACTGGCCGCTCCCCTGCCCGGAGGCCGTCACCGCCTGATTGTCCGGCACCACCTCATCGAGACGCAGGCGCTGCAGGTCGATCTCCAGCGGCTGATGCTGCTGTGGCCGATAAGCGAGCTGCCCGGCCATCAGGCTGCCATCCAGATCGAAGCGCCAGCCCTGGCCATCGGGCCCTCCGTCAAGGCTCAGCGCGCCCAGGCAGCGCTCCTCGATGCGCAGGCAATCGGTCTGCACCCTGACCCGTGACACCGCACTGGCACCACTCGTGGCCGCACCGGAGCCGGCGCCTGCCAGCGGCGACAGTGCCTTGCCCCAGGTCGCCGGGGCGAAGCGTGGCAGATCGGCGGTCACCGACCAGCCCGGCTCGGATGGCCAGCCGGCAGGAGGATTGCCGCCGACCCATAGCCGGCCGCGTGGCGCCTCGCCGCCCTGCCAGCGCAACCCGAGACGCTCTCCCAGGTTGCCGCTCAGCTGCATGGGCTCACCGAGCTGCATGTTCAGACGCAGCGGCCGCGTTTCACCGGGCGCCTTGCCAAGGGGCGCCGGCAGGTCGATCCCCAGCCCCTGCAGGTCACTGCTCAGGGACAGACTCGGCGTCGCTTCCCCGAGCGCGATCTGCCCCCGCCAGGCGGCGTCTCCCCGCATCAAGGACCCCGCTGCGGAGGGCGCCCCCAGGGCGAGCAGTGCCTCGGCCGAGACCCTGCCCGAAAGATCGACACCCGCGGCATCGCTATCCATCGTGGCCTTGAAGGGGCCGCCCAGCAGCCGCCCGTTCAACTCGCCGCTCGGGGTCCCATCCTCTCCTTGCTGGTGCCAGGCAATCGGGCCCTGCAGTGATTCGAAGGTCAGCCCAGTCGGCACATGACTCAGGCGGGGTACCGAGGCCCGACCTTCGAAGGCCGCCGACAGGGCTTGCGGACGCGACAGCGGCAGACTGACATCCAGCTGCCCCGTGATTTCGCCTTCCCCTTCCCAGTCGGCGACGGCTTCCTGGCCTGCTGCCGGCAGGGCGGCCAGATAGCGCGACAGCGCGGCCACCGAGGCTTCCAGGGGGGCCTCAACGTTCAGCACCTCGTCCTCGCCCAGGCTGACACTGGCATCGCGGGTCTCGATCCCCAGGCTCTCGGCGCGCGTCAGGCGGGCACTCAGGCTTCCGCCATCCACGCTCAGCTGCCCCTGGACGTTGTCCAGCGCCGGCCAGGCCGGGTCGAAGGGCAGGTGGCCCTGCTCGACCGTCAGTTCCAGCTGCAGCGGCGGCCCGTCCTTCCCTGACGCGTCGGGTGCATCATCGGGCTGGCCATCGAAGGGCACATGCAGGCTCAGGGCACCCTGCGGCACGCGGCCGGCCACTCCGCCGGCAAGCCAGTCGGCCAGCTCGGCATCGACCTCATTGCGTAGTAGCGGCATCGGCAGCCAGTCGGTCAGCGGCCGGTCCAGGGCGTCGACATTCTCGAAGGCCAGCTGCAGTCCGAAGCCACCCCGCTCCTGCTCGTCCATCGCCAGGCCGAAGCCGCCCTCGACACGGGCGCCATTCCACACGGCCTGCAGGTTCCGGCCGCTGACCGAGCGGCGAGGGCCGGCAAAGGACCAGACCACCTCGCCGCTGGCACTGGTGAGCTGCATGGGCGCGGCGAAGATGCCAGGAAAGGACAGCCGGGCATTGCCACTATCCACGAAGCGCACGCGTCCCTTGCTGCCATCGGCCTCGAGCCAGAGGTCCGCCGGGCCGCCGCCGGGGGCATCCTCCCAGGGGGAGACGGATACATCGGTGGCACTCGCTCGAGCCCGCCACTGGCCATCCCGGTGACCGAACGCCAGTCCCGCCACCCGGCCACTGGGCGACAGCGCCTCGACGCTGCGCGTCAGGCTCTCGGGCAGGGGAAAGCGATCATGCCAGGCCGTCAAGGCGTCCAGCTCGAAGTGGCTACCCCTGGCCCACCAGTCCTGACCCTCGCCGCTGGCATGCCAGTAACGCGGCACTGGAGGGCCGCTCTGCGGCGGCGCCCCCACGCTGCGGGCATGACTGGCGAACCAGGCTTCCCAGCCCTGCCCGCTGTCGTCACGCAACCACTTGCCCTGAAGCGATACGTCTTCCAGCGCGATCCCGGTACTGTCACCATCCGCCGCCGGGGCACTGTCACGGCTCAAGCGCAGGCGCGGCGAGTCGAGATCGACACGCACATCGGCCAGGCGCCCCGCCTGCCAGCGCCCCCAGAGCCGTGCCTGGCCCTCGGCATCATCGAGGCGCAGGATGTCATCGATACCCATCACCTCGGCCACCCCGATGAGGCTGTCGAGCTGCATGTCGGCCTGCAGCGAAGCATCGAACCCGCCGCCTGCGCCCTGCCAGTTGACATCCATCACCGCCTTGAAGGCCGTGCCGGGACGATCACGCAGACGCACTTCACCTTCCAGATGCGTCTGCCCACTGTCGCCGGTCACCAGCAGCCGGGGCGCCTCCAGCACCATCTGGCGCTGGCGGCCATGCAAGACGACGCGCAGATCATCCGCCCAGGCCCGCTGGCGTAACAGCACGCCGACCCAGAAATCCAGGCGCGATAGATCGAAGGAACCACTGGGCATCAGTTCCGGCGGTACATCGGCGGGTGCCGGCCATTGCCAGCCCAGGTCTTCATTCTGATACAGATGCAGGGTGATACCGGCCAGGTGCGACTGGGCGAGGACCGGCATGCCCTGCCCGAGGCTGGCCGCCGTGTCCAGCCGCAGCCGGGCTTTCTCGATCTCCAGCAGGGGCACATTGCCGAGCCCCTGACGCGAGCGGAAATCCAGATCGCTGACGGCCAGCCAGGGGTCGAGCCCGGCCACCCCGCCCTGCGCCCGGGCCAGCGACACCTCGCTGGAAAACCGCGACGCGAGCTGCGACTCGATCTCCGGTGCCCAGTGATCGACCTGCCCCAGCAGCAGACGCAGCACCAGCAGCAGCACGGCCACCAGCGACAACGCCAGGGCCAGCAGCGTCAAGGACCAACGGAGGACAAGGCGACTCGGCGACATGGTTCACATCAGTACGATGTCGTACTGCTCCTGGGAATAATGCGACTCCACCTGAAAGCGGATGGTCTTGCCGATGAATTCCTCGAGATCCGCCACCGCGGCCGACTCTTCGTCGAGCAGGCGGTCGACCACCGACTGCGCCGCCAGCACGGTATAGGTCTCGGCGCTGTAGGCGCGCTCCTCGCGCAGGATCTCGCGGAAGATCTCGTAGCACACCGACTCCGGTGTCTTGAGGGTACCGCGCCCCTCACAGACCGGGCACGGCTCGCACAGGGTCTGCTCCAGGCTCTCGCGGGTGCGCTTGCGGGTCAGCTGCACCAGGCCCAGTTCGGTCACGCCGGTGCACTTGGTCTTGGCGTGATCGCGCTCCAGCGCCTTTTCCAGCACGCGCAGCACCTGGCGCTGATGCTCGGTATCATCCATGTCGATGAAGTCGATGATGATGATGCCGCCGAGATTGCGCAGGCGCAGCTGCCGGGCAATGGTCGTCGCCGCCTCGAGATTGGTCTTGAAGATGGTTTCCTCGAGGTTGCGATGGCCCACGAAACCGCCGGTGTTGACGTCGATGGTGGTCATCGCCTCGGTCGGGTCGATGACCAGGTAGCCCCCTGACTTGAGCTGGACCTTGCGCGCCAGCGCCTTCTGGATCTCGTCCTCGACGCTGAACAGGTCGAAGATGGGGCGTTCCCCGGCATAGTGCTCGATGCGATTCAGCGCGTCCGGCATGAACTCTTCGGCGAACTCGAGCAGCTTGACATGATTCTCGCGGGAGTCGATGCGCACCTTCTCGATGTCATCGCGCATCACATCACGCAGGGTCCGCATGAACAGCGGCAGATCATCATAGATGACACTGGGCGCCGGCGCACTGACACGCCGCTCGCTGACCTTGCGCCACAGCCGCAGCAGGAAGTGCATGTCGCCGGCGAGTTCCTCGTCGGTCACGCCTTCCGCGGCAGTGCGCACGATGAAGCCGCCCTGGACCTCCAGGGTCTGCTCGCCGAGCGCCGCCTCCACCTGGGCACGCAGGCGCTCGCGCTCGCCTTCGTCCTCGATGCGCTGGGAGACGCCGTTGTGCGGTGAATCCGGCATGTAGACCAGGTAGCGCGACGGCACCGAGAGATGTGTGGTCAGGCGCGCTCCCTTGGAGCCGATGGGATCCTTGGTGACCTGTACCACCAGCGACTGCCCCTCCTGGAGCAGCTGGGAAATCGAGGCCTGCTCGTCCGCCGGCGTGCCCGGCGGCATGACCTCATGCGCATGGATGAAGGCGGCCCGATCGAGCCCGATATCGATGAAGGCGGCCTGCATCCCGGGCAGTACCCGAACCACGCGCCCCTGGTAGATGTTGCCGACAATACCGCGTCGCCGCGCCCGCTCGATGAAGGCTTCCTGAAGCACGCCGTTTTCCACCACGGCCACGCGGGTCTCCATCGGCGTCAGATTGATGAGTACTTCACCGCTCATGCGAAGTCCTTATCTTGAGAAGAGTCCTGAAGACGCATCCGTGCCACGGCCGCCCTTGAATCGCGTCCCGTTTCGCGGGTCTTGTCCCGCGCAACGCAGCATCTGGCAAACCGGCCGGTCAGCGACCCCGAAGTTGTTCAAGTCATTATGACACAGGAAGATTCCACAGCGGCACGGCCTGGCGACGCAGGATCTCCGCGGTTTCGCACAGGGGCAGTCCCACCACCGCCGAGTAGCTACCCTCGAGGTGCGTCACGAAGACGCTACCGAACCCCTGAATGGCGTAGCCCCCGGCCTTGTCGAGCGGCTCGCCGGTACGCCAGTAGGCCGCCATCTCCGCCGCCGGGATATCCCGCAGCGTCACTCGGCTCACCACGCAGCGGGTGAGCAGACCGGCGGGGCCCTGCACCGCGACGCCGGTCATCACCTCATGGCTGCGCCCGGCCAGGGTCTCCAGCATGGATCGGGCGTGCCCGGCATCGCGCGGCTTGCCGAGAACCCGGCCATCCACGACCACCACGGTATCGGCACCCAGGGTCGCCGGGCCGCCCGCCGCATGGCCGGCAACGGCCTTGTCGCGAGCCAGGCGCAGGACATGGTCGCGCGGCGCCTCCCCCGGTAGCGGTGTCTCATCCAGGTCGACAGGGCTGACCTCGACGCTCACGCCGATGCTGGTGAGCAATTCCCGGCGGCGCGGCGAGGCCGACGCCAGTCGCAGGTAAGGCCGAGGGTCCAGGGTCATGTCACGCTCCCGTCATGAATGGGTGACCCGGCGACGCATCGCCCGGAACAGGGTCGTCAGCCAGGGCCACAGCACGGCCCCGATCAAGGAGGGCAGCAGGAAGGACAGATGGATCGAGAAGGGCCCCAGCAGGGTTCGCAGCCATTGCTCCACGAGCTGCACGGAGCCCAGCAGCACCAGGATCAACACGGCCTGCTGCAACAGCGAATAGGCCCGGAAACGTGGATAGACCAGTGCACAGAGAAAGGCCAGCAAGGCCAGCAGCAACGCATTCTGACCCAGCGGCACGCCCTCGATGAGGTCCAGCAGAATGCCCAGCACGAAGCCATGCACGACCCCGACCCGTTGCGGCGTCTTCATGCACCAGTAGATGAGCATCAGCCCCAGCCAGTCGGGCCGCCAGATCTGCCAGCCGTCGGCCAGGGGCATCACCTGAAGGCACAGCGCCAGCAGCATCGATAGCCATACCCAGATCATGGGGGTCGGAGTCGCGCGTGCCATTCAGGGGGCCTCCTCCGGCTCGACATCACCGGCCACCTGGCGTGCCATCTCGACGGCGACCGGGTCCAGCGTCGCCTCCCAGCCACCGCGCCCCTCGTCGTTGCGCGGCTCGGGCGGAAACAGCAACAGGAAGTGGCGCGAGCGCTGCAGCTTGGCCAGAGGGTTGGCCTCAACCCTGGCAAAGGGTTCCCCCGGATCATGCACCACCTCTTCGACACGCGCCACCGGGAAGCCCGGCGGGAAGCGGCCGGCCAGACCAGAGGTGACCAGCAGATCATTCTCGCGGATGTCGGCCGTGTCGGGCACATGCAGTACATTGAGGCGCTGGTCGCGCCCGGCACCCTGCGCCACGAAGCGCAGGCCATTGCGATTCACCTGGACGGGCAGCGCATGGCTGGCATCGGTGACCAGCAGCACGCGACTCGAGTAGGCCGATACCGATGTCACCTGACCGACCAGGCCCGAGGCATCCATGACCGGCTGGCCGACGAAGACGTCATTGCGCCGGCCACGATCGAGCACCATGCGGTGCGTGAAGGGGTCGGGGTCCAGTGAGAGCAGCTCACCGGTTATGAAGGGAATATCGTCTTCCTGGCTGGCCGAGAGCAGCTCGCGCAGACGCACATTTTCCGCCGTCAGGCTGGCCATGCGCTGCACCCGGTGCGAGAGGCTGAGTACCTGCTCGCGCAGGCGGCGATTTTCCGCCACCAGCTCGCGTTGATCGGAGAGCACCAGCGCGCCCCAGTTGAGAACATCGCTGGGCAGACTGACCACCCACTGTACCGGCGCCACCAGGGTGGAGAGTTGCGCACGCACCGAATCCATGCGCGAGAAGCGCAGGTCGGCGAACATCAGGGCGATGGCGAGGATCGCACACACCAGCATGCGACCCCAGGGCACCGATCCGTGCGAGAACAGCGGCTTGATAGGGAACCTCCCCGGTCAGTCGCTGGAGAGCAGCTCGAAAGTACGCTGGTCGATCATCTCCAGGGCCTTGCCACCGCCACGCGCCACGCAGGTCAGCGGGTCTTCCGCCACGACCACCGGCAGGCCGGTCTCCTCGGCAATCAGTTTGTCCAGGTCGCGCAGCAGCGCACCGCCACCGGTGAGCACCAGGCCACGCTCGGCAATGTCGGAGGCGAGTTCGGGGGGCGACTGTTCCAGGGCCGACTTCACGGCCGCCACGATGGCCCCCAGGGTTTCCTGCAGGGCATCGAGGATCTCGTGGGAATTGAGCGTGAAGCTGCGCGGAATGCCCTCGGCCAGGTTGCGTCCGCGAACGTCGATCTCGCGCAGCTCGCCGCCGGGATAGGCACACCCGATCTCTTCCTTGATGCGCTCGGCCGTGGACTCGCCGATCAGGCTGCCGTAGTGGCGGCGCACATAGGCGGTGATGGCTTCGTCGAAGCGATCGCCCCCCATGCGGATGGATTCCGAGTAGACCACGCCATTGAGCGAAATGATGGCGATCTCGCTGGTGCCGCCGCCGACATCGACCACCATGGAGCCCTGCGCTTCCTCGACGGGCAGCCCGGCGCCAATGGCCGCGGCCATGGGTTCCTCGATCAGGAAGACCTCACGGGCGCCCGCCCCCTCGGCGGACTCCTTGATGGCACGGCGTTCCACCTGGGTCGACATGCAGGGCACGCAGACCAGCACCCGCGGACTGGGTGTCAGGAAGGTGCTCTGGTGAACCTTGCGGATGAAGTACTGCAGCATCTGCTCGGTGACGGTGAAATCCGCGATGACGCCGTCCTTGAGCGGCCGGATGGCCGTGATGTTGCCCGGGGTGCGCCCCAGCATCCGTTTGGCGTCGGCGCCAACCGCGGCGACACTGCGCATGCTGCCGGACTGGCGAATTGCCACGACCGAGGGCTCGTCGAGGACGATACCGCGACCGCGAACATAAATCAGTGTGTTGGCCGTACCCAGGTCGATCGACAGATCGCTGGAAAACAGCCCCCTCAAACGTTTGAACATGAACTCGTTACCTAGTGCAGTCCGGAAGCCCTGTGCGGGAGCAAACGGTATCACTGCACCCCGCAAGCGGCAAGCGCTTCGCGCGTCAACGCCTCGCCGGGCCCCTGCCAGCATCAGCCTGGATGTGGTAACTTGACGCTCTTTCTCCGACACATTGTTCCACCCTCGCGAGGACACCCGATCATGGCGATCGAACACGCAGACGTTCTCAGGGCCGCTCATCTGGCCCGCCTCGGCCTGGACGAAGGTGATGCCACGCACTACCTGGACGACCTGGGGCGCATCCTGGAAATGGTCGACCAGCTGCAGTCACTGGACACCGAGGGCGTCACCCCCATGGCGCACCCCCTGGATGCCACCCAGCGCCTGCGCGCCGACGAGGTGACCGAAAGCGACCAGCGCGATCACTTCCAGCAATGCGCGCCGGCCGTGGAAAACGGCCTCTACCTGGTGCCCAGGGTCGTCGAATGATCCCCGGCCGCCGTCAACGCCATGTCATCACGGAGCCCAGGCCCCATGCACGATAAGACATTGACCGAACTCGCCGCCGGGTTGCGTGCCGGCGAGTTTTCCAGCCGCGAGCTGACCCAGGATCTGCTCGGGCGCATCGACCGTCTCGATGGTCGACTCAACAGCTTCATCAGCGTCACCGCGGAGCAGGCCCTGAGCGCCGCGGACCGAGCCGACGCCGCTCGCGCCGGCGGCGAAGCCGGCCCGCTGAACGGCCTGCCGCTGGCCCTCAAGGACATCTTCTGCACGCGTGGCGTCAAGACCAGCTGCGGCTCGCGCATGCTCGACAACTTCGTCGCCCCCTATGACGCCAGCATCGTCGAGAAGCTCACCGAGGCCGGCACGGTCAGCCTCGGCAAGACCAACATGGACGAGTTCGCCATGGGCTCGTCCAACGAGAACAGCTACTACGGCCCGGTGAAAAACCCCTGGGACCCGAGCGCCGTGCCCGGCGGCTCCTCGGGCGGCAGCGCCGCGGCCGTGGCGGCCGGCCTGGTACCGGCTGCCATGGGCACCGATACCGGCGGCTCGATTCGCCAGCCGGCGGCCTTCTGCGGCATCACCGGCCTCAAGCCGACCTACGGCCGCGTCTCGCGCTACGGCATGATCGCCTATGCCTCGAGCCTCGACCAGGCCGGCCCGATGGCCCGCTCGGCGTCCGACTGCGCCCTGCTGCTGGGTGCCATGGCCGGCCACGACGGTCGCGACTCGACCAGCGTGGCCCGCGGCGTGCCCGACTACAGCAGCGAGCTTGACGCGCCCTTGAGCGGGCTGAAGATCGGCCTGCCGGTGGAATACTTCGGCGACGGCCTCGACCCGGCCGTGGAAACCGCCGTGCGCGAGGCCATCCAGGTCTATGAATCCCTGGGCGCCACGGTGCGCGAGGTCAGCCTGCCGCATACGCATTACGCCATTCCGGCCTATTACGTCATCGCGCCGGCCGAGGCCTCGTCCAACCTGTCACGCTTCGACGGCGTGCGCTTCGGCCACCGCTGCGAGGCGCCAACGGATCTGGTCGACCTCTACAAGCGCAGCCGTGCCGAGGGCTTCGGCGACGAGGTCAAGCGCCGCATCCTGATCGGCACCCACACCCTGTCCGAAGGCTTCTTCGATGCCTACTACAAGAAGGCGCAGCAGGTACGCCGCCTGATCCGCCAGGACTTCCTGGATGCCTTCGACGAAGTCGACGTGCTGATGGGGCCGGCGTCCCCCACCCCGGCCTTCGATCTGGGCGCCAACAAGGACCCGGTGTCGATGTACCTGCAGGACATCTACACCATTGCCGTGAACCTGGCCGGCATTCCCGGCATCAGCGTACCGGCCGGCTTCGCCGGGAACCGCCCCGTGGGGCTGCAGGTTCTCGGCACGCACTTCGCCGAGGCCCAGCTGCTCAACGTCGCCCATCAATTCCAGCAAGCCACCGACTGGCACCTGCGCCGTCCCGCCTTCGCCGAGGAGTCCGCCTGATGCAATGGGAAACCGTGATCGGTCTGGAGGTCCACGTCCAGCTCGCCACCCGTTCCAAGATCTTTTCCGGCGCCTCCACCGCCTTCGGCGCCGAGCCCAACAGTCAGGCCTGCGCGGTGGACCTGGGCCTGCCCGGGGTGCTGCCGGTGCTCAACGAGTCCGCGGTGGCCATGGCGGTCCAGTTCGGCCTCGGCGTCAACGCCGAGATCCCCGAAGTCTCGGTCTTCGACCGCAAGAACTACTTCTATGCCGACCTGCCCAAGGGCTACCAGACCAGCCAGATGTACCACCCCATCGTCGGGCCCGGGGAAGTCGAGATCAGTCTGGAGGACGGCACGACCAAACGGGTTCGCGTGCACCACGCGCACCTCGAAGAGGACGCCGGCAAGTCCCTGCACGAAGACCTCCACGGCATGACCGGCATCGACCTCAACCGTGCCGGCACGCCGCTTTTGGAGATCGTCTCGGAACCCGACATGCGCTCGGCGAAGGAAGCCGCGGCCTACCTCAAGGCCATCCATTCCATCGTCACCTACCTGGGCATCTCGGATGGCAACATGGCCGAGGGCTCGATGCGCTGTGACGTCAACGTCTCGGTCAGGCCCAAGGGTCAGGACGCCTTCGGCACCCGGGCCGAGATCAAGAACGTCAACTCCTTCCGCTTCGTCGAGCGCGCCATCGAATTCGAGGTCGAACGCCAGATCGACCTCATCGAGGACGGCGGCGAGGTGGTGCAGGAAACCCGCCTCTTCGACCCCGAGGCCGATGAAACCCGCAGCATGCGCACCAAGGAGGAAGCCAACGACTATCGCTACTTCCCCTGCCCGGATCTGCTGCCGGTGGTGCTCGATCAGGCCTATGTCGACCACCTGCGCGCGAACCTGCCGGAGCTGCCGGCGGACAAGCGCTCACGCTTCGAGCATGAGCTGGGGCTGTCCGCCTATGATGCCGGTGTGCTGTCCGCCAGCCGCGCCATGGCCGAGTACTTCGAGCGCGTCAAGGAAGTCTGCGGCGACGCCAAGCAGGCCGCCAACTGGGTGCAGGGCGACCTCTCCGGGGCGCTCAACCGCGAAAGCCTGGCCATCGCTGACAGCCCGGTGTCCGCCGAACAGCTCGGTCTGCTGATCACCCGGGTGCTCGATGACACCATCAACGGCAAGGCCGCCAAGGAAGTCTTCCAGGCCATGTGGCAGGGTGAAGGCGGCAACGCCGACAACAGCGCCGATACCATCATCGAGGCCAAGGGGCTCAAGCAGGTCACCGACACCGGCGCCATCGAGGCCATGATCGACCAGGTCATCGCCGACAGCCCGGCACAGGTGGCGCAGTACCGCGATGCCGAGCCGGAAAAACGCGGCAAGATGATCGGCTATTTCGTCGGCCAGGTCATGAAGGCCTCGCGCGGCACGGCCAATCCGCAGCAGGTCAACGGCCTGCTCAAGGAGAAACTCGATGCCCTCTGCTGAGAGGGTGTCCAAACCTGCTGCGCTCGCCCATCTGGCGTTGCCATTCGCTCCCGGCGAATGGGTGCGCGATACGGGTACGCCAGTCCGTTCGACGGCTCACCTGACCCATTGAAGGAGGTTGCATGACAAGCGCCCTACCCACGGCAGTCATCGATATGCTGCAGACCATGGGCACGGCGCTGGCCATGTACCTGCTCATCCTGGTGCTGGCCAAGCTGTGCGGCGTGCGCAGCTTTGCCCAGCTGTCGTCCTTCGATATCGCCGCCACCATCGCCATCGGCTCGATCATGGCCTCGACGGTGGTCACCGGACCCAGCGCCCTGCTTCCCGGCCTGGTGGGACTCACCACCCTCTACGGCCTGCAGGTCGTGGTATCGGGCTGGCGCCGCCGCCAGGATGCCGTGCGGCGCACCATCGATTCGCCGCCCATCCTGCTGATGCAGGCGGGCGGCGAAATCCTGTGGGACAACATGGACTGCGCCCGGGTCACCGAGGACGACCTGCGCACCGCCATGCGCGCGGCCAACGTCATCGACCCGCAGAGCGTTCAGGCGATCATCATGGAAGGCACTGGCGGGCTGCGCGTGCTCCACGGCCACGGCACGCCGATCCCGCGCGATGCCTGGATATTACAGGGTGTGCGCCACTGACACCCGCCACTCCCCCCCACTCAAGCGACTCATTGCCAACGACATGACCGAGATGACCACCGAGGAAGACACCATGGCCGACGATGTCGGTGCGCGCCTGCGAGCCCTGCGCAACCTGCGCAACATATCCCAGCGGGAGCTCGCCAAGCGCTGTGGCGTGACCCACTCCAGCCTGTCGTTGATCGAGCAAGGCAAGGTCAGCCCATCGGTGAGCTCACTGAAGAAGATCCTCGACGCCATTCCCATGAGCGTCGGCGATTTCTTCACCATGAACCTGGAAAGCCGTGACCAGGTGTTCTATTCGGCGGAAGAACTTGCCGACGTGGGCAGTGGCGACGTCATTTACAAGCTGGTGGGCGCCAATCGCACCAACCGGGCGCTCGGCTTCATGGTCGAGACCTACCCGCCCGGCGCCGATACCGGCCGTGAAATGATCGCCCACCAGGGCGAGGAAGCCGGCATCGTGCTGGAGGGCGAAATCGAGATCACCATCGGCGGCAGCACGCGTGTGCTGGGCACCGGCGAAGCCTACTACTTCAACACCAATGTCCCCCACCGCTTCCGCAACATCGGCGAGGTCGCCTGCCGCCTGGTCAGTTGCGCCACTCCGGCGCGCAGCTTCTGACGCTGACGCCGGCCCAGGGCGCAACACGTAAAGCAGCCGGCCCTCAGAGGGAGGAGGTTGGGGTCAACGTCATCCACACCGTCTTAAGGTCGGAATACTCTTCCAGCGAGTGGTGGGACTTGTCGCGACCATTGCCGGACTGCTTGACGCCCCCGAAGGGCACCGTCTGATCCATGTCGGCCCAGTTGTTGACGAAGACCTGGCCGGATTGCAGGCGCCGGGAAACCCGCATGATGCGATCGATATCCTGACTCCAGACACCTGCGGCGAGGCCATAGTCACTGTCATTGGCCAGCCGCAGTGCCTCTTCCTCGGTGTCGAAGCCGAACACCGCCAGCACGGGCCCGAAAATTTCCTCGCGACCCACGGCCATGCCATCGGTGACGCCATCGAAGACCGTCGGCCGGATGAAGAGCCCTTGACCGTTGAGCCCGTCGCCGGCCTCGACCTGGCCACCGGTACGCAGCGCGGCGCCCTCTTCCACGCCACGGTGAATATAGTCGAGCACACGCTGATACTGTGCCCGGTCGACCATGGCGCCCATGAAGCTGGCCGGATCCAGCGGATCACCGGGCTGCATGCGTTCGGCCGCCGCCAGCACCCTGTCGACGAAGGCCTCGCGAATGCTGTTCTCGACCAGCAGTCGCGAACCGGCGATGCACACCTCGCCCTGGTTGTGGAAGATGGCGGCAGCGGCATGCTCGGCCACCCGCTCCAGATCCTTGCAGTCGGCAAACACCAGATTGGGGCTCTTGCCGCCACACTCCAGGTAGACCTTCTTGAGGTTGGATTGCCCGGCATACTGCATGAGTTGCTTGCCCACGCCGGTGGAGCCGGTGAAGGACAGGCAGTCGACTTCCATCGACAAGGCCAGCGCCTTGCCCACCGTATGACCGAAGCCTGGCAGCACCTGGAAGACGCCATGCGGCAACCCGGCTTCACGGGTCAGCTGGGCCAGGCGCAACGCCGACAGCGGCGACTTTTCCGAGGGTTTGAGGATGACGCTGTTGCCGGCGGCCAGCGCCGGGCCGATCTTCCAGGCGGTCATCATCATCGGGAAGTTCCAGGGTACGATGGAGGCCACCACTCCCAGCGGCTCGCGCAGCACCAGGCCGAGACTGTCCTCGCCGGTCGGGGCCACTTCGCCATACAGCTTGTCGATGGACTCGGCATGATGACGAATGCACCCGATGGCACCGGCCATGTCACCCAGGGCACTGGAAACCGGCTTGCCCATGTCCAGACTGTCGAGCAGGGCCAGCTCGTGGCGATGCGTCTCGAGCAGGTCGGCCAGGCGCAGCAGCACGGCCTTGCGCTCGCCCGGCGCCAGGCGTGACCAGGCGCCGCCGTCGAAGGCACGACGCGCCACCGTCACCGCCGCCTCGGCATCCGCCACGTCACAACTGGCGACCTCGGCCAGCGGCTCGCCGGTCGCCGGATTGATGGTCGTGAGCGTCTCCCCGCTGACGGCAGCGACGAAGTCATTGTCCAGATAGGCCCGCGTCTCGAAGCCCCTTTCGGCTTGCAGCCGCTCGGCCAGCGCCTGCCAGTCGGCATGGGTCTCGGGCACCGAGGCGGCGAGCGGCGAAGATTGAACGTTCATGCGAATGGCTCCTCTTGTGTTTGCGCGGTGCGCGTCAGCCGGCGGGCGGTCTCGTCCAGAGCGTGGCGCGCCAGCTCCACCAGTTCATCGATTTCTTCCCGACGGATGACCAGCGGTGGCGCAATGATCATGGTATCGCCCACCGAACGCATCACCAGGCCGCTGGTGAAGCACAGGTCACGGCACAGATTGCCGGCCGCCAGCGATTTGTCGAAGCGCTGGCCGGTTGCCTTGTCGGCCACCAGCTCCAGGGCGCCCATCAGCCCCAGGGAACGGGCCTCACCGACGATGGGATGATCGGCCAGGCTGGCCCAGCGCTCGGCCAGATAAGGGCCGAGGTCGTCACGCACCCGATCGACGATCCCCTCGGCTTCGAGCAGCTCCAGGTTCCTGAGTGCCACGGCGGCACAGGCCGGGTGCCCCGAGTAGGTAAAACCATGGAAGAACTCCCCCCCTTCTTCAACCAGTGTCTCGGCGACACGCTCGCCCACCAGCACGCCGCCGATCGGCAGGTAACCGGAAGACAGCCCCTTGGCGATGGGCATCAGGTCGGGTTCCAGGCCATAGTGCTGGCTGCCGAACCACTCACCGAGCCGCCCGAAGCCACAGATCACTTCATCGACGACCAGCAGGATATCGTATTTCGCCAGTACCGCCTTGACCGCCGGCCAGTAGCTCTCGGGTGGCATGATGGCCCCACCGGCGCCCTGCACGGGCTCGGCGATGAAAGCCGCCACATTCTCGGCGCCCAGCTCGCGAATCTTGTCGTCCAGCGCCGCGGCACAGGCCTGCCCGAACGCCTCCGGCGACATGCCATGCGCCTCGTCGAGGCGCCCCTCGCCAAACCAGTAAGGCTGGCGGATATGAGCGATGCCCGGCACGCAGGGGCCACCCTGACCATGCATGGGCGCCATGCCGCCCAGGCTCATGCCGGCCAGGGTGGAGCCGTGATAGCCATTCTCTCGCCCGATGACCCAGTGTTTTTCGGGTCGCCCCTTCAGGGCCCAGTAGCGACGCACCATGCGCAGCACGGTATCGTTCGCCTCGGAACCCGAGCCCGTGAAAAAGACATGCTGGATATGTGGCGGTGCGAGAGCGCACAGCTTCTCGGCCAGGCGCACGGCCGGCGGGTGCGTGGTCTTGAAGAAGGTATTGTAGTAAGGGAGCTGTTCGAGCTGCGCGGTTGCCGCCTCGACCAGCTCACGGCGGCCATAGCCGAGGTTCATGCACCACAGGCCGGCCATGCCGTCGAGGATGCGATTGCCCTCGCTGTCGTGGATGTAGACTCCCTCACCATGAGTGATGACGCGACTGCCCTGGTCCGCCAGCGCCTTGAAATCGGTGAAGGGGTGCAGGTGATGGGCACCATCCCGAGCCTGGTATTCGTGGGTCAGCATGCTGATACCCTCCATTCGCCATACGGTGATGTCAGATTGACGCCTCGGTCAGCTGACCTTGATGCGCTTCACAGGCCCTGGCGTAGCCGCGGAAGATGGCGTCGTAGAGCGCATGCGTCCCGGGCTGCCACTCGGGGTGCCATTGAACCGCCAGTGCGAAGCTCCTGGCCCCGGTCACCGATGCAGCTTCGACCAGGCCATCGGGTGCCACGGCTTCGATCCTGAGACCCTCGGCCAGGCGATCGACCCCCTGCTGATGCAGCGAATTGACGCGCGCCTGCTCACCGTCGAAGAGCCGTGCCAGGACGCCCCCCGGCCGAATAGCCAGATCGTGCGCCGGCGCATAGCGGCTTGCCTTGTCGCCTTCCGGTTCGCGGTGATCGAGCTTGCCCGGCTGGTTCTGCACGGCCTGGTAAAGGCTGCCACCGAGCGCCACATTGATCTCCTGGAAGCCTCGACAGATGCCCAGCAAAGGCAGGTCGCGCTCCAGCGCCACCGACACCAGCGCCATGGCAAGGCTGTCGCGATCATGATCCGCCCGGGTGTTTTCGGGTATCCGCTCGGCCGCGTAACGCTGAGGCGCCACATTGGTGTGGCTGCCGGTCAGCACCAGGCCATCGAGACGGCCGGTCAGGGCCGCCACCTCTGCCGGCGAGATATCCTCCCAGACCGGCAGCATGACCGGTGCCAGCCCGTAGTCGCGCAGGGCGCTCAAATACTTGTCGGTGACCATGTGGGATGGATGCCCCTCCACCTCACGGCGACAGGCGATGACGCCCACCAGAGGACGCGTCGGCATGATAGCCTCCTTGATCGAATCGAGAGCACGATTGTTATGCTTTAATCAACATACACGGCTTGAACGGTCTTGCCAAATCGTGATCACTCGGCCTACCAACCATCTATATAACCCACTGATACTAAACGATTAAAGGACATGACATGGCTACGCCCGATGAGCGCTGGTATAAAATATTTGACAACAGAGAATGTTGATCCAAGAATGACACCATCATCAACAACCCGATTCCAACAGGTGCCACATGTCACCCGATTCCGTCGATGAAGCCACAGCCTTTCTCGAGCAGCATCCCGAGATCGCCACGATCGATCTGTTGATCAGCGACTTGAACGGCGTGCTGCGCGGCAAACGCATTCCCCGGGAGAATCTCGAAAAGGTCTACCGTGACGGGGTCAACCTGCCTGCCTCCGTCTTTGCACTGGATATTCATGGCAATACCATCGAGGAAACCGGCCTGGGACTCGAGACCGGCGATGGCGACCGTGTCTGCCACCCGGTACCCGGCAGTCTGATGCCGAGCCCCTGGCTGCGCGACGGTCGGCAGGCGCAACTGCTGATGAGCATGTCGGAAGCCGACGGCCGGCCCTTCTTCGCCGATCCCCGTCAGGTCCTGGATGGTGTGCTCGAACGCTTCCGGCGGGCCGGGCTGACACCGGTCGTGGCCCTGGAGCTGGAGTTTTACCTGGTCGACCGACAGCGCAACGAACTGGGCGTGATCCAGCCGCCACTATCGCCATGCAGCCAGGAACGGGCCACGCAAAGCCAGCTCTACTCGATCAACGAGCTGGATGAATACGCCGACTTCCTCGAAGCCATCCAAGCGGCCGCCGACACCCAGGGGCTGCCGCTGGACACCGCCCTGAAGGAATGCGCCCCGGGGCAGTTCGAGATCAACCTGCTGCACTGCGACAGCGCACTGACGGCCTGTGACAGCGCCGTGCTGCTCAAGCGTCTGATCAAGGGCGTGGCCCTCAAGCACGGTTTCGAGGCCACCTTCATGGCCAAGCCTTACGGCAGCGAGGCCGGCAGCGGCACTCATGTGCATATCAGCCTGCTCGACGAGGCCGGCCGCAACATCTTTGCCGATGAGGACGGGGCGCCGCTCGGCACGCCGGAACTCGGCCGCGCCGTGGCCGGCCTGCTGGACACCATGCCCGCCTCGATGGGCCTGCTCGCCCCCAATCTGAACTCCTTCAAGCGTTTCCAGCCGGGCCTCTACGTGCCCATGGCGCCGACCTGGGGCTACGACAACCGCTCCGTCGCGGTGCGCATCCCCTCCGGGGACAACCGGGCAAGGCGCATCGAACATCGGGTGGCCGGCGCTGACGTCAATCCCTACCTGTTGGTGGCCACCCTGCTCGCCGCCATCGACCACGGCCTTCACCAGCACCTGACACCGCCGCCGGCGATCACCGGCAATGCCTATGACCAGGTCGCGCCGTCCCTGACCAACAGCTGGCGCCAGGCACTGGACCTGCTGGAACACAGCGAACCACTGGCCGAGGCACTGGGACCCGATTTCCTGCGCGTCTTCATCGCCAATCGCCGTGCCGAGCGCGACCAGAGCCTGCAATCGGTCAGCAAGCTGGAATACGACTGGTACTTGCGGCACGTCTGACCGTTTTCTCCCCGGCAATTCCCTGACTCCCGGCCGCGCAAGCGGCCGGGCCGGGGCCCCTGTGTCCTGAAACCGCTGCCCCGACCTTCTGTTTCACTCACCCACCCCAAAGGACAGGCAACATGACAATGACAAACTGCAACGCCTCGACCATGGCACAACGGCTTTCCCTGCATGCCGAAGGAGGCCTCCAATGAGCCAGTCACCCCATCCTTTCGCTCCCAGCCTGCCGCTGAAGCGCGGCACGGGGCGCACCCTGCTGCTGATCGTCGGCATACTGGCCACCGTCACCAGCCTGACGCTGACCCACCAGGATGCCAGCGATTATGGCTGGGCCAGCCTCGTGCCCTCCCTGATCGTGTTGATCGTCGCCATCACCACCCATCGAACCCTCGAGGCCCTGGCGATCGGCGCGATCTGCGGCCTGATCATGCTTCAGCCCGATGACTTCGTGGGCGAGCTGGCCAGTATTTCCCTGTCGGTGATGTCGAATGAAACCATCGCCTGGCTGATTCTGGTCTGCGGCCTGATGGGCGGCTTCATTGCCATGCTGGAGATCTCCGGCTGTACGCTGAGCTTCAGTCATTGCCTGACACGCCTGGTCAAGACCCGCCGTCAGTCGCTGCTGAGCACCGCCGCACTGGGCGTGGTGATCTTCATCGACGACTACCTCAATGCCCTGGCGACCTCGGCGGCCATGAAACGCCTGACCGACCGCTTCGGCGTGTCACGCGAAAAGCTGGCCTACATCGTCGACTCCACGGCGGCGCCGATCTGCATTCTGGTGCCGCTGTCGACCTGGGCGGTCTACTTCGCCGAGTTGCTGGAAACCAACTCCGCCACCGAGGGCTCGGGGATGTGGCTATACATCCAGTCGATCCCCTTCATGCTCTATGGCTGGGTCGCCATGGGACTGGTGGTCCTGGTCGCCCTGGGGCTGCTGCCCGACATGGGACCCATGAAGGCCGCCGAGGCACGGGCAAAGCAGGGGCAGCCGATCCCCGATGGCGCACCGGACAAGACGCTCTCCGATGATGACGCCCCGCGTGGACGTCCCTGGGTCGGCGTATTCAACTTCCTGGCGCCCATGGCGGTGCTGATCGGCGCCAGCGCCTACTTCGAGATCGACCTGCTCAAGGGCGTGATCGTGGCCACGCTGTTCACTCTGGGCCTGTATCTCATCCAGCGCCTGGCGACCTTCAACACCCTGATGGACGCCATCATGGACGGCTTCCGCACCATGATGCTGCCACTCGCCATCGTCGCCGTGGGCTTCGTGCTGCGCGAGATCAACGACCAGCTGGGCATGACGCAGTTCATGATCGACGCGCTTGCCCCCTACTTGACCAAGGCCTTGCTGCCTGCCCTGGTATTCCTGTCCATGGCGGTCGTGGTCTTCGCCACCGGCTCCTCCTGGGGCGTCTTCGTGATCTCGATCCCCATCGTGGTGCCCATGGCGCAACACCTGGATGCCTCGATGCCGCTGGTGGTGGGCGCCCTGCTGTCGGCCTCCAGCTTCGGCAGCCATGCCTGCTTCTTCTCGGACTCGTCGGTCCTCTCCGCCCAGGGCAGCGGCTGCCTGCCCATGCAACACGGCCTGACGCAGTTTCCCTATGCCCTGCTGGGCGCACTGGTGACCGCCGCCGGCTTTCTGGCCCTCGGCTTCGTCTTTGGCTGACCTCTCCCGGCCACGCTCGCGCTGAGCGTGGCCGGACTCACCCCGCCATCAGCGCCTCGACGCCTTCGACCTCGCCGCAGCGATTCAGGCTGTAGCCCGGCAATGCCGACACCGCCTGTTGAAAGGCGTCACTCGCCAGGACCTCCCGAAAGCTCTCGAGCCTCGGTTCGCTCAGACTGCGATGATGACAGACCAGCAGGTAGTCCTCGCTGGCCAGCGGCACGAAATCCAGCCCGAAGCGCCGCGCCGCCGCCTCCACACCGAAGCCGACATCGGCCATGCCGGCGGCGATGTAGGCGGCCACCGCCGAATGGGTGTATTCCTCGAGCTCGTAGCCCTGGATGTGGCGGGATGACAGCCCGGCGTCACGCAGCAGCCCGTCCAGCAGGGCGCGGGTGCCGGAATCGGGCTGGCGGTTGATGAAGCGCGCCTGCCCTTCGACCAGCGCCTCCAGCCCGTGGACCCCGCAGGGGTTGCCCGGTCGCAGCATCAGCCCCTGACGCCGCGTGATGAAGCGCAGCACCCGATGGCTGCGCGGCTTGAGCAGATGTCGATAGCCCCGCGCCAGGCGCGTCCCGACCGCGCCCTGGGGCAGATGGAAACCGGCCAGGTCACAGGCTCCGCGATTCAGGGCGACCAGCGCCTCGCGGGGGCTGCAATATTGCAGGTCCAGGCGCAGCTCATCGAGGTATTCCGGCAGCAGCTCCACGGCATAGCCGTGGCTGGCATAGAGGCGCAGTACCGGCTTCACGCCTTCCAGGGTCTGCTGGATGGCCAGGTTGAGCTCCGAGCCGAGGCTTTCCAGCTGTGGACCCAGGCGCGCAATGACGCGCTGCTCGGCCCACAGCAGTTTCTCCCCGAGCGGCGACAGATGCGCCCCCTTGCCGCGCTGCAGTTCGACCAGGCTGATACCGAAGAACTCCTGCCACTTGCCGAGCAGGTTCCAGGCATGGCGGTAGGAAACACCGGCCATCCGCGCGGCTTCGGTGAGCTTGCCATGGCGATGCACGCCTTCCAGCAGCACGAACACCTGAGGGTCCAGTTGATTGCCCGCCTCGTCGCTGAAATACCAGGCCGGCGTGATGCGTATGCGCTTCATATGATGCAAGTTTCATATTTTGAAAGTGGCCATCCAATGCTAGCTTTAATGCAACCGTGACGCACGCTCAACTGCTAAAATATGAAAGAGCGTGCCTATATAGACGACAACAACCATCAGGTGATGTCCGATGAGCACATCCGCCGATTGGACGCCGCAGCTGATCCAGGACGAGATCGACGCCCTGAAGCACAAGCCCGGTGCCCTTCTGCCCATTCTTCACGCCATACAGGACAGGGTCGGCTACGTGCCGGAGGGGGCCGTGCCCCTGCTCGCCGAATCCCTGTTGATGACGCGCGCCGAGGTGCACGGTGTCATCACTTTCTACCACCATTTCCGTACCTCGCAGCCGGGCAGCCATGTGGTGCGCATCTGTCGTGCCGAGGCCTGCCAGGCCCTGGGCGCGCGCACGCTGGAAGCCCACGCCAAGACGAGCCTCGAGATCGACTATCACCAGACGACCCGTGACCGGGAAATCACCCTGGAAGCCGTCTACTGCCTGGGCAACTGTGCCTGCGGGCCGTCCATCAGCGTCGATGATCAGGTCCACGGGCGTGTCACGACGGAAAGCTTCGACCGCCTGGTCGAGGACATGCGCACCGTGCCGCTGGAGGTCAAATAATGGTCCGTGTCTATGTGCCGCGTGATACCACGGCGCTGGCGATGGGTGCCGATGCCGTGGCCGAACGCCTGGAGTCCGAAGCCAGTACCCGGGGCAGCGACATCGAGCTTGTTCGCAACGGCTCCCGCGGGCTGGCCTGGCTGGAGCCCATGGTCGAGGTCGAGACAGCCTCCGGGCGCGTCGCCTATGGCCCGGTCAGCGCTGGTGACGTTCCCGGCCTGCTGGATGCCGGCATGCTGGAGGGAAATGACGACCATGCCCTGGCCTGCGGTCCTACCGACGCGATTCCCTATCTCGCCCGTCAGCAGCGTCTGACCTTCTCGCGCATCGGCGTCACCGACCCGCTGTCGCTGGACGATTACCGCGCCCTGGAAGGCTTCCAGGGCCTGGAAAATGCCCTGGCGATGAGTGGCCAGGCCATCGTCGACGAGGTCAAGGAATCCGGGTTGCGCGGCCGGGGCGGCGCGGCCTTCCCCACCGGCATCAAGTGGCAGACGGTGCACGACGCCGCCGGCGAGCAGAAGTACATCGTCTGCAATGCCGATGAAGGCGACTCCGGCACCTTCGCCGACCGCCTGGCGATGGAGTGCGACCCCTACATGCTGATCGAAGGCATGGCGATCGCAGGCCTGGCGGTGGGCGCCACCCAGGGCTACATCTACCTGCGTTCCGAATACCCGCTGGCCAAGCGCATCCTCGACGAGGCCATCGCCCGCGCCGAGCAGGCCGGCTACCTGGGGGCCGACATCCGGGGCAGCGGCCGGCACTTCGACCTGGAGGTCCGCCTCGGCGCCGGCGCCTATATCTGCGGCGAGGAAACCTCGCTGCTCGAAAGCCTCGAGGGCAAGCGCGGCATGGTGCGTTACAAGCCGCCGCTGCCGGCCATCGTCGGCCTGTTCGGCTGCCCCACCGTGGTCAACAACGTGCTCTCGCTGGCCGCCGTGCCCTACATCCTCGCGCGGGGCAGTCAGGCCTACGCCGACTTCGGCATGGGCCGTTCCCGCGGCACCCTGGCGATTCAACTGGCCGGCAACGTCAAGTACGGCGGCCTGATCGAGCTGGCCTTCGGCACCACCCTGCGCGAGGTCATGGAGTCCTTCGGCGGCGGCACCTTCACCGAGCGACCGCTGCGGGCGGTACAGGTCGGCGGTCCGCTGTGTGCCTACCTGCCCGACAGCCAGTGGGACATGCCGCTGGACTACGAGACCTTCGCCGAAGTCGGCGCGGGCGTGGGCCACGGCGGCGTCGTGATGTTCGATGACAGCGTCGACATGGCGGAGCAGGCGCGCTTCTCGATGGAGTTCTGCAAGGTGGAGTCGTGCGGCAAGTGCACGCCCTGCCGCATCGGCTCGACCCGCGGCGTGGAAGTCATCGACCGCATCGTCGCCAACCAGGATCGCGCCGCCAACCTGGAACTGCTCGAAGAACTCTGCGAAACCATGGAAGACGGCTCCTTGTGCGCCATGGGCGGAATGACGCCCTTCCCGGTGAAGAGTGTGATCAACCATTTTCCTGACGACCTGCAGCGTTGAGCGCTGAGGGAGAGAACGCCATGCTCGGCTATTACGACCCCAACAAGGATTACGGCACGCCCGCCCGGCTGTCGGAGAACCACGTCAGTCTGGAAATCGATGGCGTGGAGATCACCGTACCCGAGGGCACCTCGGTGATGCGCGCCGCGGCGCTTGCCGATATCAACATCCCCAAGCTGTGTGCCAGTGACAACCTCGAAGCCTACGGCTCCTGCCGCCTGTGTGCCGTGCAGGTCGAGGGCAAGCGCGGTTATCCGGCCTCCTGCACCACGCCGGTGGAAGCCGGCATGCAGGTCACGACCCAGAACACCAAGCTGGCTCGTCTGCGCCGCAATGTCATGGAGCTGTACATCTCCGACCACCCGCTGGACTGCCTGACCTGTGCCGCCAACGGCGACTGCGAGCTGCAGGACATGGCCGGTGCCGTAGGCCTGCGCGAAGTCCGTTACGGCTATTCCGGCGAGAACCACCTCGACGCCGAAAAGGACGAGTCGAACCCCTACTTCAGCTTCGATCCCAGCAAGTGCATCGTCTGCTCGCGCTGCGTGCGCGCCTGTGAGGAGGTCCAGGGTACCTTCGCCCTGACCATCGACGGCCGCGGCTTCGACTCCAAGGTCTCGCCGAGCCAGATGGAAGACTTCATGGATTCCGAGTGCGTGTCCTGCGGCGCCTGTGTCCAGGCCTGCCCGACCGCCACCCTGATGGAAAAGAGCGTCGTCGAGCAGGGCGTGCCGGATCACAGCGTCATCACCACATGCGCCTACTGCGGCGTCGGCTGCTCCTTCAAGGCCGAAATGAAGGGCAGCGAGGTCGTGCGCATGGTGCCCTACAAGGGCGGTGACGCCAATCACGGCCACTCCTGCGTCAAGGGCCGTTTCGCCTTCGGCTATGCGACCCACCAGGATCGCCTGACCACCCCGATGATTCGCGACTCCATCGAGGAAGCCTGGCGCGAGGTCAGCTGGGAGGAAGCCATCGGCTTTGCCGCCGAACGCCTCACGGCCACCCAGGAGAAGTACGGCCGCGAAAGCATCGGTGGCATCACCTCCTCGCGCTGCACCAACGAGGAAACCTACCTGGTGCAGAAGCTGATCCGCGCCGCCTTCCGCAACAACAACACCGATACCTGTGCCCGGGTCTGTCACTCGCCCACCGGCTATGGCCTGAAGACCACTCTCGGCGAGTCCGCCGGCACCCAGACCTTCGACTCGGTGATGAAGTCGGATGCCATCATCGTCATCGGCGCCAACCCCACCGACGCCCACCCGGTGTTCGCCTCCCAGATGCGTCGCCGGATGCGCGAAGGGGCCAGCCTGATCGTCGCCGACCCGCGGCACATCGACCTGCTGGACACACCGCATCGCAGCGACGCTCAGCACCTGCCGCTGCGTCCGGGCACCAATGTGGCGCTGGTCAATGCCCTGGCCCACGTGGTGGTGACCGAGGGGCTCGAGGATCATGACTTCATCGCCGAGCGTTGCGACACCGAGGCCTACCGGACCTGGCGCGACTTCATCAGCGAGGAGCGTCATTCGCCGGAGGCCGTCGAGAACGTCACCGGCGTATCGCCGGAAGCCGTCCGTCAGGCGGCGCGCACCTATGCCAGCGTTCCCAATGGCGCCATCTACTATGGCCTGGGCGTCACCGAACACAGCCAGGGCTCGACCATGGTCATGGGCATCGCCAACCTGGCCATGGCCACCGGCAACATCGGCCGCGAGGGCGTCGGCGTGAACCCGCTGCGCGGCCAGAACAATGTCCAGGGTTCCTGCGACATGGGCTCCTTCCCCCATGAGCTGCCGGGCTACCAGCATGTCGCCGACAACGAAGCCCGCAACCGCTTCGAGAACGTCTGGGGCGTGCCCATCGACGACGAACCCGGCCTGCGCATTCCCAACATGTTCGACGCGGCCATCGAGGGTACCTTCAAGGCGATGTACGTGCAGGGCGAGGACATTGCGCAGTCCGACCCCAATACTCAGCACGTCGAAGCGGCCCTGACCTCGCTGGACTGCCTGATCGTGCAGGATATCTTCCTCAACGAGACCGCCAAGTACGCCCATGTGCTGCTGCCCGGCTCGAGCTTCCTGGAGAAGAACGGCACCTTCACCAATGCCGAGCGGCGCATCAACCGGGTGCGCAAGGTGATGCCGCCACGTGCCGGCAAGGAAGACTGGGAGATCACCGCCGACCTGGCGCGTGCCCTGGGCTATCCGATGGACTATCAACATCCCTCGGAGATCATGGACGAGATCGCGCAGTTGGCGCCGACCTTCACCGGCGTCAGCTACGACAAGCTCGAGGAACTCGGCAGCCTGCAGTGGCCCTGCAATGACGAGCATCCGCAGGGCACGCCGACCATGCACGAATTCGACTTCCCGATCGGCCTGGGACGCTTCGCCATCACCGAGTACGTGGCCACCGAGGAACGCACCAACCGGCGCTTCCCGCTGTTGCTGACCACCGGGCGCATCCTCTCCCAGTACAACGTCGGCGCTCAGACGCGACGCACCGACAACCAGACCTGGCACAACGAGGACGTCCTGGATATCCATCCCTCGGATGCGGAAATGCGCGGCATCAGCGACGGCGACTGGCTGGGCATTACCAGCCGCTCCGGCCAGACGGTGCTGCGCGCCCGGCTCAGCGAGCGCATGCAGCCGGGGGTGGTCTATACCACCTTCCACCACCCGGGCAGTGGTGCCAACGTGATCACCACCAACAGCTCCGACTGGGCCACCAACTGCCCCGAGTACAAGGTCACGGCGGTACAGGTGGAGAAGGTCAGTCAGCCCTCGGCCTGGCAGAAACGCTACGACGACTTCGATCGCGCCCAGCGCGAATACCTCGATTCCGCCCGTGAACCGGTGGCGCACGGGGTCACGCAGTGACCGAGGAAGCCGCATGGTCGGGCCGGTTTGCGGTGGAGGAGCACCGCGAACCGGCCTGGGAGGCCGAACTTCATGATGATGACCTGGTGCGGGAGACGCCGGTGGCGCTGGTCTACAACGGCATTTCGCATGCCGTGATGATGGCCAGTCCCGTCGACCTGGAGGACTTCGCCCTCGGCTTCAGCCTGACCGAGGGCATCCTCGAGCATCCCGACGAGCTGTATGACCTGACGCTTCATCAGGAGGCCGACGGCATTGCCCTGCACCTGGACATCGCCAGCCAGCGCATGGCCGAACTGCGGCAACGTCGCCGCAGTCTGTCGGGCAAGACCGGTTGCGGCCTGTGCGGCGCCGAGTCGCTGGAACAGGCCATCCGGCCGATCCCGAGGGTCAGCCCCCCGCAGCTCGATGACGCTACCGTCCAGCATGCCCTGTCACGCCTGCGCGATCACCAGCCGGCACAGTCCGCCACCGGCGCCAGCCATGGTGCCGCCTGGTGCGATGAGGATGGCGAGGTGCTGATCGCCCGCGAGGATGTCGGCCGTCACAATGCCCTGGACAAGATGATCGGCGCCCTCGCCCGACAACGCACGAACCGACAGGATGGCTTTGCCCTGGTGTCCAGTCGCGCCAGCTACGAGATGGTGCACAAGTGCGCCAGCGCCGGCATCGGGGCCCTGGTCGCCGTCTCGGCGGCCACCAGCCTGGCGGTCGAGCAGGCGCGGGCCGCCGACCTGCTGTTGATCGGCTTCGCGCGGCCGGGGCGTCACCTGGTCTACCATCGACCCGTCAGCCAGCCATCACCTGCCCTGCAGCACGCTTGAGGAGCTCTCCATGTCCGACCAACGCGATACCCTGATTCACATGGCCAATCAGATCGCCCACAACCTCCAGAGTTCCAGCGACCCGGCCACCGGCGTCAAGAATCACCTGGAAAAATTCTGGGCGCGCAGCATGAAGGAACGCATCATCAGCTACCTGGATGATGCCGACGGCGACTTCACCCCCATCGCCCGCCAGGCCGTCGAACAGCTGGCGGAGCAACGACGCCAGGCGTCGTGAATAAGTCACTCGTTCTGCCGATAGCCAGCCCGGTTTGCCCTCGGCTGTCGCCATGACACATGACGGCGTCGTGATGGGACAGCCCGCTTCATCGACGTGCATTAGCGTGACAGGATAGCGCTCGATCCCAAGGTAACGGAGGAACAACCATGGCAACCTTCCCCACTCAGGCAGACGTCGTCATCATTGGTCAGGGGGGCATCGTCGGTGCTTCCGTGGCCCATCACCTGATCGAGCGTGGCTGGGAGAACATCGTGGGTATCGACAAGTCGGCGATCCCCACCGATATCGGCTCGACCTCGCACGCCTCCGACTTCTGCTTCGCCACCGCGCACGATGAGATGACGTGCTACACCACCACCTACTCCATCGAGTTCTTCGACAAGATGGGGCACTACGATCGTGTCGGTGGCCTCGAGGTCGCGCGGGTCGGCGATGATGAGCGGATGGAGGAACTCAAGCGCAAGGTCGACTCCGGACGCGCCTTCGGTACCAACGTGCGCATGATCGGTCCGAAGGAAGCCAAGGAGCTCATGCCGCTCATCGAGGAAGACCAGATCCAGGGCGCCATGTACGACCCGGACGCCGGCCTGGTCATCCCGCGCTCGCAGATCTTCAGTGGCGAACTGGTGAAGAAGTCGGAAGAGACGGGCAAGCTCCAGGCCTTCGCCAACACCCCGGCGACCGGCCTCGAGATCGAGAACGGCCGCATCAAGGGCGTGTATACCCATCGCGGCTACATCGAAGCGCCGTACGTTGTCTGCTGCGCCGGCCTGTGGGGCCGCATGATCGCCGAGATGGCCGGCGAGGACCTGCCGATCATGCCGGTCGACCACCCGCTGCTGTGGTTCGGACCGTACGAGGAATTCGCCGGCACCGGCAAGGACATCGGCTACCCGCTGCTGCGCGACCAGGGCAACTCGGCCTACCTGCGCGACACCGGCGACCCGAATACCACCGAAGGTGGCCAGATCGAGTGGGGCTACTACGAGGAAAAGTCTCCGCGCATGGTCCATCCGCGCGACATCCTCGAGAAGGAAGAAGCGCGCCTGTCGCCCTCGCAGCGCGACCTGGAGATGGAGCAGATCATGGAGCCACTCGAGCGGGCCATGGAGCTGACCCCCATCCTGGGTGAACTCGGCTACGACGAGAAGCACTCGTTCAACGGCCTGCTGCAGGTGACCGCCGACGGCGGCCCGTCCATCGGCGAGTCCGCCCAGGTGCGTGGCCTGTGGTACGTCGAGTCCGTCTGGGTGAAGGACGGCCCGGGTACCGGCAAGGTCGTCGCCGACTGGATGACCGACGGGCGCGTCGACATCGACCCGCACGGCATCGACTTCACGCGCTATTATCCCTTCCAGAAGGAAACGGACTACATCCACGACCGCTGCTACGAGACCGCCTTCAAGATCTACAACCCGCCGGTCCACAACCGCGAGCCGTACACGGCGGCGCGCAACCTGCGCCAGAGCCCCTTCTACGAGCGCGAGGTCGAGCTCGGTGGCTACTTCATGGAAGCCGCCGGCTGGGAGCGGGCGCACGGCTACGCCAGCAACGAGCACCTGCTCGCGAAATGGGGCGACAGGATTCCGGAACGCAACGCCGAGTGGGACAACCGCCACTTCTGGCGTGTCTCCAACGCCGAGCACCTCGAGCTGTCCGAGAACGTCGGCATGATCAACCTGTCGCACTTCGCCATCTACGACGTCACGGGCCGTGATGCCGAGGCGCTGATGGAGTACACCAGCGTGGCCAAGGTCGGCGGCGATATGCCGATCGGCAAGGGTGTCTATACCCATTTCCTCGACCATCTGGGCGGCGTGCGCGCCGATCTGACGGTCCTGCGCATGGGCGAGAGCCACTACCGCGTCATCGACGGCGGTGACGCGGGCAACCGCGACTACATCTGGATGAAGCGCATGGCCGAGGACAAGGGCTTCAGCGTCGACATCCAGGAACGCACCACCGACTTCGGCTGCATCGGCCTGTGGGGCCCGAACGCCCGCACGACGCTGCAGTCCGTCGTCGACGACCCGGATGCCCTCACGGTGGACAACTTCCCGTTCGCCGCCGTCAGGGACATCACGGTCAACGGCACCCCGGTCACCGCCTTCCGCATCTCCTACGTCGGCGAGCAGGGCTGGGAGCTGCACTTCAAGTACGACGATGGCCTGGCGCTGTGGGACACCCTGTACGACCAGGGCGTCACCCCGGTCGGCATCGAGACCTACGCCAACAGCCGCCGTCTGGAGAAGTGCCTGCGCCTGCAGAATGCCGACCTGAAGACCGACTACAACCTGTTGGAAGCGGGCCTGGCCCGGCCGAAGGTCAAGCCGGCCGACTTCCATGGCAAGGAGGCCTACGTCGCCCAGCGCGAGCGTGCGCATCAGCCGGCCTATCTGTGCACCATGACGATGATCGACAACACCGATGCCAACGGCGTCGCGCGTTACCCGGTCGGGCATCTGCCGATCATGGATCCGCAGACCGGCAAGACCCTGGTCGATGAGCTCGGTCGGAATTCCTACGTCACCAGCGTTGCCTACGGCCCGTCGGTGGGCAAGAACATCTGCCTCGGCTATCTGCCCTACGCGTACTGCGAAGAGGGTCGCACCCTCAACGTCCAGTACTTCGACGAGATCTACTCGGTACAGGTCGAGTCGGTCGGCTACAAGCCGCTGTACGATCCGGAGAACCTGCGCCCCAAGAGCTGAGCCTTGGAAGCGAGGGGTGAGAAGTAAGAGGTAAGAGGTAAGAGGTAAGAGGTAAGAATTGAAAAGTGAAAAGTGAACAGTAAGAAGTGAAAAGTTAGCGCCAGGAGGGTCAGGCCCTCCTGGCGCTTTCGTTTGCTGACACCTTGCCTGGCGTTCGCCCCGGTCTGGCCGGGCCAGTGTCAAACGCCCAGGCGGTCGCGGGTCGAATAGTACCAGGCACCGAGGGCCGATAGCGGCACGCGCAACATTCGCCCACCGGGAAAGGGCAAGTGCGGCAGGCCGGCGAAGGCATCGAAGCGTTCCTCGCGGCCGGTCATGACTTCGGCGATCAGGCGGCCGGCCAGGTGCGTGCAGGTCACACCATGGCCCGAATAGCCCTGCGCGTAGTAGACGTTGTCGTTGATGACGCCGAACTGCGGCAGCCGGTTGAGCGTCATCAGGAAGTTGCCGCTCCAGGCGTAATCGATGGACACCCCCTTCAGGCCGGGAAAGGTCTTTTCCATCTTGGGCCGGATGACCGCCTCGATGTCCGCCGGGTCCTGGCCGCCATAATTGACACCACCTCCGTAAAGCAGCCGGTTATCGGCCGTCAGCCGATAGTAATCCAGCAGATAGTTGCAGTCCTCCACGGCCAGCCCATTGGGCAGCAGCGCGCGTCCCCGCTCCTCGCCCAGCGGCTCGGTGACGATGATCTGGGTGCCACAGGGCATCGACTTGCCCTCGAGTTCGGGCAGCACACCGTTCAGGTAGGCGTTGCCGGCCATGACCACGCGCGCCGCGCTCACCACTCCGCCCGGGGTTTCGAGTCGCACCCGTTCGCCATGCGTCAGGCGGTCGACCGGCGTTTGCTCATGGATCACGCCCCCCAGTGACTCGAAGGCGGCCGCCTGACCGAGGACCAGATTGAGCGGATGCAGATGCCCCCCGGAATGGTCGACCAGGGCACCACTATAACGATCCGAACCGACTTCACGCTTGACCGCCTCGCCTTCCAGCAGCTCCAGCTGCTGGTGGCCATAGCGCTCCCACAACGCCTTGTGCTCGCGCAGGCCGGCCATCTGCTTGCCGTTGCAGGCGGCAAAGAGGTTGCCGTCACGCAGGTCGCAGTCGATGCCGTAATCCGCCACGCGCTCACGAATGATGCGGTTGCCCTCGAAGGCCATGTCGCCCAGAACGCGAGCCGTCTCGCTGCCGTAGCGGGACTCGATCATGTCCATGTCGCGGCTGTAGCTGTTGACGATCTGGCCACCGTTGCGCCCCGAGGCGCCGAAACCGACACGGGAGGCTTCGAGCAACACGACCTGAAACCCCTGCTCGGCGAGATGCAGTGCAGCGGAGATGCCGGTGAAGCCGGCTCCCACCACACAGACGTCACACTGGATATCCCCGGTCAGCGCCGGGCGTCGCGGGGTGGGATTGGCCGATGCCGCATACCAGGATGCGACATGCTCCATGGGCGAGGTAACAGTCATGCGGGCCTCCGAATGGCGATTTTATTTTACAATATTACGCAGATTCTAGGGGCCAATTCATGAATTGGCAAATCCGGCGTAAATTATAATCACCACATTCTGACACCGCCTGACCATGCCCCGCCTCGGCCCGCTCCCCCCGGGCCTGGTTAGCGGCTACGCACCTCGGTCCAGATCTGCTGCAACATCTGCAGCTGTTCACCCTCGATGAGCGGTGTGGTGACCAGCTGGTCACGCCGCTCGTCTTCCAGCCGCGAACTCTCGGCCAGGTCCTCGGGCAGATACTCCAGAGCCGCCTTGTTGGGTGAACGATAGTAGGCAAAATCCGCCGAACGGGCCGCATTCTCCGGCTGCATCAGAAAGCTGATGAACTTGTGGGCCAGTTCCGGATGCGGCGCACGCGCCGGAATCACCAGGGTATCCACGCCGAGCTGCGAGCCTTCTTCCGGCACGAAGAATTCCAGATCCTCATAGGTCTCCGGCGAGGCAGCCTTGCGATAGTCCACATCGCCGCTGTAGGTCACGGCAACCTGCGAGACGCCCCGCGCGACCTGTTCGACGGCGGCCGTGCTGTCGACGAAGCCCGTAAAGTTGGGACGGTCCAGCGTCTTGCCGGCCAGGCGTGCCGCTTCGACCCAGGGCTCCTGGCCGACACAGTCGAAACCGGCGCCCTGATAGGCACAGGCCATGCCCAGCGCCACCTGGGGATCGCCGCCCAGCAGCGCGAAAGGCTGGTCGGGGTTGAGCTCGGGGTCGAACAGCAGGCCCCAGGACTCCGGCGGATCGGGGAAGGTCCGGGTGTTGTAGACGATACCCGTGGCCCCCCACAGATAGGGCACGCTGTACTCCTCCTGCGGGTCGTAGGATGGCTCGCGAAACGCCTCCATGAGGTTGTCGCGGCCCTCGATCAGCGACGGGTCGAGCGGCTGGATCAGGCCGGCATTGATGAGCCGGGGCACGAAATAGTCGGTGGGTACCACCACATCGAACTGGGCATCGCCGCCCGCCGATAACTTGGAGAACATCTCGGCATTGGAGGTGAAGTAACTCTCGACCACTTCCACGTCGTACTTCGCCTCGAAGTCCTCGACGACGCCCGGGTCCATGTACTCGGTCCAGTTGAAAACGTAGAGCTTGTCCGCCTCGGCGGCCATCGCGGCCGTGCCGGCGCCGAGCAGGCACGCGCCCAGCAGGCCTGTCAGTCGATATCGCATGTCGATCTCCAGAGTTTTGGTGCTTGTTGTTGAAACCGGCCCGAGCCCCTCGGGGCCCGGCTCTCACACTCTCAGCAGCAGATGCTCGCGTTCCCAGGAGCTGATGACCTGGAAATATTCGCGATGCTCGGCGCGCTTGACGGCCAGATAACTGTTGGTGAAACGCTCGCCGAGGATATCGGCCAACGGCTTGCAGTCGCGCAGCATGTCCAGGGCCGGACCGATATCGTCGGGCAGCTTGCCGCCGCTGGACCAGGCCGAACCGACCATCGGTGGCCGCGACTCGAGCTGGCTCAGCATGCCCAGGTAGCCACAGGCCAGCGAGGCGGCCATGACCAGATAGGGGTTGGCATCGGCACCCGCCAGACGGTTCTCGATACGCGTGGCCTCGGGTGGCGCCATGGGTACCCGCAAGCCCACGGTGCGGTTATCCATGCCCCACTCGACATTGACCGGGGCCGAACCGCTGTTCTCGGTACGCAGCAGGCGCCGGTAGGAGTTGACGTTGGGCGCCAGCAACGGCAAGGACGCCGGCAGATAACGCTGCATGCCGCCGATGAAATGATGAAACAGACGGCTGTGCTGCCCCTCCTCGCCGGCAAAGAGGTTACGCCCGGTCTTGATATCGACCAGACTCTGATGCAGATGCATCGAACTGCCGGGCTCCTTGGCCATGGGCTTGGCCATGAAGGTGCCGTACATGCCATGCCGCAGGGCGGTCTCGCGCAGGGTGCGCTTGAAGATCACCACCTGGTCGGCCAGGGTCAGCGGGTCCCCATGCTCGAAGTTGACCTCCATCTGCCCGGCCCCTTCCTCGTGGATCAGGGTGTCCAGGTTGAGGTCCATGGCCTCGCAGTAGTCATACATTTCCTCGAACAGCGGATCGAACTCGTTGACCGCATCGATGGAAAACGACTGGCGACTACTCTCCTGGCGACCGCAACGACCGATCGGCGGCTCCAGTGGATAATCCGAGTCGGTGTTGGTCTTGACCAGGAAGAACTCCACCTCGGGCGCCACCACCGGCTTCCAGCCGCGTGCTTCATACAACGACAACACGCGCTTCAACACATGGCGCGGCGACAGCTCGACGGCTTCACCGGTCAGATAGTGACAGTCGTGGATGATCTGCGCCGTGGCATCCTCGGCCCAGGGCACCAGGTAGACGGCATTGGGGTCCGGCAGCAGCTCCATGTCGCGCTCGGCGGGATTCCAGAACTGGGTGTCCTCATCATCCGGGTAACCCCCGGTCACGGTCTGGATGAAGAGCGAGTCCGGCAGTCGCGGCCGCCCACCGTTCAGATACTTGCCGGCCGGCATGATCTTGCCCTTGAGAATACCGGTCAGGTCGGTGACCAGGCACTCGACCTCGGTGATGCCGTGCTGTTCGAACCACTCGTTAAGGAACGGGAGTTCCTGACGATTACTCATGGAAAAATCCTTGCTGATGACAACGGGCGCCGGATCTCGTCACTCGAAGTAGGCGAGCGGCGAGCCCCGGGACATCCCCTGCCCCTGGAGCTCGCATCTCGTGGCTCGTGGCTCGGTGGCTCGTGGCTCGTGGCTCACGATCTAGCGCGACTTCACCTCGGACCACAGTTGCTGGAACATCTGCAGCTGCTCGCCTTCCAGGGTCGGCGTGAAGTGCAAACGCTCCATGTCTGCCTCGCTGGGCTGCACGGGCGGTTTCGCCAGGGCCTCGTCCAGGTGCGGACGGGCCGCCTGATTGGGGCTGGCATAGTAATTGTAATTCGACAGCTGGGCGCCGACCTCGGCATCCAGGATGAAGTCGATGAACTCGTGGGCCATCTCGGGATTCGGCGCATCCGCGGGAATCATCATGGCATCGACCCACATCTCCGCCCCTTCATCGGGAATCATGAAGGCCATCTCGGCAAAGGCGTCGGGGTTTTCTTCCTTGAAGAACAGGAAGTCGCCATTGTAGGACATGCCGGCGTGCGTCACGCCGCGGGCCAGCTGCTGCAGCGCCGGTGTGCCGTCGGTGAAGCCGCTGAAGGTCTCGCGTTCCTTGGTGTCGAGCAGCAGTTGCGCCGCCTCGCGCCAGGCATCCATGGAGGTGCAGTCGTAGCCATGGCCGAGATAGGCACAGGCACTGCCGATCGAGACCTGGCCATCGCCCATCAGGCCGAAGGGATGCTGCGCATTGGTCTCGTCATCGAACAGCAGCGACCAGCTCTTGGGGGCATCGGGGAAGGTCTCGGTGTTGTAGATCAGGCCGGTCACGCCCCATTGATACGGGGCGGAGTAACGCGCCCCCGGGTCATAGGCGGGGTCGGCGAACTGCTGCATGACATTATCGAGGTTGTCGAGCTTCGACTTGTCGAGCTCCTGGACCAGTCCGGTCTCGATCAATCGCGGAATGTAGTAATTGGACGGCACGATGATGTCGTACTGCGAGGTACCGCCGGCCTGCAGCTTGGCGAACATCTCGGGATTGGAGTTGAAGTAGCTCTGAACCACGTCCACATCGTGCTCTTCCTCGAAGGCCTCGATGATCGCCGGGTCCATGTACTCCGTCCAGTTGAACAGGTAGAGCTTGTTGTCCTGTGCCTGGGCATGCCCTGCCAGCATCAGACTGGCCAGCGACAGCGCCAGGGGGGTCTTGTGGATCTGCATGTTCGACTCCTCGTTTCACCGCGACGGGGTACCGGCCTAGTCGGGCCGGCGACGATTGAAGATGAGACTCAGGACCGCCGCCAGCGCGACGGCCCCGATCATCAAGGATGCAATGGCATTGATCTCCGGCGACACGCCCTTCTTGATCGCCCCCCAGATATAGATCGGCAGCGTGGCGCTTTCCGGTCCGGACGTGAAGAAACTGATGACAAAGTCATCGATGGACAGCGTAAAGGACAGGAAGAAGGCCGATATCAACGCTGGCTTGATGGTCGGCAGCATGAAGTGCCGGACGCGCTTGAGAGGCGAGGCATACAGATCCTTGGCCGCCTCGAACAGCGTCGGGTCCAGGCCCACGAAGCGTGAATAGATGATCAGCGCCACGAAGGGAATCTGAAAGGTGACATGGGCGATGATCATGGTCGCCAGACCGGGTTGAAGCCAGCCGGTGGCCTCGTGAACCTGGACGAAGAAGGCCATTTCGGAGATACCGAAGACGATGTCCGGCAGCACGATGGGCAGATAGATCAGCACGATCAGCCACCCCAGCTTGCGGTGACGATGGCGATACATGCCGTAGCCGATCAGGCAACCGATGCCCAGGGCAATCACCGACGACACGATGGCCAGCACCATGCTGTTGGCAAAGGCCGAGAGGATCTGCTCGTTGCCCAGCAGGCGCCGATACCAGCGCAGGGAAAGGCCGGCCAGGCTGGCCGAACTGTTGGCCGAGTTGAACGAGAACAGCACCACCACCGCCAGCGGCAGGTAGAGAAAGAACAGCGTCAACCACCAGAACCCGGTCAGCCCGCGCTTCAGTCCCCGTTTGCTCATATCACCACCTCTTCACCGCCACCCAGGCGCTTGCCGATACGACGCATGGCGAACAACCCGATGAAGGTCGCAATCAGCATCAGTATCGCCCCGGCGGCCCCCAGTGGCCAGTTGGAACCGCCCGAGAACTGCGTCGCCACCAGATTGCCCAGCATCATGGCCTTGCCGCCCCCCAGCAGCTCGGGAATCACGTACATGCCGAAGGCCGGGATGGCGACCAGCACGATGCCCGCCAGCAGGCCCGGCAGGGTCTGCGGAAAGACCGCATGGCGAAAGGCCCGCACGGGTGACGCATAGAGGTCCTGGGCCGCCTCGACCTGGGCGCCATCCAGCTTCTCGAAGGCCGCATACAGCGGTAGTACCATGAACGGCAGGAAGTTATAGACCAGCCCCAGCGTGACCGCGAAATTGGACGGATAGAGCCCCATGTTGGGGGCGATCAGGCCCAGCCACTCGGCCAGTTCCGACAGCGGCGTGCCCGGCGCCAGCAGGTTCATCCAGCCAAAGGTACGGATCACCTGGTTGGTCCAGGACGGCACCACCACGGCCAGCAGCATGATCGGCCGCCAGCGCTCGCGGCAGGTGGTGATGTAGTAGGCAATCGGATAGGCAACGATCACGACCAGTGTCGTGGACAGCAGGGTCTGCCACAGCGAACGCAACAGGGTATACAGGTTGCCCGGGCTCCAGCCGAGAAAACCGAAGCCCGCCAGGCGCTCGAAGGCGTCCAGCGTCAAGGGCATCTCGGGCAAGCCATAGGGGCCATTGGTCATGAAGGCCACGCCCATCAAATAGGCGCTGGGCAGCACCAGAAAGAGCGTGATCCACAGCGCCCCCGGTCCCACGCTGAACAGCAGGTGGCGCGTTTCGGCGACCACGGCCCGCCGACGCATCAGGTGTGGCGATGTTCCGGGCATGACATTCTCCTCACGCGGCGACGGTGACCAGATCCTCGGGGCACACGCTGATGGTCACCGCATCCCCCGCCTGGTGCACCCGCTGCCCCAGGTTGCTGGCCACCACCATCAGCGCATGGCCATTGACCTCCAGCACGTATTCGATACGGCTGCCACGATACAGCCGCTCCTGCACGACGCCCGCCAGGTGATTATAGCCCTCGGGCACCGTATCGCTGATCTCGAGCGTCTCAGGCCGGACCAGCAGCCAGTCCCCGGGGGTGCTGTCCTGCTCGCCGGGCACGAGCTGCAGCCAGCCGATGTCGGTCTGCACCCAGGCATCCTCCCGGGCATGTATGGCAAAGAGGTTCTCGTGGCCCATGAAGCGAGCCACGAAGGCATTGGCAGGCCGTTCGTAGACCTCGCTCGGCGCCCCCACCTGCTGAATGTTGCCGCTGTCGAGCACCGCGATGCGGTCCGACATGACCATCGCCTCGTCCTGATCATGCGTGACGAACACGAAGGTCATGCCCAGCCGCTTCTGCAGGCGCTGCAGTTCGACCTGCAGCTGGGCGCGCAGGCCGGCATCGAGGGCCGAGAGCGGCTCATCCAGCAGCAGCACGTCCGGCTCGCAGACCAGCGCCCTGGCCAGGGCGATGCGCTGACGCTGCCCGCCGGACAGCTGATCGACGCGCCGCTCGACCAGATCCCCCAGCTTGATGAAGGCGGCAATCTCGTCGACCTTGGCGTCACGTTCCCCGGCCGGCAGGCCGCGCATCTTGAGGCCGAAGGCCAGGTTGTCACGCACCGAGAGATGCGGAAAGAGCGCATAGGACTGAAAGACCGTATTCACGCTGCGTCGATGCGGCGGCACCTCGGTCAGTTCCTTGTCGCCGACGACCAGGGTTCCCTGATCGGGCTCCTCCAGGCCGGCCAGGATGCGCAGCAGGGTCGTCTTGCCGCAGCCGGAAGGCCCCAGCAGCGTGAAGAACTCCCCGGCCCGGATCGACAGGTCGACCCCGTCCAGGGCGACCGCATCGGCTCCGAAGCGCTTGTGCAGGCCGCGCAGCTCGATGCTCGAGGCCTTGCGGGTCTCTGCCTCCTGATCTGCCGCCGTCGCCAGCGTCGCGGCATCGGCCATGGCCGCCGGAGTCCTGTTGCTCATGGAGGAACCCTCCTGGTGGGTCAGTGGCGTCTCACATACGATCACGAAGTTTATAGAAATGCGTGGCCAGTACCAGCAGCGGCTTGCGCAACCAGGGGCCGCCCGGGAAGGGGCGATGCGGCATGGCGGCAAAGGTATCGAAACCCCGGGCGTGGCCGGCGATGGCATCGCTCATCAGCTTGCCGGCCAGGCCGGCCAGCGCCATGCCATGGCCGGAGTAACCCTGGGCATAGAAGATATTGTCGCCCAACCGGCCGAAGTCCGGGGCGCGATTGAGCGTGATTGCCACATCGCCGCCCCAGCGATACTCGATGGGCACGCCCTCCAGTATCGGGAAGAGACCGGCGATCTTGGCGTCCATGCGTGCCTCGAGATTGGGGGGCTCACGCCCATCATAGCTGACCTCGCCACCATAGATGAGGCGCCGGTCGGCCGACAGCCGGTAATAATCGAGCACGAAGTTGGCATCCGACAGGGCGTCGCCCCGGGGCAGCACCTGTGCCGCCTGGGCGTCACTCAACGGTGCGGTCGCCACCATGTAGTTGGCGGCCCGCATGATGCGTCCGGACAGCTCGGGGACCAGGCCGAGCTGATAGGCATTGGTGCCGAGCACCAGCACATCGGCCGTGACGCTCCCCTGATCGGTCTCGACGCACGCCGGCTCGCCCCGCCGGATGCGGCGCACGGCGCTGTGCGAGCAGAGCCGGGCACCGGCACGTTGCGCGGCGCGTGCCAGCCCCAGGGTATAATTGAGCGGATGCAGGTGGCCGCCTTCATGATCAAAGAGGGCCGCCGGGTAGGCATCGGTCACGACATGCTCGCGCAGGGCCTGGCCCTCCAGCCACTCCAGTGCCGGATAGCCATACTGCTCGGCCAGGGTACGCCGGAACGCCTCGAGTTCCTTGACGTGGCGCGGCTTGACCGCGGCGTGCAGGTAGCCCCAGGACAGCTCGCAGGGTATCGCGTGTCGCTCGACCAGCGCCGCCGTCAGGCGCACCGCCTCACGGCTCATGTCCCAGATCTGCTGCGCGCTTTCCCGGCCCAGCGCCTTTTCGACGGTGGCGATGTCGGTGCCCAGGCCGGGAAGAATCTGCCCGCCACTGCGCCCGGAGGCCCCATGGCCGATCTCTTCGGCCTCCAGCAGGATCACCGAATAGCCGCGTTCGGCGAGGTGCAGGGCCGCCGAGCAGCCGGTGACACCGCCCCCGATCACGCACACATCGGCATGCTGCGCGCCCTGCAGGGCGTCATGGGGCGCCAGCTCGACACTGATCGAATCCCGATACCAGGAGGCAGGACGCCCTTGTGAAGCAGAACTCTGCATGCCTATCGCCTCCGTCATGCGTTGCCAGCGCTCGAGCGGCATGTCGTGCCGCCACCGGTCCCGCTAGGCGCCATCACCACAGACCGCACAGCCCGGATCGCGTGGCAGCGCAAAGTGCCGCCACTGGCCGGTCAGCCCATCGAAGGTGGCAAGCCCCTGGTGCACCCGGCCGGCACCGCTCACCAGCTTGAGCGCCTCGAGTGCCTGGAAGCTGCCGATCAGCCCGACCAGCGGGGCGACCACGCCGTTCTCCGCGCAGCGCAGCTCGTCATCCGTTTCGCTGTCACTGCCCGGTGGGTACAGGCAACCATAGCACGGCGACGCCGGATCCCGTGGATCGAATACCGCCAGTTGCCCGGAAAACCGAATGGCGGCGCCGGAGACCAACGGGACCCCCGCCGCCCGGCAGGCTGCATTGACCGCGTAGCGACTGGCAAAGCGGTCCGTGCAGTCCAGCACCACATCGACACCGGCCACCGCGGCCTGCAACGCCTCGCCATCGAGGCGCCCGGCATGCGCCACGATCTCGATCTCCGGGTTGAGCGCCAGGCCGGCGGCGCGCCCCGACTCGGCCTTGGAGCGACCGATGTCGTCCATGCCATGGGCAATCTGTCGCTGCAGATTGGACAGCTCCACGCTGTCATCATCGGCCAGTGTCAGATGGCCCATGCCGGCCGCGGCCAGATACATGGCCACCGGCGACCCCAGCCCGCCGACCCCGACCACCAGCGCGCGGCCATCCAGCAAGCGCTGCTGCCCCTCGATATCGATGGACTCGAGCATGATCTGGCGGCTGTAGCGCAACAGGGCCTGGTCATTCATGGTGCTCACTTGTCGTCGAACTCCTCGATATCCGGGACATGCAGTGACACGTCTTCCTTGACCTCTTCCATCACCACATAGCTCTTGGACTCCTTGACCCCGGGCAGGGTCAGCACCACGTCGCCGAGCAACTGGCGGTAGGCCGACATCTCGGGAATCCGGCACTTGAGAATATAGTCGAACTGCCCCGAGACCAGGTGACACTCCTGGATCTGTGGCAGGCTGGAAACGGCGCGCCGGAATTCGTCGAATACCGCGGGCGATTGCGTTTCCAGGCTGATCTCGACGAAGACCAGCAGATTGGCCTTGAGCGCACCGGGGTCGAGCAATGCCTTGTAACCGCGGATCACGCCGGCCCTTTCCAGACGCTTGACGCGCTCCAGACAGGGCGTGGTCGAGAGCCCGACCTGAGAAGCCAGGTCGACATAGGAAATACGGGCGTTGTCCTGCAGGCAACGCAGGATATTGAGATCGATGCGATCCAGCGAGCGGGCCTTGGTTTTCATTATCGTCCTGACACGCGATGGGCACGGGTCTGGCGCCGGATGACAGAAAATCTGCCTGAACCCGCCGGGGGAAAAGCCGGGCTCATGGTCTTCCGTCATGCCAGACCGGCGACAAGAAGTAGAATTTGCTGGCAATAGATGTAACACAGGCGACCCTGCGGGCTCCAGTCCGCCCGGCTCAGGCGGGGCGACGCCCCAGGCTGACCCGTTCGTGCCCCGCCAGGTCCGGCTCGCTCATGACGGCCTCATAGCCACACGCCTGCAGGGCCTCGCGGACCGCGGCGCCCTGCTCGGCGCCATGTTCCAGCAGCAGCCAGCCGCCCGGCAGCAGCCGCCGGAACGAGGCCTCGACGAGGTGACGCAGGTCGGCCAGGCCAGCCTCGCCGGCCACCAGGGCCCCCCGCGGCTCGAAGCGCACATCACCGCGTTCGAGGTGGGGATCGTCCGCGGCCAGATACGGCGGGTTGGCCACGATCATCGCCAGGCCGTCGTCCTCCAGCGCCGCGAACCAGTCGCCGACCACGAAGCTGGCGTTGGGGATCGACAGCCGCCGGGCATTGCGCTGCGCCAGCCGCACGGCATCGGGATTGAGGTCGATGCCCAGCACCCGCCAGCCGGGACGCTCACTGGCCACTGCCAGGGCCACGGCCCCGGTGCCGGTACCCAGATCCAGCAGGTACCCCTCGTGCGCCGGCATGCGTGCCAGCGCCGCCGCCACCAGGGTTTCGGTGTCGGGCCGCGGAATCAGGGTGCTCGGCGCCGTCAACAGCGGCAACCCCCAGAATTCCCGCTCGCCGATCAGATAGGCCACTGGCTGGCCGCCCGCCCGCGCGGCCACCAGGGCATCGAAGCGCGCCCGGGTGAAGGTGTCGGCCGGACGATCCCCCCAGGTATAGAGCCAGGTGCGGTCCACCCCCAGCACATGGCACAGCAGCACCTCGGCATCGCGTCGGGCACTCGGCGAACCGGCGTCCGACAAGCGGGCCGTGGCGCTTGTCAGCAAGCTGTCCAGGCGCATCAGGGTTCCTGTTGCAGGGCGGCCAGCTGCTCCGCCTGATATTCGTTGATCAGCGGCTCGATGACCTCGTCGAGCCCCTCGCCGCTGACCACGTCGTTGAGCTTGTACAGCGTCAGGTTGATGCGATGATCGGTCAGGCGTCCCTGAGGGAAGTTGTAGGTACGGATGCGCTCGCTGCGATCGCCGGAGCCCACCAGCGAACGCCGCTCGTCGGCCTGCTGCTGACGCTGACTGTCCTGTGCCGCCTGCTTGAGACGCGCGGCGAGAAACGACATGGCCTTGGCGCGGTTCTTGTGCTGACTGCGCTCTTCCTGGCACTCGACCACCAGGCCGCTCGGCAGGTGGGTGATGCGGATCGCCGAGTCCGTGGTATTGACGTGCTGACCGCCGGCCCCGCTGGCGCGAAAGGTGTCGACCCTGAGGTCATTGCTGTCGAGCTCGACATCGCCGACCTCGGCGGCCTCGGGCATGACCGCCACCGTGCAGGCCGAGGTATGGATACGGCCCTGTGATTCGGTGGCCGGCACACGCTGCACCCGGTGCGCCCCGGACTCGAACTTCAGGCGCGCATAGACCCCTTCGCCGCGTACGCGGGAAATCATTTCCTTGTAGCCGCCCTGATCACCATGGCTGACACTGATGACCTCGACCTTCCAGCCCTGCTGCTCGGCATAGCGCGAGTACATGCGGAAGAGGTCGCCGGCGAACAGCGCCGCCTCGTCTCCGCCGGTGCCGGCACGGATCTCGAGGAAGACATTGCTGTCGTCATCCGGGTCACGCGGCACCAGCAACTGCTTGAGGCGCGCCTCCAGTGTCTCGAGTCTGTCCTGTGCGGCCGCGCGTTCCAGCTCGGCCAGCTCGCGCATCTCGGCGTCGGCGTCGTCGGCCATGGCCTCGGCGGTCGCCATGTCCCCCTCGGCGGCCCGGTAGTCATGCCAGGTCGCCACCAGCTCCTCCAGCTCGGCATACTCACGCGAGTAACCGCGGAAGCTGGCCTGGTCGGCGATCACGTCCGGGTCCGCCATCAGGGCGGCGAGCTCCTCGAAACGCTCGGCAAAGGAATCGAGGCGCTGGCGCAGGGAAGCTTTCATCTACAGGTCCTATCGAGATGGGTCAGAAGGTTCGTCCAGCAGCAGGGTCGCGGCGGCATCCATCAGGTCACGGCGATCATCCGCGGCCGCATCGCGCAGCGCCAGGGTGGGCCGGTGAAGCAGCCGGTTGGTCAACTGATGCGCCAGACGGCGTACCACCTCCTCCGGATCCTCGCCCCTGGCCAGGCGGGCCAGTGCCTGATCACGGGCTGCGTCGCGCAGCGACTCGCCGTGGGCACGCACATCCCGTATCAACTCACCGCCGCTGCGCAGGCGACGCTCATGCTGCCAGCGGTCGACGCCGCCCTCGATCAGGGATTCGGCCTGATCGGCCTCGAGCTGGCGGTGGCGGCGATTTTCCGAGATGACCTCCTGGAGGTCGTCCACCGTGTACAGGAAGACATCCCCCAGCTCGCCGACCTCCGGCTCGATATCGCGTGGCACGGCAATATCGACCATGAACACCGGCCGGTGACGGCGCTTCTTCAGGGCGCGCTCGACCATGCCCTTGCCCAGCACCGGCAGTGCCGAGGCCGTGGATGCGATGACGATGTCGGCACTGCTCAGCGCATCGGGTATCTCGTCCAGGGAAATCGCCTGCCCTCCCAGGGGCGCGGCCAGCTGGCTCGCGCGTTCCTGGGTGCGGTTGGCCACCGTCAGGCGGCGCACGCCGGCCTCATGCAGATGGCGTGCCACCAGCTCGATGGTTTCTCCGGCCCCGATCAGCAGGGCCCGCGACTTGCCCAGATCGTCGAAGATCCGGCTCGCCAGGCTCACCGCCGCATAGGCCACCGACACCGGGTTGCGGCCGATGCCGGTTTCGGTACGCACCTGCTTGGCGACGGCAAAGGTCTGCTGAAAGAGTCCCTCGAGTTCACCACCCAGGCCCCGGGCATCGCGGGCCGCCTGATAGGCCTCCTTGAGCTGACCCAGAATCTGCGGCTCGCCCAGCACCATGGAATCCAGGCCGACCGCCACGCGCATCAGGTGACGCGCCGCATCGGCCTCGAGAAAGTGATAGGTGCAGTGGGCCAGTGACTCGACGGGCATGTCATGAAAGCGCCCCAGCCACTCATGCAGGGCCTGTTCACCGCCCTCGCTCGTCACGCAATACAGTTCGGTACGGTTGCAGGTCGAGAGCACGGCGGCCTCATGCACCTGAGGCAGCGCGCGCAGCTCGCTCAACGCCTGCTCGAGCTGCGCCGGCGTGAAGGCGACCCGCTCGCGAACATCCAGCGTTGCGGTTCGATGATTGATTCCCAGAGCAACAAGCGTCATGCGTCGGAGTCTTAGCGGAAAGTGAGCCGGCAGCGATCCGGAGATGGAGTGGCGCCGCAGCCTACCCCATTGTGTCGCCACGGCGCCAGATTCTATCACAGCGCAGGGACCGACGGCGCCTAGCTTGCGCCTCCTCCTTTGCCCAGCGCAGACAAGCCGTTATGCTGACGGCTCGACCCGTATACCGAGACTCGCATGTCCCGAGGACTTTTCAAGATTCGCGCCTGCTGCCGCTCCAGTGCCCCGTTCGGCCTGGTCATGCTGCTGGCCAGCTGCCAGACCCTGCCCCCGGACCCGCCGCGCGAGGACCCGATGGCCAAGGCGCCCCCTGTCGAACAGGGCCTGGACGCCGCGGGACTGTCTTCGCTGCTGATCGCCGAGCTGGCCGGTCAGCGCGGCGATTACGGGCGTGCCAGTCGCGGCTATCTGGCCGGCGCCGAGCGCTACGGCGCAGCCAGCCTGGCCGAGCGGGCCGCTCTGGCCGCACGCTTCAGCGATGACCCGAGCCTCGTCGAGGAAGCCGCGCAACGCTGGCAGCGCCTGGCCCCCGATGACACCGATCCCACTCGGCTGCTGGCCGACATCGCCGTGCAACAGGGTGACTGGGACACCGCGCTGGCTCACCAACTGGCGATCATCGAGCAGGCACAAGCCGGCGAAGAAGGCGCCCGCTCCCTGGTGCCCTTCATCGAATCGGCCGTGGAGGCCGGCGCGCCACCAGCACCGCTGCTCGAGCGTCTACGGGATCATTCCGCCAGCCCCGCGACGCGCCACGACGTCGAGCTGGCCACCGCCCTCATGGAATCCGCCAATGGCCTGAACGAGGCGGCGCGCCAGCGCCTGACACGCCTGGCCGAGGCCGCACCGCGTCTGCCCGGCCTGTGGCGCATCCGGGCCGCCGTGGCCCTCGAGGCCGGCCAGCCACAGCATGCCGTGGCCATGGCACGCCGCGGGCTCACCTACCTGCCGGGCGATCCCCGTCTGGTCCTGCTGCAGGCCCAGGCCGAAATTCGTCAAGGCAACATCCAGGCCGCCGAAGCCAGCACCGATGCGCTGCTGGAGGACCATGGCGACAACCCGGATCTGCGTCAGGCTCTGGCCCAGCTGTACCTGGAAGAGGGACACACGGCCCCCGCTCGACGCCTGCTGCTGCCACTCGCCGGCCGTGACACGACGCCTGCGAGTGTCTTCCTGATGCTCGGCAGCATTGCCGAACGACAAGGCGAGATCGATAACGCCCTCCTTTATTACCGGCAGGTCCCCGAGGGCGAGGACTTTCTGACGGCCAGGGCCAGCGCCGCCCGCATGCTGTTCGACAACGACAGGGCTCAGGATGCCCGCACCTTCCTGCGCGTCGAGCGGCTGCGCCACCCCCGGGAGGCGCCCGGCCTCTTCTCCCTGGAAGTGGAACTGCTGGCCAGCCAGGGCAGCACCGCCCAGGCCGAAGCCCTCCTCGACCAGGCGATCGAGGCCCATCCGGACAGCACTCAGTTGCGTTATCAGCGGGCCATGCGGGCGGCACGCCAGGGCAAGCTGGAGATCATGGAAAGCGATCTGCGCCGGCTGCTCGACCAGCAGCCGGACAACGCCAATGCGCTCAACGCCCTGGGCTATACCCTGGCCGACCACGACATCGAGGAGCGCCTGGACGAAGCCAGGCAGCTGATCGAGCGCGCACACCAGCTGTCGCCGAACGACCCGGCCATCCTCGACAGCATGGGCTGGGTACGCTATCGCCAGGGCGATCCCGAAGCGGCCCTGCCCTGGCTGGAACGCGCCTGGCAGGGCATGAAGGACCAGGAGGTCGCGGCCCACCTGATCGAAGTGCTGTGGCGGCTCGACCGCCGCGAGCGCGCCCGCGACCTGCTCGAGCAGGCCCGGCAACGCTTCGCCTCGCACCCCAGGATCGATGAGCTGCTGCAGCGGCTGCCCGAACTGGCTCCCTGATCACTGGCCCGCGCACCGGACGAACGCCCATGCTGTCACTGAAGACGAGGCTCCACGACGAGCCTGACGGAAAAAAGGAAGCCACCATGCCATACCGCATTCTGCGCCTGGGTGTCTTGAGCCTGGGGCTGCTGCTTGTCGCCGGCTGTGCCAGCCAGGCGCCCACCTCCGGCGAGGTGGAACGCAGCCAGGGACAATGGGAGGCACAACAGCAACGCCTGGACGCACTGCAGGGCTGGGAACTGCAGGGCAAGGCCGGCCTGCGCACCCCGCAGGACTCCACCAGTGCCAATCTCGACTGGCTACAGACGCCCTACTATTTCCGCATCCTGCTCAGCGGCCCCTTCGGCAGCGGGCGCAGCGTGCTGGAAGGCCGCGAAGGCCGGGTCTCGCTGACCACCGGCGAGGGTCGCGCCGAAGCCGAGAGCCCCCAGGCCCTGATGCAGCAGGAGCTGGGCTGGTCGCTGCCGGTATCCGCCCTGACCGACTGGATGCGCGGCCTGCCTGCCGACCGTCCGCACGAGATGGAAAAGGATGCGCTGGGCTTCCCGACCCTGCTCGAACAGGACGGCTGGCGCATCGACTACCGCGCCTGGACACGCGTCGGCGAACTCTGGCTGCCGCGACGCATGAAAATGACCTATGACGACCTGGACGTCACCCTGGTGGTGACACGCTGGCAGCCGGAATTCGCTGACGATGACTGACCCGTCCCGGCTGACCCTGCCGGCCCCGGCCAAGCTCAACCGCATGCTGAACATCATCGGCCGCCGGGACGACGGCTACCACCTGCTGCAGACACTGTTCCAGTTCCTGGACCGGGGCGACACGCTCGACTTCGCGTGGCGCGACGATGGCCAGATTGTCCTCGACACCGAATTGCCCGAGGTGGCCGGCAACGACAACCTGGTGCGGCGCGCCGCCCGACGGCTGCAGCAGCGGACGGGGACGTCCTGCGGCGCCCGAATCCGGCTGCACAAGACATTGCCCATGGGCGGCGGGCTCGGCGGCGGCAGCAGTGATGCCGCCACCACCCTGCATGGCCTCAACCGACTCTGGCGACTCGGCCTGACGACACCGGAACTGGCCGAGATCGGCCTCGAACTGGGCGCCGATGTTCCCGTCTTCGTGCACGGGCATGCCGCCTGGGGCGAAGGCATCGGCGAGCGACTGACCCCTGTCGAGCTCGACTGCCCCTGGTTCGTGGTCGTTCACCCCGGCGTCGGCGTCTCGACCCCGGCAGTCTTCAAGGCCCCGGAATTGACACGGAACACCCCCCCCATTACCATTACGCGCGCACTCCAAGGGGGAGCGGCGAGCTGGCGAAACGACTGCGAAGCCACGGTCAGACGACTCTATCCGGACGTCGCCAGGGCGCTGGACTGGCTTGGCTCGAAAGCGCCATCGATGCTGACCGGCACGGGCGCCTGCGTGTTTGCCCGACTGGACTGCCGGGAAGCCGCCGAGTCACTGGCCGGCGAGCTTCCCGCGTCATGGCAGGCGTTCGTGGCCCGCGGCCTCAACCGCTCCCCCTTGCAGGATGCCCTGGATCCATGAGCGTTCGCCGAGGCGACGCCAGCCCGATCCGGAGCGGCGAGTTGCTGGGGTATCGCCAAGTGGTAAGGCACTGGTTTTTGGTATCAGCATGCGCAGGTTCGAATCCTGCTACCCCAGCCATTTTCCGCCGGGAAAGGCCAGATCCGACATACTGAAGACCCAACACTGCAAAGGTGGCTGCGCGTGTCAAAATTGATGGTTTTCGCCGGGAACGCCAACCCCGAACTCGCCCAAAAGGTCGCCGAGAGCCTGGATAACCGATTAGGTCATGCCACCGTCGGACAGTTCAGCGACGGCGAAGTCGCGGTCGAGATCAACGAGAACGTGCGCGGCAAGGATGTCTTCATCCTGCAGCCAACCTGCGAACCGACCAATGACAACCTGATGGAATTGATCCTGATGGTTGATGCCCTGCGCCGCGCCTCCGCCGCCAGGGTCACCGCCGTTGTTCCCTACTTCGGCTATGCCCGCCAGGACCGCCGCGTGCGCTCCGCCCGCGTGCCCATCTCGGCCAAGATCGTGGCCGACATGATGGTCAAGGCCGGCGTCGACCGGGTGATGACCATGGACCTGCATGCCGATCAGATACAGGGCTTTTTCGACGTGCCGGTGGACAACGTCTACGGCTCGCCGATCCTGCTCGATGACATCGAGCGCCAGAACTACGACGACCTGGTCGTCGTGTCGCCGGACGTCGGCGGCGTGGTGCGCGCACGCGCCATTGCCAAGCAGCTCAATGCCGACCTGGCGATCATCGACAAGCGCCGGCCCCAGGCCAACCAGGCGCAGGTCATGCACATCATCGGCGAGATCCAGGACCGCACCTGTGTGGTCGTCGATGACATGATCGATACCGCCGGCACCCTGTGCAAGGCCGGCGAGGCGCTCAAGGACCACGGCGCCTGCCGCGTGGTGGCCTACGCCACCCACCCGATCCTGTCGGGACCGGCGGTCGACAACATCAGTGGCTCGGTACTCGACGAAGTCGTGGTATCCGATACCATCCCGCTGTCCGAACACGCGCGCCGCAGCGGCAAGATTCGACAGCTCAGCGTCGCCGGCCTGATCGCCGAAGCGATCCGCCGCGTCAGCAACGAAGAATCCGTCAGCGCCATGTTCCACTGAGGCGATCCTCAGCCAGCATGACGCCGGAAAGCGCCCTCCGGGGCACCTGAGAGCGTCAGAGATTGGTCGCGATCTCTGGCGCTCTTGTTATCTTTCAGCAAGAGGCAACATCATGTCCGACTATACCCTCACCGCCAGCGTTCGCAACGACCTGGGGAAAGGTGCGAGCCGCCGCCTGCGTCGTGCGAACGAACAAGTGCCTGCCATCATCTATGGTGGCGACAAGGCACCGCAGGCCATCGCCGTCGACAAGACCGTCTTCTACAAGTCGATCGAGGAAGAGGCCTTCTTCTCTTCACTGATCAACCTCGAAGTCGACGGCAAGCCGCAGCAGGTCGTGGTCCGTGACCTCCAGCGCCACCCCTACAAGCCGCTGGTCACGCACGCCGACTTCATGCGCGTCGATGCCACCCACGAGATCACCATGCGTGTCCCGCTGCACGTTGTTGGCCAGGAAGATTCCAAGGCCATCAAGGAGCAGGATGGTGAGCTTCACCAGCTGGCCAACGACGTCGAGATCAGCTGCCTGCCGAAGGACCTGCCCGACTACCTCGAAGTCAACATCGCCGACCTCGAGATCGGTTCGACGCTGCACCTCTCCGACATCCAGGTGCCGGCCGGCGTGACCGTCGTCGAGCTGTCCCACGGCGAAGACCATGACCAGGCCATCGTCAACGTGACCAAGGCCAAGGTCATGCAGACCGAGGAAGAAGAAGCCGAAGACACCGACGCCTCTGCCGAGGAAGGCCAGGCCGACGACGGTGCCAAGGGCGACGACGAGGAAGAAGACAGCAAGGAGTAAGCGCCTGTCGACTTCCTGGGGCCACTTCGGTGGCCCCTTTCGTTTGCCTTCCCGCTCGCTCGACGCCTGCTTTGCCCGCCGCCTGCCCCGCGGGTAGCGCGCAAAGCATGCGTTTCATTCGCCCTCGAGGACCTCGCCGGAGACACGCCATGGCACGCATCAAGGCCCTGATCGGACTCGCCAACCCCGGTGACCAGTACGCCGCCACGCGCCACAATGCCGGCGCCTGGCTGGTCGAGAGTGTCGCCCGGGAGGCCGGCACCAGCCTGCGCCCGGACAAGAAGTTCCTGGGGCTCTATGCCAAGGCCATGGTCGACGGTCAGGAGCTCCACCTGCTGGTCCCGACCACCTACATGAATCGCTCCGGTGGCGCCGTGGCGGCCCTAACCAACTTCTTCAAGCTGTCGCCCGAGGAACTCCTCGTCGCGCACGATGAGCTCGACCTGGCCCCGGGCTGTGCCCGCTACAAGCAGGGTGGCGGCCATGGCGGGCACAACGGCCTGCGCGACATCGCCCGCGCCCTGGGCAACGCCAACACCTTTCAACGCGCCCGCATCGGCATCGGCCACCCCGGCCACGCCAGCCAGGTGACCCAGTACGTGCTGAACCGCCCCGGCAAGCAGGAACGCCACGCCATCGACGACGCCATCAGCGAATGCCGCGCCACCCTGCCCGACGCCATCAGCGGGGAATGGCACCGCGCCATGCAGCGGTTGCACAGCTTCAAGTCAGCATAGCGGACGAGCGGCGAGCCACGAGACGCGAGCAGCTCGTAGCTCGTAGCTCGTAGCTCGTAGCTCGTAGCTCGTAGCTCGTAGCTCGTAGCCACTGTAGAATACCGGCCATTACATTTCCGAACACCTTTCCAGGATGCTCTCATGGGTTTCAACTGCGGTATCGTCGGCCTGCCCAATGTCGGCAAATCGACCCTTTTCAATGCCCTGACCAAATCAGGCATCGACGCTGAAAACTTCCCGTTCTGCACCATCGAGCCCAACGTGGGTATCGTGCCGATGCCGGATCCGCGCCTGGACAAGCTGGCGAGCATGGTCAAGCCCCACAAGGTGATTCCCACCACCATGGAGTTCGTCGATATCGCCGGCCTGGTCGCGGGGGCATCCAAGGGTGAGGGCCTCGGCAACCAGTTCCTGGCCAATATCCGCGAGACCCAAGCGATCGCCCATGTGGTGCGCTGCTTCGAGAACGACAATGTCATCCACGTCGCCAACGAGGTGGACCCGAAGGCCGATATCGAGACCATCAACCTCGAGCTGGCACTGGCCGACCTGGATACCGTCGAACGCGCCAGCCAGCGCCTGGCACGCGTGGTCAAGGGCGGCGACAAGGAAGCCATGGCCACCAAGGCCCTGCTCGACCGCATTCACCCGCACCTGGCCGAAGGCCAGCCACTGCGCAGCTTCGGCCTGGATGATGACGAAAAGCATCAGCTCAAGAGTTACGGCCTGCTGACGCTCAAGCCGACGATGTACATCGCCAATGTCAACGAGGACGGCTTCGACGACAACCCCTACCTGGATACCGTCAGGGCCATCGCCGAGGAAGAAGGGGCCGTGGTGGTACCGGTCTGCAACCAGATCGAGGCCGAGATCGCCGAACTCGATGACGAAGAACGCGCCATGTTCCTCGACGAGATGGGCATGGCGGAACCCGGCCTGGATCGCGTGATCCGTGCCGGCTATGCCCTGCTCGGGCTGCAGACCTACTTCACCGCCGGCGTCAAGGAAGTCCGCGCCTGGACGGTCAAGATCGGGGCCACGGCCCCGGAAGCCGCCGGCGCCATCCACACCGACTTCCAGAAGGGCTTCATCCGCGCCGAGGTGATCGCCTACGACGACTATGTCAGCCTGGGCGGCGAACAGGGCGCCAAGGATGCCGGCAAGTGGCGGCTCGAGGGCAAGGAATATGTGCTCTCGGACGGTGACGTCATCCACTTCCGCTTCAATGTCTAGCGAGCCGCTTGACGAGCCCCGGCATCATGCGTATCATTCGCCTCCGTTGTCGGCTACGTAGCTCAGCTGGTTAGAGCACATCACTCATAATGATGGGGTCCCCTGTTCGAATCAGGGCGTAGCCACCAGAACACCGAAAAGCCCGCCTGGTTCGCCCGGCGGGCTTTTTGCGTTTCTCGCCACGAGTTTCGAGCAGCGAGCTGCGAGCAACAAGTGCCGAACATGAGCCACAAACCCCGAGCTAGCTGCCAACAGCTCGTTACTCGTTTCCCGCGGCTCGTTTTGAGCTACGAGCAGCAAGTGCCGAACATGAGCCACCAACCCCGAGTTGGCTGCCAACAGCTCGTTACTCGTTTCTCGAAGCTCGTTTCTCGCTATCTCGCCACTCGCGCGCTTACAGCTCCTCCCGCTCGACGAAGGCGGTCAGAACCCGGGTCAGGTACTCGACATCCCGCACGCCGGCCGTCTCGCGGATCGAGTGCATGGCCCACTGCGGCACGCCCACGTCCAGGGTCGGCACCCCGAGCTCGGTGGCCGTGATCGGCCCGATGGTGCTGCCACAGCCCATGTCGGCACGCGTGACGAAGGTCTGCACCGGCACGTCGGCCTGGCGGCACAGGTCGCGGAACATGGCCGAGGTGTCACTGTTGGTGGCATAACGCTGGTTGGCATTGACCTTGATCACCGGGCCGCCGTTGATGGCCGGGCCGTGGGCCGCGTCATGCTTGTCCCGGAAGTTCGGGTGCAGGGCATGGGCATTGTCACAGGAAATCAGCCGCGAAGACTGGATCAGGCGAATGAAGCCTTCATCCCCGGGCTCGCCGAGGGCGGCATTGACCCGCTTGAGCACATCGCCGAGGAAGGGGCCCTGGGCACCACAGGCGCTGGCACTGCCGACCTCTTCGTGATCATTGGCGACCAGCACGGCGCCCTGTCGAGCGTCGCTGTCCAGCAGCGCTTCCAGCCCGATAAAACACGACAGCAGGTTGTCGAGTCGCGCACTGGCGATCAGCTCGCCATTGACGCCGACGCGAGACGGTGGCTGGACGTCGTACAGGGCCAGCTCGAAATCGATGATTTCCACCCCCTCCAGGCCGTGCTGTTCGGCAATCCAGCTGCGCAACAGACGGTCCAGGTCGGCATCCTCGCCCCCCTGCAGGAGCACCGGCGGCATCTCGGTCTGCGGATTGATGGAGCGGCCGTTATTGGCGTCTCGATCCAGATGAATCGCCAGGCTGGGTACGATGGCCAGGGGTTGCTCGACGTTGAGCCTCACCCCTTCCAGCCGGCCATCGGCATGCCGCACGTGAACCCGCCCGGCAAGCCCCAGATCACGATCGTACCAGGGAGCCAGCAAGGCGCCGCCATAGACCTCGACCCCCAGCTGCAACCAGCCCGCCGCGACCCGGGGCGCCTGCGGCTTGAGCCGTAGCCCGGGGCTATCGGTGTGCGCGCCGATCATCCGCAGGGCCTCCAGGGGGCCGTGCGGCAGCTGCAAGGCGATCAGCGAGGAGTCGTTGCGGGTGATGTAGACACGTTCGCCCGGCTCGAGCTGCCAGGCGGCCGTTTCATCGAGGCGGCGGAAGCCGGCGGCTTCCAGACGCTCGGCCATGTTGGCCGTGGCGTGCCAGGGCGTCGGCGAGCGACGCAGGAAATCGAGCAAACGCTCCAGTCGAGCATTCTGGGTCATGGGATCCTCTTCACGAAACATCGGGCGACTGGCAAAAAATCGGTGAATTCAAGGGACATTCTACAGGGGGTCTTGGCATCTCACAGGAACTGCTACAATGCTCGTTCGGTCGACTGACCCGGGAGCTGGGTCGCCATCCAGTTAGACAGAGTGTACATGATTCAGGGAGTGCTTCATTGATGAGCCTGCTTGCCACCCTGGGGCGCGTATCGGCCCTGGTCCTGCTGCTGGTCGCCGGTCCGGCACTGGCCGACCTCTCGCCCAGCGATGCTCAACGCCAGACCGCCGAGGAAGTCGCCGACTCCCTGCTCAACGGCCACTATGCGGATATCGAGATCGATGATGAATGGTCCCGCCGCGCCTTCCAGCGCTACCTGGACGTTCTGGATGGCCAGCGTGCCTATCTGCTGCGCAGCGACATCGAGGATTTCACGTCACTGCGCACCGGTCTGGATGAGGCCGTGCTCGAAGGCGAGCTGGACGCCGCCTTCGGCCTCCACGAGCGCTACCAGCAACGCGTCGAGGCGCGCCTCGAGTGGTTGCTGACGCGTCTCGATCAGGGCCTGGATTTCAGCTTCGACGGTGATCAGCGCCTGGCCCTCGACCGGGCCGAGTCGCCCTGGGCCACCAGCGCGGCCGAACTCGACAAGTTGTGGACCAAGCGCCTCAAGAATGCCGCCCTGCAACTGGCCATCAACCGCCAGGACGCCGAACAACGGCAGACGCGCGACGACGACGCCGCGGACGACACCAGTGACCGGCAGAAGACCATCGAGGAAACCCTCCGCGAGCGCTATGAAGCGCAGCTTAACCGCGTGCGCCAGACCAAGGCCGACGATGTCTTCAGCCTGGTCATGACCGCCGTGACCGACACTATCGACCCGCACACCGCCTATATGTCACCCCGCGACAGCGAGGACTTCGATATCCAGATGAAGCTGTCGCTGGAGGGTATCGGGGCTCTGCTCCAGGCGGACGGCGAATACGTCAAGGTATCCAGCCTGGTACCCGGCGGTCCGGCGGAGAAAGCCGGCGTGCTCAAGCCTGCCGACCGCATCATCGGCGTCGGCCAGGAGGACGAGGAAGTCGTCAACGTGGTCGGCATGCGACTCGACGAGGTGGTCGACATGATACGCGGGCCCAAGGGTTCCGTGGTCAAGCTGGAAATCGTCCCCGGCCAGGCCATGGACATGACCCGCTCCAAGGTCATCGAGATCACGCGGGATACCGTCAAGCTGGAGGACCAGGCCGCCCAGAGCGAGGTGCTGGAAGTCGAGCGTCACGACGGCACGCACCGTGTCGGCGTGATCAAGGTGCCGGCCTTCTATGTGGATTTCGACGCCTGGCAGGCCGGCGAGGAAGACTATCGCAGCACCACCCGCGATGTTGCCAAGGAGGTCCAGAAGCTGCGTGACCAGAACGTCGAGGGCATCGTGCTCGACCTGCGCAACAATGGCGGTGGCGCCCTTCAGGAAGCCAACTCCATGCTAGGCCTGTTCATCGATCGCGGCCCCACGGTTCAGGTGCGCGACGCCCAGGGCCGCATCAACCTCTACGGCGATACGGACAGCGGCAGCCTCTATGACGGCCCGCTGGTGGTGCTCGTCAACCGCCTCTCGGCCTCCGCCTCGGAAATCTTCGCCGGCGCCATCCAGGATTACGGACGCGGCCTGGTGGTCGGCAGCAACACCTTCGGCAAGGGCACGGTGCAGACGCTCAACGAGCTCAACCAGGGCCAGGTCAAGCTGACCCGGGCCAAGTTCTACCGCATCTCGGGTGACAGCACCCAGAACCGGGGCGTCGCGCCGGATATCGAGTTCCCCTCCCTGGTCGACCCGGAAACCATCGGCGAAAGCAGCCTGGACAACGCCCTGGCCTGGGATAGCGTGCGCAAGGTGCAATACCGCCAGTATGGCGAGCCGCGCCGCTTCCTGGAGACCCTGCGTCAGCGCCACGCTCAGCGTGCCGAGGATCAGCCCAATTTCCATTACCTGGAACAGCGCGCGACGCTGGCCGAACGCCTGCGCGAACAGCATACCAGCGTCAGCCTGAACCAGGAGCAGCGGCGTCAGGAGACCCAGGCGCGCGAGGCTGAACAGCTCGCCCTGGAGAACGAAAGGCGCGCCGCCCTGGGCCTGGACCCGCTGGACGACTGGATCGACAGCCGCAGTCAGGATGACGAGGATGACACCCAGCCACTCGAGCGCGCCCCGCTCACCGAGTCGGCCCAGATTCTGCTCGACTACTCGCGGCTGGAAAGCGGCATCCAGTTTGCCGAACACGACGACTGAGCGGCTATCTTCCGCACCACACCATGATGCATGACATCACGCCGGCCCCAGGGTCGGCGTTTTACTGCGGGGGCGAAAAAGAGGTTCGCGACTCGACGCGATGAGCCACCAGCACGCTGGTCGGTTCAGACGAATGGCATCGAGGCAACGACGCACAGCAGCGTCAGCATGGCTCCCCGAGCAGGACTCGAACCTGCGACCCAATGATTAACAGTCATTTGCTCTACCAACTGAGCTATCGGGGAATATGATGCTGTTTGCCCGGAACGGGCGGAAGGCAAGGCAAAGGTGGCTCCCCGAGCAGGACTCGAACCTGCGACCCAATGATTAACAGTCATTTGCTCTACCAACTGAGCTATCGGGGAATGACCCTTGATGCGCCATCATCGGCGCTGGTTCGTACCTGAAGCGATCAGGTGATTGGCTCCCCGAGCAGGACTCGAACCTGCGACCCAATGATTAACAGTCATTTGCTCTACCAACTGAGCTATCGGGGAACGACCTCGAACACGGGGCGTAGTATACGGATCGACTCGTCGACGTCAAGTGGTGACCACGAGTTTCACCCGCCCGGGGCGGCAAAAAAGTCGCCCGAACGGCAACACCGATCGGGCGACTCTCGAGGATCTCTGGTGGCTACGCCCTGATTCGAACAGGGGACCCCATCATTATGAGTGATGTGCTCTAACCAGCTGAGCTACGTAGCCTTTTTGCTTCCCGCCGCAGCGAGATGGGAATTATGCATGCGGGCCTGCCACCTGGCAAGCCCGCGTTGCGCCTCATTCCTCGATGGACAGCGCCTGCTTGACGGCCGGCAGGGCAGGCTCGCCGGCCCGCGTGGTCACGCCCTCGAGCCAGTCATCCAGCACGCCGGCATTGGCCTGCAGATAGTCACGCGCCGCCTGACCCGGCTCTGCGCCCTCATCCATGATGGTGCCCATCAGCTGGTTTTCCATCTCGAGCGTGAAGCGCAGGTTATCCAGCAGGTTGCCGACATTGGGGCAGGCCTCGCTGTAGCCGGCCCGCGTATTGGTATAGACGGTGGCGCCCCCCAGATTGGGGCCGAAGTAATCGTCGGCACCCTCGAGGTAGGCCATCTCGAAATTGGAATTCATCGGGTGCGGCTCCCAGCCAAGGAAGACCATCCACTTCTCGTCGGGGACCCGCGCCTTGAGCTCGGCCAGCATGCCGGCTTCGCTGGAATCGATCAGTTGCCAGTCGCCCAGCCCGAAGGCATCGTCGTCGATCATCTGCTGGATCAACTCATTGCCATCATTGCCGGCTTCGATGCCATGCAACTGGCTGTCGAAGCGCTCGGCATGCTCCGCCAGGTCCTCCACCGAGGTCACGCCGGCGTCATGCACATACTGCGGCACCGCCAGGGTGTACTTGGCCCCCTTCAGGTTGGCCTCCAGGCGTTCGACCTCGCCACGCTCGACATAGGGGTCGCTGATCGAGGCCATGGAGGGCATCCAGTTGCCCAGAAAGACATCGAAGTCGCCGTTTTTCATGCCGGAATAGGCGATCGGTACGGACACCGTATCGATGCGCGTCTCATACCCCATGGCTTCCAGGACCTGGGTGGTCAGGGCCGTGGTCGCCGTGATGTCGGTCCAGCCGACCTCGGCGAAACGCACCGGCTGGCAACTCTCGTCGGCCGCCATCGAGGGTGCGGCGGCAAGCACCAGTGTCGTGCTCAGCAAACCCTTGGTCATCTTGTTCATCGAGCTATCTCCCTTGTCAAAGTGGACAGTCTGAACGAACGTCCGGGACGGGACGTTGGCCTCTGTACTCGTGCTATCCGCGACGAGTCGACAGATGCCTCTGGCAGGGCTATCGGCCAGACTGGTTATTTTTATTGATTGAACATTCAATAAAAAAGTGCCAGACTGTTTCTATCTTAATCATGGCGGTGTACCCGGTTGCAAGGCGACAACCGCTTCACCGCTCAACGATCAGCACTCACAGAGGAGGCAGCAAGGTGCCCAAGGTTGGAATGGAACCCATCCGCCGCCAGCAGCTGATCAAGGCCACCATGGCCGCCATCGACGATGTCGGCCTGGCGGATGCCACGGTCATGCGCATCTCGCGGCAGGCCGGCGTTTCGGCCGGCATCATCAGCCACTACTTCGGCGGCAAGGATGGCCTGATGGAGGCAACCATGCGCCAGATTCTCAATGACCTGAGAGATGCCGTGGCGGCGCGCCGCCGTGCCCTGTCGACGCCCTCGCCCCGGGCCCACCTGGAGGCCATCATCGACGGCAACTTCGACCGCACCCAGGTAACCGGCCCGGTGGCCAAGACCTGGCTGGCCTTCTGGGCCAGCAGCATGCATCAGCCGCAGCTGCAGCGCCTGCAGAACGTCAACGACCGGCGCCTGTATGCCAACCTCTGCCACCAGTTTCGCCGGCTCATGCCGTGCGAAACCGCTCGCGATGCCGCCCGAGCCCTGGCCGCCATGATCGACGGTCTCTGGCTGCGCGGCGCCCTGACGCCGGAGGGCCTGGACTCGGACCACGCCCGGCGCCTGGCACGCGACTACCTTGACCAACTGCTGCAAGCACCCGAGGCCCGGGCCTCGCTGCCCACTGCCAACCTCCAAGCCGAATCCTGACGGGAGCCACCATGACACAGCTCGATACCCAGTCCCTCTACATCAATGGCGCCCATGTGGACGCCACCTCCGGTGAGACCTTCGAGGTCGTGAATCCCTACGACGGTAGCCTGCTGGCCAGGGTTCAGCAGGCCGCCGAAGCCGACGTCGACAGCGCCGTCGCGGCGGCCCGTCAAGGCCAGCGCACCTGGGCCGCCATGACCGGTGCCGAGCGTGGCCGCATCCTCGCGCGCGCCGTGGCGCTGCTGCGCGAGCGCAACGACGAAATTGCCGAACTCGAGTCACGCAACACAGGCAAGCCGATCAGCGAGACCTCCGCCGTGGACATCGCCACCGGCACCGAGGTGCTCGAATACTACGCCGGCCTGGCCGGGGCCATCGAGGGCAGCCAGATTCCGCTGCGCGATACCTCCTTCGTCTATACGCGTCCGGAGCCGCTGGGCGTGATCGGGGCCATCGGCGCCTGGAACTATCCGATCCAGATCGCCTGCTGGAAGTCCGCCCCGGCCCTGGCCGCCGGCAACGCCGTGGTCTTCAAGCCCAGCGAGGTAACCCCGCTGACCGCCATGGTACTGGCCGAGGTGTTCAGCGAAGCCGGCATGCCCGATGGCGTCTTCAATGTGGTGCATGGTGACGGCCGCGTCGGCCAGCTGATCACCGGCCACGGCGGCATCGACAAGGTGTCGTTCACCGGCGAGGTGGGCACCGGCAAGAAGGTGATGTCGGCCTCCGCCGCCTCCAGCCTCAAGGACGTGACCATGGAGCTCGGCGGCAAGTCGCCGCTGATCGTCTTCGACGATGCCGACCTGGATCGTGCCGCCGATGGCGCCATGATGGCCAACTTCTACTCCAGTGGCCAGATCTGCACCAATGGCACACGCGTGTTCGTCGACAGCTCCATCAAGGAGGCCTTCGAGGCGAAGATCGCCGAGCGCGTGGCACGCATCAAGGCCGGTGATCCGCTGGACCCGGCGATCAACTTCGGCCCGCTGGTCAGCTTCGAACATCAGGAAAAGGTGCTGTCCTACATCGAACTGGGCAAGCAGGAAGGCGCACGCGTGCTGGCCGGTGGTGATGCCTGGGATCAGGGCACCTGGGCCAACGGGGCCTGGGCGGCGCCCACCGTCTTTACCGACTGCGACGACAGCATGCGCATCGTCCGGGAGGAGATCTTCGGGCCGGTGATGTCGATTCTGGCCTTCGATGACGAAGAGGAAGTGATTCGTCGCGCCAACGACACCAGCTACGGCCTGGCCGCCGGCGTCTTCACCGAGGGCCTGAATCGCGCCCATCGGGTGATTCATCGCCTCGAGGCGGGCATCTGCTGGATCAACACCTGGGGCGACTCCCCTGCCGAGATGCCGGTTGGCGGCTACAAGCAGTCCGGCGTGGGCCGCGAGAATGGCCTGGAAACACTGGGCCACTATACCCAGACCAAGTCCGTGCAGGTGGAAATGGGGCCCTTCGAGTCGGTGTTCTAAAGCCCTTGGCTAACCGGCGACGCGATGAGCTGTTGCGTCGACAAGCTTGCGCGAGGGCGCTGTAAACCCCTCCATGGGCGCTACATCCGCCATCCCTGGCGGATGACCCTCGCTTCAGCTTGTCCCCGCCGCTCATCGCCGCCTGTACGTATCCGCCGCAGACGTCCGCAACCCACCTCCGTTTCAGCCTTGGGAGGCTCCCATGCCCCAGATTCGTGAATTCGATTATGTCATCATCGGCGCCGGTTCTTCCGGCAATGTCCTGGCCGCGCGCCTGACCGAAGACCCGGATGTCCAGGTCCTGCTGCTCGAGGCCGGCGGCCCCGACTACCGCTTCGACTTCCGGACCCAGATGCCCGCGGCACTGGCCTACCCCCTGCAGGGCAAACGCTACAACTGGGCCTTCGAAACCGACCCGGAACCGCACATGGACGGCCGGCGCATGGAGTGCGGGCGCGGCAAGGGCCTGGGCGGCTCCTCGCTGATCAACGGCATGTGCTACATCCGCGGCAACGCCCTGGACTATGACAACTGGGCCAAGCGTGACGGCCTGGAAGACTGGACCTATGCCGACTGCCTGCCGTACTTCCGCAAGGCCGAGACCCGCGACATCGGCCCCAATGACTATCATGGCGGCGATGGACCGGTCAGCGTGACCACTCCCAAGGCCGGCAACAACCCGCTCTACCACGCCTTCATCGAGGCCGGCCAACAGGCCGGGTATCCCGCTACCGAAGACGTCAACGGCTATCAGCAGGAAGGCTTCGGTCCCATGGACCGTTTCGTCACGCCCAATGGCCGCCGCGCCTCCACGGCACGCGGCTACCTCGACCAGGTCAAGGACCGCCCCAACCTGACCATCGAGACCCGTGCCATGACCGACGTCATCACCTTCGAGGGCAAACGCGCCACGGGTGTACGTTACGCCCGCAAGGGCAATACCCAGGAGGTCCGGGCGCGTCGTGAAGTCCTGCTGTGTGCCGGGGCCGTGGCCTCGCCGCAGATTCTGCAGCGCTCCGGCGTCGGCCCGCGGGATGTCCTCGACGAGTTCGACATCGAGCCGGTGCTGGTCAACGACAACGTCGGCACCCATCTGCAGGATCACCTGGAGATGTACATCCAGTACGAGTGCACCCAGCCCATCTCGCTGTATCCGGCCCTGAAGTGGTGGAACCAGCCGAAGATCGGTGCCGAGTGGATGCTGCTGGGCAAGGGCGTCGGTGCCAGCAACCAGTTCGAGGCCGCCGGCTTCATCCGCAGTCGCGACGAGGAGGAATGGCCCAACCTGCAGTACCACTTCCTGCCCATCGCCATCAGCTACAACGGCAAGAGCGCGGTCGAGGCCCACGGCTTCCAGGCCCATGTCGGCTCCATGCGCTCCGAGAGCGAGGGCCGCATTCGCCTGACATCCCGGGATCCGGCGGCGGCGCCCAGCATCCTGTTCAACTACATGTCCACCGACAAGGACTGGCAGGAATTCCGTGACGCCATTCGCCTGACCCGGGAAATCATCCAGCAGCCGGCCTTCGACGACTATCGTGGCCGGGAAATCTCGCCGGGCCCCGATGTCCAGTCCGATGCCGAGCTCGACGCCTTCGTCCGCGAGCATGCCGAGACCGCCTATCACCCGTGCGGCAGCTGCCGCATGGGCGAAGGCGAGGACAGCGTGGTCGATGGTGCCGGGCGGGTGCATGGCCTGGAGGGCCTGCGCGTCGTCGATGCCTCCCTGTTCCCGGTGATTCCCACCGGCAACCTCAACGCCCCGACTCTGATGCTGGCCGAGAAAATGGCCGACAAGATCCGTGGCCGCGAGCCCCTGCCGAAGAGCGATGCGCCCTATTACGTGGCCGAGGGAGCCCCGGCCCAACAGACGCCCATGCGCCGGCTCGATCAGACCCCATAACGCCGCCACCAGGCACGCGCCACGACGCCCCGGCTGTGAGTTCAGGACAGCACGGGGCGTTTTGCTGTCCAGGGACCTGCCGCCGGCTATGCCATCCAGTCCCTACCACCTTTGCCTGACTGGTCAGTTGCAGGAAAGTGGGCTATTCTGCAAGAATTCAAACAGACGTTCGAATCTTATCTCACACCCGGAGATGCTCATGTTGACCCTGATACTGCTCGTGCTGGCCGTGGCCGGCTTGCTGATCGTGATGCGCCGTGAGGCAGGCGCCCTGCCGGCACTGGCGGTGACCGGCGTTACCGGCCTGATCGGTGTTGCGGCCGGCGCCCCGGTGATCGGCGTGTTGCTGCTGATCGTCACCGCCGGCATCGCCGCCTGCGGCTTGCCGGGCGTGCGCCGGGCATGGCTGACACCGCGGATCTTCGCGCTGTTCAAGAAGGTCGCGCCCCGGGTCTCCGAGACCGAGCGCACCGCCCTGGAGGCCGGCAGTGTGGCCTGGGACGGCGAGATTTTCTCGGGTCGCCCGAACTGGCAGCGTCTGCTGGACTTCAAGGATGACGGCCTGAGCGACGCGGAGCGCGCCTTCGTCGATCACCAGTGCAGCGTCGCGGCCGGCATGTGCAATGCCTGGGACATCGCCCGCGAACGCGCCGACCTGCCCCAGGAACTCTGGGACTATCTCAAGCGCGAGCGCTTCTTCGGCATGATCATTCCCGAAGAGTATGGCGGTCTGGGCTTCTCCGCCAAGGCACAATCGACCATCCTGCAGAAGCTCTCGGTCAGCGAGACGCTGATGGTCACCGTTGGTGTGCCCAACTCCCTGGGGCCGGGCGAGCTGCTGCTCAAGTATGGCACCCAGGAACAGAAGAACCACTACCTGCCGCGCCTGGCCGACGGCCGCGAGATTCCCTGCTTCGGCCTGACCGGCCCGAGGGCCGGCAGCGACGCCACTTCCCTGCCGGATGTCGGCGTGGTGGTCAAGCGCGAGGTGGACGGCGAAGAGATGCTGGGCCTCGAACTGACCTTCGAGAAGCGCTGGATCACCCTGGCGCCGATCGCCAGCGTGGTCGGCCTGGCCTTCCGCCTGTTCGACCCGGAGCACCTGTTGGGCGACGAGGAAGACCGCGGCATCACCCTGGCGCTGGTGCCACGCGAGACCGAGGGCATGCAGATCGGCCGCCGTCATCATCCCATCGGCAGCCCCTTCCTCAATGGCCCGATCAAGGGCAACAAGGTCTTCGTGCCGCTGTCGACCATCATCGGCGGCGAGGAAATGATCGGTCAGGGCTGGCGCATGCTGGTCGAGTGCCTCTCGGTCGGCCGCTGCATCACCCTGCCCTCCGGCGCCACCGGCACGGCCCGCTACGCCATCGGCTGGAGCGGCGGCTTCGCGCGCATCCGCCGTCAATTCAATGTGCCGGTCGCCGAAATGGAAGGCGTCCAGGAGCCCCTGGCGCGCATGACCGCCATGGCCTACATCGCCCAGGCCGCGGTCTACCAGACCGCCAACACCATCGACCATGGCCAGAAACCCGCCGTGCCCTCGGCGATTCTCAAGAGCCAGCTGACCGAGTTCCAGCGCGTGATCCTCGCCGATGCCATGGACATCCATGGCGGCAAGGCGGTGACGCTCGGGCCACGCAACTATCTGGGCATCGGTTACAGTGCCAACCCGGTGGCCATCACCGTCGAGGGCGCCAACATCATGACGCGCAACCTGATGATCTTCGGTCAGGGAGCGATTCGCTGCCATCCTTATGTGCTCGAGGAACTGGCCGCCAAGGACGCCGATGACGTCAAGGCCTTCGACCGCGCCTTCTTCAGCCATGCCGGCCTGATTCTGGGCAATGCTGCCCGCGCCCTGACCCAGGGCCTGGGCCTCGGCAAGTCGGACGTGCCCTTCGACAAGGTAGCCGCTCCCTACGCGCAGGACATCGCGCGCCTGTCGGCCGGTTTCGGCCTGGCCGCGGATGCTGCCATGGCCAGCCTGGGCTCACAGCTCAAGCAGCGCGAGATGCTCTCCGCACGCCTCGGCGACGTGCTGTCCAACCTCTATCTGGCCAGCATGCTGCTCAAGCAGTGGCACGAGGGCGAGCGCGTGGAAGGCGAGGACGCCGTGCTGCACTATGCCGCTCGCTTCCTGCTGAACCGCGCCGAGCAGGCCTTCGTCGAGCTCTTCGACAACCTGCCCAACCGCGCCCTGGGCCGCACCCTGCGAGTGATCATCATGCCCCGCGGACGTCGCTGGTCGCGCCCCGAGGATGACCTGTCACGCGGGATCGCCCAGGCCATCTCGCATGACAGCGCCCTGCGCCACAAACTGACGGCCAATACCTGGGACGCCGACGATGGTCCCCAGGACAACCCGCTGGCCCGCTACAATGCCCTGCTGGCCACTCAGGAGCGCGCCGAGGCGCTGTATCGCACGGTCGGCAAGGCCCACGCCAAGGGCGAGATCCCCGCCGAGGCGTTGCATCCGGAGCAGCAGGTCGACGCAGCGCTGGAGGCCGGCCTGATCAACGAAGACGACGCGACCTTCATGCGCCAGCGCGAGGCCGAGGTGCTGGACATGCTCAGCGTCGACGACTTCGAGTACGACGCCTTCGTCACCGACAAGTCCAAGGTGCTGCGCCACCACCCGGCATAGGGAGCAGGTGTGAGGAGAGAAGATGTGAGGCGTGAGGGAAATCCAGCGCCTCGCGCCCCTCTCCTCACCCGTTTCTTCCCTAACCACCCTCACACCTAACGCTTTACCCTTCACACCTCACACCTCACACCTCACGTCTCCCCCCTAACGCTTCACTCTTCACTCTTCACTCTTCACTCCTCACTATTCACACCCCACCTACAGCGGCCAGACCCACAGCACCATGGGCAGTGTCACCGCCATCACCACCAGCGACAGCGGCAACCCCAGCCACCAGTAATCGCCGAAGCGGTATCCGCCCGGCCCCATGACCAGAGTATTGGACTGGTGGCCGATGGGTGTCAGGAAGGCGCAGGACGCACTGATCGCCACCACCATCAGGAAGGGGTCCAGCGAGGTCTCGAAGCCCTGGGCCAGGCTGGCGGCAATCGGCGCCATCAATAGCGCAGCCGCGGCATTGTTGACCACGTTCGATAACAGGGTCGTCAGCAGGAAGAGCCCACCCAGGGTCACCACCACGGGCCAGCCGCTGCCCAGCGCCAGCATCGACTCGGCGATCAGCCCGGCCCCGCCACTGGTTTCCAGTGCCTGCCCCACCGGGATCATGGCCCCCAGCAACACGATCACCGGCCCGTCGATGGCCTGATAGCCCTCGCGCAGGGGCAGTACGCCCGCCAACAGAGACACCAGCGCCGCGGCCGTCAGGGCCACCGACGACGGCAGCCAGTCCATGACCATGGCCAGGATGGCCACGGCGAAGATGCCCAGCGAGACCAGCAGCAGGCGTGGCTGGCCGATGCCCAGTTCGCGTTGCGCCAGCGGCAGGCAGCCCAGGGTCGTCAGGCTCTCGGTCAACTCGTTCTCGCCGCCCTGCAGCAGCAATACATCACCGGGGCGGAAGCGGATATCGCGCAGGCGCTGATTGAGGCGGCCACCATCGCGGGCCACCGCCACCAGATGCAGCCCGTACTGATGATGCAGGCGCAACTGCGCCACGGTGCGGTTGACCATCATGGAATCCGTGCGCACCACGGCTTCCATCAGCTGCAGCCCCTCGGTGTCCACGCGCGACGCGCCGTCCTCGGATGCTTCGTCATCCTCGTCGGGCGTCGGCCCGACCTCCAGCCCTGCCTTGTCCTCGAGCAGCTTCATGTCATCCGGGCCCGCTTCCACCAGCAGGATATCGCCCTTACGCAGCACACCCCGGAAGGTGTGCCCGGCGTGGCGCTTGTCATCGCGCACCACGGCCAGCACGGGCAGGGTTTCCTCGACGGCCTCGCCCAGCTCCAGCAGGGTCCAGCCCTCGGCATTGGCCGCTTCGGGAACCCGCATCTCGACCAGGTAATGGGCGGTATCGAACATGTCCTCGGTGGACGCGCTGCCGGCCCGCCTGGGCACCAGGCGCCAGCCCAGCAGCACGATGAAGGCCAGGCCACACACGGCCACCACGGCGCCCACCGGAAAGAACGAGAACATGCCGAACGACTCACCGGTCAGCGAGCCCCGGTAGCTCGAGATGATGATATTGGGGGGCGTACCGATCAGGGTGGTCAGCCCGCCCAGCAGGGAACCGAAGGCCAGCGGCATCAACAGCACGGAAGGCGGAGTATCGTGCTCGCGTGCCATGCGGATGGCCACCGGCAGCATCAGCGCCAGGGCACCGACATTGTTCATCACACCGGACAGCACCAGCACCGTGCCGGTCAGGACCAGCAGCTGGGGCACCAGCCGCTCGCCGACGCGCAGCGTCTGCTCGGCGATCAGGTCCACCAGCCCGGAGCGCTCGAAGCCACGGCTGAGCACCAGCACCGCGGCCACCGTGATCACCGCCGGGTGACCGAAGCCAAGAAACGCCTCCTCGGCTGGCACCAGCCCCAGCAGCACGGCGGCCAGCAGCGCCGCCAGCGCCACCAGGTCATAGCGGAAGCGCCCCCAGATGAAGGCGACCAGTGTCAGTCCAAGCAGCGTGAAAACCAGGGTGCTATCGGTCATGCCGGCGAATCATCCATGAAATGCGAGGTGACGCCAGCATAGCCGCATTTCCGCCCCGGAGGACAGCTTGTACCGTCAGGCCGCGGCGCGTCAGTCTTGTGGCGGCTCGGCGAATGGCAGGGGTTCGCTGCCGCGACGCACCTCGAAGACGTTCAGGGTCATGGCGACCAGGGCGTAGTAGCCGAACACCCCGACCAGTTCGACCACCGCCGCTTCGCCGAGGGCCGCGACCGCTTCGGCATAGAGCCCGTCATCGACGCGCTTGTGGCGGTAGATGGCCTGTCCCAGGCGCACCACCAGCGCCTCGTCATCATGCTCGACATCCGGCGCCCGCCCCTCGCGCAGGGCCTCGATCAGCGTTTCGGACACGCCCGCCTCACGGGCGATCGGGGCGTGAATCTGCCATTCCGCCTGGGACTGCCACCAGGCCGCGGTGACCAGGATGGCAAGCTCGGTCAGACGCAGCGGCAGGCGTGTGCCGTAGCGGCAGAAGGCCCCCAGTCGCTGGGCATGATCGGCCAGGCCGGGGCTGTGCACCCAGGCTAGGAAGGGGCCATCCAGATTACCCCGTGGACCGCTGAGAATTTCCTCGAGCACACGACGCTGCTCGGCATCCATGTGTTCCTGCTGCAGAGGCGACAAGCGGGATTCGATCTTCATGCGAGGCCTCCTTCAGCGCAGCGGCAGAACGCGTTCGAGTGTCGCGTCGAGCTTGTCGACGATTTCGTCCAGCTGAGCGTCTTCCAGAATGAAGGGCGGCGCCAGCAGGATATGATCGCCGGTCCGCCCATCCAGGGTACCGCCCATGGGATAGCACATCAGGCCGGCGTCCATGGCCGTGCGCTTGATGGCGGCATGCAGCTTGTGCGAGGGGTCGAAGGGCGTCTTGCGGTCACGCTCCGCAACCAGTTCGAGTCCGCGGAAGAGCCCGCGTCCGCGAATATCGCCGACATGGGGGTGCTCGCCGAAGTGCTCGACCAACCGGTCCTGCAGGCCTTCCCCGAGCTTGCGTACTCGCGCCAGCAGGTCGCGCTCTTCGATGGTTCGCTGTACCGCCAGGGCCGCCGCGCAGGCCGTGGCATGACCGATGTAGGTATGGCCATGCTGAAAAAATCCCGAGCCCTCGGCAATGGTCCGACGGATCTCGTCACTGACCAGGGTGGCACCGATCGGCTGGTAGCCACCGCCCAGGCCCTTGGCGATGGTCGTCAGGTCGGCCGTGACGCCTTCCTGCTCGGAGGCAAACAGGCTGCCGGTGCGGCCCATGCCGCACATGACCTCGTCGAGAATCAGCAGGATGCCGTGCCGGTCGCAGATCTCGCGCACGCGCTTGAAGTAACCGGGCACGGCGGGCACCGCCCCCAGGGTCGCCCCGACCACCGGCTCGGCGACGAAGGCCATGACCGTCTCGGGGCCGAGCCGCTGGATCTCCTCTTCCAGCTCCATCGCCAGGCGCTCGCCATAGGCCTCGGGGGACTCGTCGGCCGCCTGCCCCCGGTAGGCATAACAGGGGCTGACATGGCTCACGTCAGACAGCAGCGGCTCGAACTGGCGACGGCGCCAGGCATTGCCGCCGGTGGCCAGTGCGCCGAGCGTATTGCCATGATAGCTCTGACGGCGCGCAATCAGCTTGTGGCGCCCCGGTTCACCGCGCTCGAGAAAGTACTGACGCGCCATCTTCAGCGCGGCCTCGATCGCCTCCGAACCACCGGACACGAAGTAGACCGAGGAAAAGCCGGCGGGCGCCCGCTCGATCAGGAAGTCCGCCAGCGCCTCCATGGGCTCGGTGGTGAAGAAGGAGCTATGTGCATAGGCCAGCTGCCCGACCTGCTGCTGGATGGCGTCGATCACCCGGGTATCGCTGTGGCCCAGACAGGACACGGCGGCCCCGCCACTGGCATCCAGGTAGCGCCGCCCCTCGGCATCGATCAGATAGGCGCCCTCGCCGGCCACGGCGGTAGGGTAGGCGTGTGACAGCTGGCGATGAAACACATGGCTCATGGTGACTTCCCGGATTTTGCAAATATCATTGCCATTCTCAACTTATGGAATAATATTTGCAATATATGGCAGCATGGTGCCACACGATACCGCTCACCGACTCTCCAGGATGCCCTCATGTCGCCCACCGACACGCCCTGCCCGACCAGCCTCGAAGATCTGGAAAGGCTGCTGAGCGAGCTGGCCGATGACACCAGTCCGATTCGCCTCGGCAAGCGCTCGCGTCAGGTGCTGGCGGCGCTGGTCGCGGCGCCCCAGGAGACCGCGGTGTCGTCGATCAGCCATCTCGCCGAGCGCCTCGGCGTCAGCCCCTCGACTCTGTCGCGCCTGGCTCAGCGCCTGGGCTTCGGCGGCTTCGCCGGCCTGCAGGGTATCTTTCGTCGTCACGTCACCCAGGGCCGGCATTTCTACAGCGACCAGGTCTCGCGCCTGCTGGCCGACCAGCCGGAAAATGGCGGCATGGAGCGGCTGTCGCGGCTGGAAAAGCAGGAAGGCGCCAACCTGGCAGACCTGCTGGCGGGCCTCGACGCGCGAACATTCCAGCAGGCTGCCGGGTTACTGGCCGAGGCGCCGCGGGTCCGGGTGCACGGCATGCGCCAGTTTGCCTCCCTGGCGTCCTTCATGGCCTATGGGCTGGGCATGCTGCGTGGCGATGCGGCCATGCTGGATGCGGCCCGCCATGGCGCCGCCGACGCCCTGGCCCAGCTGGATGAAGACGACGTCCTGGTGGTGGCGAGCGGCTTCCCCTATACCCCCAGCGTGCTGGCCACTGCCGAGGTCGCGGCGCGTCAGGGCATTCAGGTCATCGCCTTGACGAACTCGCCCGCCTCGCCCCTGGCCGGGCTGGCGAAATACCACTTCGTGGTACCCGACCAGAGCCTGTTCTTCAGCAACAGCATGTGCGCCTTCATGCTGCTCGCCGAGGGGCTGCTCAGCGAAACCGCCAACCGCCTGGGCAATGCCGGCCTGGAAGCCCTCAAGCGCCGCGAGCGGCTGATCGGCGAGCTCGATGCATCCTTGTAGACGCCCCGGGCTCGCTCAGGGCAGCAGAATGGTCGAGCCGGTGGTCTGACGATCGGCCAGCGCCTGCTGGGCCTTGCCGGCGTCGGCCAGCGGGAAACGTTGACCGATGTCGATGGTCACCTCGCCGCTTTCCAGCATGGCGAACAGGTCGATACACATCGACTCGAGGCGTTCACGGGTATCGGCGTAGCCGTTGAGGCTCGGCCGCGTCACGTACAGCGCGCCCTTCTGGTTGAGGATGCCGATGTTGACGCCTTCCACCGGCCCGGAGGCGTTGCCGAAGCTGACCATCAGGCCACGCTTCCTGAGGCAGTCCAGCGAGGTTTCCCAGGTGTACTTGCCCACCGAGTCATAGACGACATCGCACATCTCGCCGGCGGTCAGTTCGCGCACTCGTTCGACGACATCCTCGCGGGTATAGTCGATGGTCGCCCAGGCGCCGTTGCGCTCGGCCAGCGCCGCCTTCTCCGGGGAACTGACCGTGCCGATGAGCTTGACGCCGAGTGCTCGCGCCCATTGGCAGGCGATCGAGCCGACACCGCCGGCCGCCGCATGAAAGAGGATGGTCTCGCCGCCCTGCAGCGGGTAGGTCTGGCGCAGCAGATACTGGACGGTCAACCCCTTGAGCATGGCCGCCGCCGCCGTCTCGAAAGTGACGCCATCCGGCAGCGCCACCACATGATCCGCGGCAATGACACGCTCCTCGGCATAGGCGCCCAGCGGCCCCTGGGCATAGGCGACCCGGTCGCCGACGGCCAGATGTTCGACCCCCTCGCCCACCGCCTCAACGACACCGGCGGCCTCGGTGCCCAGGCCGGAAGGCAGCGAGGGCGCCGGGTAGAGGCCGGTACGGAAATAGATATCGATGAAGTTCAGGCCGACGGCATGATGCCGAACGCGCACTTCTCCCGCCCCCGGGGCGGCAACGGAGGTCTCGACCAGTTGCAGCACCTCGGGGCCACCCGTTTGCGAAAACTCGATACGCTGTGCCATGAGCGGATTCCTTGATTGGCCAACTATTTGTTCGGCTCAGTCAATCGCTTGACGGGCGCCGGGTCAAGCCGGCACTGGCGAGGCCATGTCCGACATGTCGCGCAAGACAAACGCAACCAGGACGTTATCATGGTGTCCGAGGGGATATTCACCCAGTGAGACACGAGGCACTCATGACGATAATCAAGGGACTCCTGGCGACTGCCGGCCTGGCCGCCGGCCTGATCGGCACACCGGCGCTGGCCAGTGACGACGCCTGCCAGCTGACCATCGAGAGCAACGACCAATTGCAGTTCGACCGCGACTCGCTGAGCGTGCCGGCCAGTTGCGACAGCGTCTCCCTGACGCTGGAACACACGGGCTCCATGCCCGCCGATGCCATGGGACACAACTGGGTACTGGCGGCCACGGCGGATGCCCAGGCATTGGCCATGGACGGCATGCGGGCCGGCCCGGATGCCGACTATCTACCGGAGGGAGACAACCGAGTGATCGCCGCCACCGAGATCATCGGCGGCGGCGAGAGCACCCGCATCACCTTCGAGACCGCGGGGTTGGCCGGACGTGACCTGACCTTCTTCTGTTCCTTCCCCGGGCACTTCGCGTCCATGCAGGGCAGTTTCCGGGTCCAGGAATGACGCTCACAGCGTGGCGGGAAAGGACTCCAGGCCACGGATGAAGCGGCGCTTGTAGTCCTCGAAGGCCTCGGGGTCACGCTTGAAGGATTGCGCCACGGCCTGCTCGTCCACCGTCAGGGTGCGGGGCGGATCACTGAGATCACGGGTCGGATGCTTGGGGCCGAGGCCGATGCGCACGCCGCTCTTGCCGTCCAGCCAGCGCGTGATACCGGCCGCTTCGAAGCGTTGCTGCTGGGCCTCGTTCATGGCGTCGACGCGCAGCGGCGCGCGGCTTGCCAGCTCGGCGATCAGCCGCATGCCGGGGTCGGTGCCGTCCGCCTCGACGAGCGAGGCGACCTGCATGACGTTCATGCTCTGGCCCGTTTCATCCATCGCCAGCAGTGCCAGTGCAATCGGCCGAGCGTCGTCATCGACCAGCGCCAGCACGCGAGCCGCCTCCTGCTTGATCAACACGCCCAGCACACCGGCAAATACCGACAGCGGTGCCAGACCCGCCTGATGGCCGTAGACTTCCGCACACAACCGCGCCAGGCAGGCCTCGCGCTGCGCCTCGTTCTTGATATGCATCACCCGCATCGACTTCTCCCTCGTCCGTCGCTCACCACGCTAGAAACCGCGCAGCCTACCACACTTGGCACTCCCGGCTCATGCGCCCACCCCGGCTCGCCGCTCGAGAAACGAGCGGCGAGAAACGAGCGGTTGGTAGCCCACAGCCCGTTTCTCGCAGTTCGCGACTCGAAGCTCGTAGCTCATAGCTCATAGCTCATAGCTCGTGGCTCGTGGCTCGTGGCTCGTGGCTCGTGGCTCGTGGCTCGTGGCTCGTGGCTCGTGGCTCGTGGCTCGCATATGCAGCATGGCGTCGGCGACAACCATGATCTAACTTTCATGCAACTGTCATCAGCCACGTCTGATAATGGAATCTGACCCGACAAGACAAGGAGAAAGCGATGCTGCGTATCCATCATCTGGGAGCACTGACGCTGGGCATGGCCGCCGCCGGCCTGTCACTCTCGGCACAGAGCGCCACCGAGATCGCCTGGTGGCACGCCATGGGCGGGGAACTGGGCAACAAGGTCGACGAGATCGCCGCCAACTTCAACGAGTCCCAGGACGAATACGTCGTCAAGCCATCGTTTCGCGGCAACTACTCCGAAACCATGACCAGCGCCATTGCCGCCTTCCGTGCCAACGAGGCACCGGCCATCGTGCAGATCTATGAAGTCGGCACGGCCACCATGATGAATGCCGAAGGGGCCATCGTGCCGGTCCATGAGCTGATGGCCAAGTCGGACCTGGACTTCGACCCGGATGCCTTCCTGTCGGCCGTCACGGGGTACTACACCACCTCAGACGGCAAGATGCTGTCCATGCCCTTCAACTCCTCGACCCCCGTGGTCTATGTCAATCGCGACGTCATGGCCGAGGCCGGCGTGGAAGAGATGCCGGCCACCTGGGAAGGCCTGGGCGAAGCGCTTGGCACCATCGTCGAGTCCGGCGCCGCCGAATGCGGCATGACCACCACCTGGCCGTCCTGGATCCAGCTCGAGAACTTCTCCGCCCGTCATGACATCCCCTTCGCCAGCGAGCAGAACGGCTTCGGTGGCCTGGATGCCCGCCTCGAAATCAATGAAACCGCAGCGGTCGATCACATTCAGCGCCTGGCCGACTGGCAGCAGGATGGCCGTTTCGCCTACGGCGGTCGCTTCGACGAGGCTGCACCGTCCTTCTATACCGGCCGCTGCGCCATGCTGATGGCCTCCTCCGCCTCGCTGGCCGGCGTGCGCTCCAATGCCGAAGGCTTCGAGTTCTCCGTGGAATCGCTGCCCTACTCCAGCGAGGTCATCGAGACGCCGCAGAACAGCATCATCGGCGGAGCCTCGCTGTGGGTCCTGGAAGGCCAGAGCGACGAGGTCTATCAGGGTACCGCCGAGTTCTTCGACTACCTGTCATCGGCTGAAGTCCAGGCCGACTGGCACCAGTTCTCCGGCTACCTGCCGATCACCCAGGCGGCCTACGACCTGGGCCAGGAGCAGGGCTTCTACGACGACAACCCGGGCAGTGCCGTCTCCATCGAGCAGATGACCGGCGCCACCCCGACCGAAAACTCCAAGGGCCTGCGCCTGGGCAACATGCCGCAGATTCGCGATACCATCGAGGAACAACTGGAGAAGATCTTCAACGGCGACGTCGAGGTCCAGGAAGGCCTGGATGAAGCCGTGCGCCGCAGCAACGAGCTGTTGGAGCGCTTCCAGCAAGCCAACGGCTGATCACCCGGTCGCGCGCCGGAACGCCCCGCGGGCGTTCCGGCGTTTTCTCTTTCTCGGTAACGGACGATCATGGCGACCTTTCAACGTCACCGCCTCACCCCCTGGCTGCTTCTCTCCCCGCAGCTGGCCATCGTCGCGATATTTTTCTTCTGGCCCGCGGCTCAGGCCGTCATTCAGGCCTTCTATGTCGAGGATCCCTTCGGCCTGGGCCGCGTCTTCGTGGCTTTCGAGAACTTTACCCGGGTACTCGCCTCTGCCGAGTACTACCGGGCCCTGGGCATCACCATCACCTTCAGCATCAGCGTGGCGCTGGGCGCCATGGCCCTGGCGCTGCTGCTGGCGGTACTCGCCGACCGGGTCATCAAGGGCGCCCACGGCTACAAGACCCTGCTGATCTGGCCCTATGCCGTGGCGCCCGCCGTGGCAGGAGTCCTGTGGGTCTTCATGCTGGACCCGGAGCTCGGCCTGATCAGCGCCTGGCTGGAGGCCATGGGCATCGACTGGAATCATCAGCTCAACGGCGGACAGGCCATGGCACTGGTGATCATGGCCTCGATCTGGAAGCAGATGAGCTACAACTTCGTGTTCTTCCTGGCCGGGTTGCAGGCCATTCCGAAGAGCCTGCTGGAAGCCGCGGCCATGGACAACGCCGGCCCCTGGCGACGCTTCTGGACGATCACCTTCCCGCTGTTGTCACCGACCAGCTTCTTCCTGCTGGTCATGAACAGCGTCTATGCCTTCTTCGAGACCTTCGGCACCATCGATGCCACCACGGCGGGCGGACCCGGCGGCGCGACGCGCACCCTAGTCTACAAGGTGTATGAAGACGGTTTCATCGGCTATGACCTGGGTTCCAGCGCGGCCCAGTCGGTGTTGCTGATGCTGCTGGTGGGGCTGCTGACGCTGCTGCAGTTCCGCTACCTCGAAAGCAAGGTCCAGTACTGACTCCGGAGACCCGTCACGATGCGCTATCGCCGCCCCGGCCTCGACATTGCCAGCCATGTGCTACTGATCCTGGCCCTGATCGCCTTCTGCCTTCCGGTATGGCTGGCTATTACCGCGGCCACGCACGATCAGTCTTCGCTGTACACGGGCACGGCCCCGCTGTGGTTCGGCGACCAGGGGCTGGACAACTTTCGCGCCATTCTCAGCGAGCCGGTGGCCCGGCTGGGCACTGACGTCGCGCGGCTGTTGTTCAACTCCACGGTCATGGCCCTGGGCATCGCCTGCGGCAAGATCTTCATTGCCATCCTCGCCGCCTATGCCATCGTCTTCTTCCGCTTCCCTCTGCGGCGGCTGTGTTTCTGGCTGATCTTTATCACCCTGATGCTGCCGGTGGAGGTCCGCATCATGCCGACCTACAAGATCGCCGCCGACCTCAACCTGCTGAATTCCTATGCCGGACTGATCCTGCCGCTGATCGCCAGCGCCACCGCCACCTTCCTGTTCCGCCAGTTCTACATGACGGTTCCGCCAGAACTGCTCGAGGCGGCACGCGTGGATGGCGCCGGCCCCTGGCGGTTCCTCAAGGACATCCTGCTGCCGTTGTCGAAGACCAATATCGCGGCACTGTTCGTGATCATGTTCCTCTACGGCTGGAACCAGTATCTTTGGCCATTGCTGATCACCACCGAATCGGACTACATGACCATCGTCGTCAGCCTCAAGCGCCTGTTGTCCTCGGCGGACAACCTGGTGCCCTGGCAGGCCGTGATGGCCACCGCCCTGCTGGCCATGCTGCCGCCGGTGGCGGTCATCGTGCTGATGCAGCGCTATTTCGTGAAAGGCCTGGTCGATGCCGAGAAATAACCCTATGACTGGATGGATCGCACCCCCATGGCAACCCTGAGTCTGGACGCCCTGAGCAAGACCTACCCCAATGGCGTCACCGCCCTGCATGGCGTTGACCTGACCATCGACGATGGTGAACTGGTCGTCGTGGTCGGCCCATCGGGCTGTGGCAAATCCACCCTGCTGCGCATGCTGGCCGGCCTGGAGTCGATCAGCAGCGGCGCGCTCGCCATCGATGGCCGGCGCGTCAATGATCTGGAACCCGCCCAGCGGGATATCGCCATGGTCTTCCAGAACTACGCCCTCTACCCGCACATGAGCGTGGCCGACAATATGGGCTATGCGCTGAAGAACCAGGGCGTGCCCAGGGCCGAGCGGCGCCGCAAGGTCGAGGAAACCGCGCGCCTGATCGGTCTGGAGGACCTGCTCGACCGGCGTCCCAAGCAGCTGTCCGGTGGCCAGCGTCAGCGCGTGGCCATGGGCCGGGCCATCGTCCGCGAGCCCAAGGTGTTCCTGTTCGACGAGCCGCTGTCCAACCTGGATGCCAAGCTGCGCGTGCAGATGCGCATCGAGATCCGCCGCCTGCAGAAGCGGCTCGGCGTGACGGCGGTCTACGTCACCCATGACCAGGTCGAGGCCATGACCCTGGCCGATCGCCTGGTGGTGATGAACGGCGGGCACATCGAGCAGGTGGGCACGCCCATGCACCTCTATGACCAGCCGGCCAGCCGCTTCGTGGCCAGCTTCATCGGCTCGCCGTCGATGAACTTCATCGAGGCTCGACATGCCGATGGCGTCCTCACGTTGCCCTGTGGCACGCACCTCCTGCTGCGGGACGGGTCATCGGCCGACGTCGGCGATGCGGTCTGTCTGGGAGTGCGACCGGAGCATCTGGTGCAAGTCAGCCAGGGCGATGACACCACCCTGACCACGCAGGTCGAACTGGTCGAGCCCCTGGGGGCCGACACCCTGGCACATGTGAGGCTCGACGGTCAGGCGGAACTGTTGGTTGCACGTCTGGATGGCGCCCAGCAGATTGCCGAGGGCGACCGGCTCTATCTACGCCCGGACCCCGAGCGACTGCACCTCTTCGACCCGCAGGAGGGGCACCGCCTGGCCGCGCCGGAGACCGTCTCATGACCCATGCGCCACGCCTGATCGCCCATCGTGGTCTCTCGGCGCAGGCGCCGGAGAACACCCTGGCGGCCGTACGCGCGGCCCACGACGCCGGCATCGACTGGGTGGAACTGGATGTCCAGCTGCTGGGCGACGGCACGCCGGTGATCTGGCACGACCGCGACCTCAAGCGCTGCAGCAACGGCCGCGGCCGCCTCGACGACCTGAGCCGCGACGCCGCCGCTCATCTGGATGCCGGCGGCTGGTTCGGCGAGGCCTTTGCCGGCGAACCCATGGCTACCCTGACGCAGATGCTGGAGCTGATCGACGCCCTCGATATGGGCCTCAATCTGGAGCTCAAGGTCAATCGCGGCCGCGACCCCGATGCACTGGCCGACGGCGTGCTGCCCATGCTGCTCGAGGCCCGCCCCGCTCAGCGCCTGATCGTCTCGTCCTTCCATGCCCCGGCCCTGGAGCGCGCTCGTCGCCATGCCCCGCCGGAGCGACTGCCGCTGGGCGCCCTCTTCGAGCGCATCCCCGGCGACTGGGCGAGCCGCTGTGAGGCCATCGACGCCTACAGTGTGCACACCGACTGGCGGCGCCTGCGGGCCGCCCGGGCTGGCGAGATCACTCAGGCGGGCTACCCCTTGCTGTGCTACACCGCCAACGACCCCGTCGCCTTCGCGCCACGCTGGCAATGGGGCGTTAGCGGCGTGATCAGCGATGACCCGACGCGTTTCGAGGCTCCTGCTTGAAAAGCACCACCGCCACCGGACCAGCAGCCAACACGCCCCGTCACCAGCGAGGTCTTCCCGACCCCGGGGTGGAGCCCTGGCTCCTCAGCGTCGTCATGCAAGATGCCGCCCCTGACCGGGTCGCCGCCGAATGCCCTATCGACTCTCCACCAGGACATGCCATGATTCGTTACTCGCTGTTTCGGGGAGTGCAATGAAACCTGTTATCCAGGAAGAACTGTCGGGCTGCGGTATTGCTGCAAGTGCGGCACTTGCCGGCGTGTCCTACCCGAAAGCCAAGCGGGTCGCCAATGGTTTGGGGATTCATGCCGAAGACAAGGCCCTGTGGTCGGACACCCAGCATGTCCGAACCCTGCTCGAGGCCTTCCGGGTAACCACAGCGCCGGAGGAGACGCCATTCGAGTCCTGGGAAGCGCTGCCGGACAAGGCCCTGCTTGCCATCAAGTGGCACCTGGAAGGTGGCAGGCCATTCTGGCACTGGGTCGTATTCGTCAGGCAAGGCGAGCGCGCCTTCGTCCTCGACTCCAGGAAGCGCCTGACATCCCACGTCCGACGGGACTTCGGGCGCATGAAACCCAAATGGTTTATCGAAGTGCATGATTGAGACATCACCGGAAAGGGACAGGCCTGCCCTGCAGCTCAACCTCCTCGTCCTGCGCTGCCAGGCACTGGAGGTCAGTAGGCGATTCTATGAGCGGTTAGGGTTTCGCTTCGTGAAGGAACAGCATGGCGACGGCCCGATCCACTACGCCTCACAGGAGGCAGGAATGGTGTTCGAGCTGTATCCGTTGCTCGAAGGAGACGTTGCGGACCATACACGCCTTGGCTTTAGCGTACCGAACCTCGAGGAGATCGTTCCGCACATCGAGACGATGACCCGGCATTCTATCCTCGGTGAGGTGGTCCATATTGCCCGGGATCCCGACGGCAGGAAGGTCGAACTGATCGAGCGCACGACATGACCGTCAGCTTGGGGCAGACGATTTCGAGACGGGGCCCGGATTCCAGGCCAATCACGCGAGGTGATCATGAAGGGTAGCTGTCTGTGCGGTGTCGTGACGTATGAGGTCGACCGGCTCGATATGCCGATCGGACACTGCCATTGTCGAACCTGCCAGAAGGCACATGCCGCGGCCTTCGCGACCACAGCCGGTGTCGAGCGCCCGCATTTTCGCTGGACCTCCGGTGAGGATGGCCTCTCCTGCTACGCATCGTCTCCGGGGAAACGACGCTGGTTTTGTTCCGCATGCGGCACGCACCTCATGGCGGAGCGGACGGGACAACCCCACGTCATCCTGCGCGTCGCCACTCTGGACGAGGACCCCGGGGAACGCCCCGTCCAGCATATCTGGCGGTCCCATGACCTGCCCTGGCTGACCTTCGATGATAGCCAGCCGTCATATGACGAGTGGCCGCCAGGACGGTAACCAGGCTGCACAGAACCAGCCTTGCCGTGCGTCCAGACGGCTCTTGCCCTTGTCGGGGCCGGTGAGCACCAGCAAGACGCCTTCTCCTTGTCGGCTCGTCCGTGATGTCCTGCTCGGGCGACATGCCTACCGCGTGGCGCTCGGGGCGGCAACGCCTCTTCGCATCAGGACAGGAAGTCAGCGGCGCGGCACGAAGACCGGCGCGCCGTCGGCCTCGACGAGTGTCAGCGGTTGATCGTAGAGCTTCTCCAGGGCCGCGGGCTCCAGCATCGCCTCCGCCGGGCCCCAGCAGGCCTCGCCATCGGGATACAGCAGCAACAGGTGGCTGCACCAGCGCGCTGCCAGGTTGAGGTCATGCAGGCACATCACCACGCCGCACCCGGCGCTGGCCTGCTCCTCGAGCAGGCGCATGGTGGCCACCTGGTGATGCAGGTCGAGATGATTGGTCGGTTCATCGACCAGCCACCAGCGGGGTGCCTGGGTCAGCACCGTGGCCAGGCTGACGCGCTGCCGCTCGCCCCCGGACAGGGTCGAGACCAGGCGCGAGGCGAGATGTTCGAGGTCGAGGCGCCGCAGCGCCGCCTGCGCGAGCGCCACCTCGGCCTCGCTTTCGCGCTGCCAGGGGGAGAGGTAGGGATGTCGGCCGATCATGGCGGTTTCCATGACCGTGGCAGGGAAGTCGTCGTGACGCTCCTGGAAGACCACGCCCAGCCTGCGGGCCAGCTCGTGACGTCGCCAGCGCGCAAGCTCGCGCTGGTCGAGCCATACCTCGCCGGCCCGCGGCGCCCGCAGCCCCGCCAGGGTATGCAGCAGCGTCGTCTTGCCGGCTCCGTTGGGGCCCAGCACGCCCCAGCGCTCGCCGGGCTGCATCCGCAGGTCGAGGCAACGGCCGTCGGCGCGGCCCGGCACATCGATGAGCAGCTGATGGGTCTCGAGGCTTGCCATCAGCGGCTCCGGTAGAGCAGATAGAGGAAGCTGGGCACGCCCAGCAGGGCGGTAATGACCCCCACGGGCAGTTGCTGAGGCGCCACCATGGTACGCGCCAGGGTGTCGGCCAGGGTCAGCAGGGTACCACCGGCCAGCAGGCTGGCCGGCAGGATGAGGCGTTGGTCGTTGCCGAGCTTGAGGCGCAGCATGTGCGGCACCATCAGGCCGACGAAGCCGATGCTGCCGGCCGTGGTCACGGCCACGGCGGTCAACAGGCTGGCCAGCAGGTACAGCAGCCACTCCATGCGGCGCACGTTGACACCGAGCACGGCCGCCTGCAGACCGCCGCGGGCCAGCACATTGAGGGTGCGACCCAGCGGCAGCATGACCAGCAGGCTGGCGGCCGCTACGCCCAGCACCAGCCAGGGAGAGTCGGCATAGGCCAGATCGCCCATCAGCCAGTAGAGCATGCCGGGCAGCTGCTCGACCGGGCTCACCGTCAGCAGGAAGCTGATCAGCGCGCCCCAGCCCGCCGCCATCACCACGCCGGTGAGCAGCATGCGGGTCGGCGTCCAGCTGCCGGTGCCGTGGGCCAGGCCGAACACGATCAGCGTCGAGGCGAGAGCGCCGGCAAAGGCCGAGCCGGCGACCAGGCTGGTGCCGAGCCCTGCCAACATGGCCAGCAGGGCCGCCACCGAGGCCCCGCCGGAGAGCCCGAGCACATAGGGGTCGGCCAGCGGATTGCGCAACAGCACCTGCATCAGCGCGCCGGCCAGCGCCAGCAGGCCCCCCGTGCCGAAAGCGGCCAGGGCACGCGGCAGGCGCAGTTCGAGTACCAGGGTGCGATGCAGTGACTCGCCGCCCCCGGCGAGAACCGCGCCGAGGGCATCCAGCGGGATGGCAACACTGCCCAGTACCAGCGCCAGCGCCTGGGACAGCAGCGCCGCCAGCAACAGCCAGATCAGGGGTGGCATGCGCCCTGCCCGTCCCCGGAACGGAAAGTCAGCGTCGTTCACGCACCGCCTCCAGGTGGCGACAGATATCCCGGGTGCCCTCCACCAGACGCGGTGTCGCGCGCTGCACCAGATCCGGGTTGATGAAGAAGAGGTTATCCTGCCGCACCGCTGTCATGTCGGGGAATTCGCGCCAGGCATCCAGCCAGGCGGCGTCGGCCTTGCCCCTGCCACCGGTGATGATGGCCTCCGGATCCCTACCGAGCACGGCTTCGACGCCGATGCGCGGCACCAGCGCCGACTGCTCGGCGAAGAGATTCACGCCGCCGCACAGGGCCAGCGCCTGGCTGATCCAATGCTCGCCATTGATGGTCATCAGGGGCGACTGCCAGACCTGATAGAAGACACTGACCGGCTCGGCATCCGCATGACGGCGGCGCAGCGCTGCCACTTCTGACCTCAGTTGACTCGCTGTCTGATGCGCCGTGGATCGGGTATTCGCCAGCGCGCCCAGCCGCTCCAGGTTGGAGGCGATGGTGGCGAAGTCATCGGCATCGGAGTAGAAGACCGGTATCCCCAGGCTTATCAGGCGCTCGACCTGTTCTTCAGGGTTGCCACCCGACCAGGCCACCACCAGATCCGGCGACAGCGCCAGCATGGCCTCGAGGTCCAGCCGATCATAACTGCCGACACGCGGTAGCTCGGCAGCCGCGTCGGGATGGTCACTGAAGCTGACCGCGCCCACCAGCCGCTCCCCTGCCCCGGCGGCATACAGCAGTTCGGTCACCCCCGGCGACAGGGCGATGATGCGCTCGGCCGGGCGCTCCACACAGATCTCCCGGCCGGTATCATCGGTCACGCACTTCGCCGCGCGTGCCTCGCCGGACGCCGCCCCTGCCCCCAGGGCCAGCGCGACCACGCCGAGAACGGCCAACAGGCGTGTCATTGGTCACCGAAGCTCACGCTGAAGAAGGCCGTGCGCCCGGCGCTGTCGTAGCCGCCGACGGTCTGGTACGCCTTGTCGAACAGGTTTTCCAGTGTCAAACGGGCCGACCAGCCCGGCGCGAAGTCCCAGCCGGCGCGGAGATCGAGGGTGGCGAAGCCGCCGAGGCGCTGCGTATTGTCGGCATCATCGTAGCGCTCGCCCTGCGCAATCACCGAGCCACCCAGCGTCCAGTCGCCCAGCGCGCGGTCGGCGTCGAAGCGCAGGCTCTCCGAGGCGCGACCTACCAGGTGCTTGCCGGTCTCGCGGTTCTCGGGGTCGGTGTAGGTCAGGGCGGCGCGCAGCGTCCAGTCGTCGACCTCGGCACCGGTGGCGACTTCCACGCCACGAATCCGCGCGCGCTCCACGTTCTGCGGTGTATCCACGAAGCCATCGCCGTCGGTATCGATATTGGTGATGAGGTCGTCGACCTCGCTGCGATAGACCGCCAGGTCCCAGAAGCCGCGACCGAACTGCCCCCGCAGGCCCAGCTCGACGCTCTCCGAGGTTTCCGGGTCGAGATCGGGATTGCTGAAATCGGGATAGTAGAGCTCATTGAAGGTCGGCGCGCGGAAGGCCGTGCCATAGCTGGCACGCAGGGTATGGTGCTCGTCCAGATCATAGCCCAGTGCCAGGCTGCCGGTCGTCTCCTCGCCGAAGGCCTCGTTGTCGTCGTGGCGCAGCGAGGCCTGGACGGTCAGCGGCGAGAAGTCCATCAGTGCCTGGGTGAAGACGGCCGTGTTGTCGCGGCTGTCCTCGTCATAGTCGATGCTGGCGTCGACGTCATCGCGCGAATGCTCGGCCCCGGCGACCAGTTCGTGGCGGCCGAGGGACAGGGTGTTCTCCCAGCGGGCGGTGCGAGTGTGGGTATCGAAGACCGACACGCCGGGACCGCCGTGGGTCTCGCGTTCGTCGCGGGCATCGCTGAGCGTCAGGCGACTCGTCCAGGCCTCGGTGACCGGCAGCTCGCCATAGACGCCGGCCACCTGCTGAACATAATCGGTGTCGCGGGGCGAGCCGAAGGAATCGAATTCGGTATTGCCGCGCGCCCGCAGCGCCAGCACGCCCAGCTCGGCGCCGTCGGCGAAGGTATGCGAGAGCTTCATCAGGCCGGTGGTATTGTCATAGCCCTTGTCCCCCTCGCCCTCGACGATTTCGTAGCCGTCGCTCTCCAGGCGGCTGGCGGCCATGTAATAGCGGGTGCCGCCCTCACTGCCGGACAAGGAGGCGCTGGCGCGGCGGGTATCGAAGCTGCCGGCGCCGAGGCTGAGATGCGGGCTCGGCGCGCCCTCACCGCGGGGCGTGAACAGCTGGACCACGCCGCCCACGGCATCGGCACCGTAGAGGCTGCCACGCGGGCCGCGCACCACCTCGACGCGCTCGAACATGCGCGGCTCGAGGAACTCCCAGGCCGGCGCGCCGGCGGTCGCGGAGCGCAGGCGAATACCGTCGATCATCAGCGGCGTGGACTGGCTGCCGGTGCCGCGCAGGTAGACGCCGGTGCTCTTGCCAAAGCCACCGTTGGACGACACGTCGACGCCGGGCTGGGCACGCAGCACATCGGTGAGGTCCGTCGGGTCCTGACGGCGCAGCTGCGCCTCGTCGATCACCGTGACCGAGGCCAGGCTCTCGTCAGCCGTCAGCGGAGCCAGGGCGGCAGTCACCACCACGGGGTTGAGGGTTTCGGAGGCAGCGTCATCGGCCGCGGCGGAAACGTCGTTCTGGGCCTGGACGGCCAGCGGCAGGGCGGCCAGGGCGAAGGCCGCCAGGCCGCGAGAGGTATCGAGCTTGTTCATGGGAATCCTTGCTCACCGTGCTCACCCGCACGGCTTGTCGGTTTTATCGAGCCACGGGGCGATCCGACGCAGCGTGGCATTGGCTCACAGGCCGGTCTCCGGGCTGACGAGCAAGCCTGTGGCTGGGAACTACCGCCTTCCCGTGCAGCCGGGCACAGTGGCATAGGGCAGTTCTTGGCTCGATCACCGTTGCGGGGGCAGCGTCGGATTGATACGCCATGAGCGAACCGACTTCCCGTTTCATCGGGCCCTTCATGGCAAGGGCCGCGACACCTGAGAGTGCGCGTAAGCTAGCAACCCGGTCACGGCCCGTCAACGCGGGCCGAGGCCCGGGGCACCCCGGCCCTGCCAGCGCAGCGCGATTGCAGGTCAGGCGCCATGCCTTATACTGTATTAATATACAGCTAAAGACATCAGGAGGAAGGGCCGCCATGACGCCGTTCGATCCCGCTCAACCGCGACCCTATCGTGGCCGGGGCGCGACCTTCGCCCCGCCCAACCGCTTCGCGCCGACTGTCAGCGAGGCGGTCGACGATGGCTGGTGGCAGGACGCGGTGCCCGAGCGCCTGGCCACCGAGGTCACCACCGAGTCGTCACGCAGCGCACTGTCCTGGAACCGCTCGCCGGATCTGCCCTTCGACCGTTCCCTGAACCCCTACCGGGGCTGCGAGCATGGCTGCGTCTACTGCTATGCCCGCCCCAGTCACGCCTACTGGGACCTCTCCCCCGGCCTCGACTTCGAGACCCGGTTGATCGCCCGCGAGGGGCTGGTGGAGCGCCTGGAGGAAGAGCTGGCCCGACCGGGCTATGTCTGCCGCCCGATCAACCTGTCCGGCAATACCGATGCCTATCAGCCGCTGGAGGCCGAGCGTCGGACCACCCGCCGGCTGCTGGAGGTGCTGCTCAAGCATCGCCATCCCGTCACCCTGGTGACCAAGGGAGCCCTGATATTGCGTGATCTCGATCTGCTGGCCGAGCTGGCCGAGCACCGGCTGGTGCGCGTGATGATCAGCCTGACCAGTCTGGACACCGACCTGAAACGCACCCTGGAACCCAGAACCGCTTCGCCCGAGGCACGGCTGAGAGTCATCCGCCGGCTCAGCGCGGCCGGCGTGCCGGTGGGCACCCTGATATCGCCGGTGATTCCCGGCCTGACCGATCACGAACTGGAAGCCTTGCTGAAGGCCGCCCACGCGGCCGGCGCCAGCAGTGCGTCCTGGATGCTGCTGCGCCTGCCGCGGGAAGTGGCACCCCTGTTCGAGGACTGGCTGCAGACCCACTACCCGGAGCGGGCCACCAGGGTCATGAGCCTGATGCGCCAATGTCGCGACGGCCAGACCTACGACTCACGCTTCGGCCACCGTATGCGCGGCCAGGGTGTCTTCGCCGAACTGCTCGCCCAGCGCTTCGCCAAGTGCTACTACCAGCTCGGCTTCGAGGGTGACATCAGTCTGGATACCTCGGCATTTCGACCACCGGGCGCACAGGGAGACCTGTTTGCGCCCTGACGCCATTCAGGACGAACCGACGCGCCTGTCCTCCAGCAGAGTGCCACTCGCCAGCAGGTCCTCCTCGTGCTCCGGCTCGCGCCAGGGTTCGGCCACGGCGTCGGCGTCCCATTGCCGCATGGCCGGCAGCGCCAGCAGTTGCTCGACATAGCGACGCGACGCCTCGCTGAGCTCGAGATCGAAGCTGCGCACCCGAAAGGCCACCGGGGCGAAGAAGGCATCCACGGCGGTGAAGGCCTCGCCGGCCAGGAAGGGACCGCCGAAGCGTGACATCCCCTGCTGCCAGAGCTCGTCGAGCCGGATTAGCTCCTGCTTGAGTGCCGCGGATGGCGCCGCGAGCCGGACGCGGACCCCACAGCTCATCGGGCATTCATCACGCAGCGCGGTGAAGCCGGCATGCATTTCGGCGCTGGCGGCGCGAGCCCAGGCGCGGGCCGCGGCGTCCTGCGGCCAGACGCCGGCATGCTGCTCGGCCAGATATTCGACGATCGCCAGGGATTCCCAGACCGCCAGTTCCCCGTCCTCCAGACAGGGCACCTTGCCGGTGGGCGAAAAGGCCCGAAAGCTCGCCCAGCTCGACCCGGTGTCGAAGGGCGTGAGCACTTCCTCGAAGGCAATGCCCAGCTGACGCATGAGCACCCAGGGGCGCAGCGACCAGGAGGAGTAGTTCTTGTTGGCGATATGCAGTCGCATCATCGAAGCACCTCTCTCAAAAGCAAATCGGGGCAGCCCCGGCATGCGGGTCAGAACAGCCCGGGCGTGGCGGGGCCGGCCAGTGACGGGTCGACAGCGCGGAGCTCGACCTCATAGCCGGTAAACTTGCGCAGATTGATGACGCCGGTATCGAAGATCAGATACTGGCCCTTGATCCCCAGCAGGCGGCCGCTCACTTCGGCCTGCTTGTCGAAGTTGTGCGAGGTCACCTTGCCCGGGAACTCGAGCACCGGATAGTCGAAGCGGTACGCCTCGGCATCGAGCTCTTGAATGGCCACCTCGCCAAAACGCTGGCGCAGCTCATCCAGGCCATCGCCGAGCCGGGCCAGCAGGCGGTCGCGCTCGGCGGCCAGATCCAGCACCGGCGCCTCGCCCTTGAGCATGGTGCGCCAGTTGGTGCGGTCCGAAACGACTCCCTTGAACAGGACTTCGACCAGCCCCGACTGCTGACGCGAGGCCACTTCGAGAATCGGCAGGGCCTGGGTGGCGCCCTGATCGAGCCAGCGTGTCGGGATCTGGGTGCGGCGCGTGATGCCGACCTTCAGGCCGGAGGCATTGGCCAGATAGACCACATGCGGCTGGAAACAGTGCGCCTCGCCCCACTCCGGCTCACGGCAGGTGCCCTGAAAGTAGTGGCAGAGCTCGGGCTTCATGATGCAGGTGTCGCAGCGCGCCAGCTTCTTGAAGCAGGGATAGCAATGCCCCTGGCCGAAGCTCTTGCGGGTGGCACGACCGCAGTGGGTGCAGGCAATGGCGCCGGTCCAGTCGAGCCGCAGGGTGGCGCCGAGCCAGTCCGCCAGTGGCACCCGGTCCGCGCCGGCGATCAGGGTATAGCGTGCCGGGAGGCCCGGCTCGACGGCCATCTTGCTCAGGCAACCACGTGCCAGGGGCTCAGCCACGGCTCACGTCCTGGCCCAGGCCGGCCTGCTCCGGCGACACATCGCTGCCGCTGCTGTCGGCGCCACAGGTGCGACGCTCCAGATAGCCGACACGCTGCTCGGCGGGCACGTTGTTCTCGGCTTCATAGCGCATCACCGCCTCCAGGCAGAGCTCGGTCTGCTCGGCGGTAAGAAAGCGCCCGTCCGGCCACTTGCGCAGAGCCACCGCCTGCTTGAGGCTTTCGTAGATGGTGGGCGTCATCTGCTGGATCATGCGTTCGAAGGTCATGTCGCTCATCGCGAGTCTCCCGTTGAATCCTGTGTTCAGGGCTGACGCCTGGCGTGGCGAGAATAATACCAGCCCAACAGCAGGCCCACGACCAGGCCGCCCAGGTGGGCCTCATTGGCAATGTTGCCGAAGCCGACCAGCCCGGCCATGTCCGTCATGGTGAAGACCATCCAGGCCAGCATGAGCACGACCAGCATCTGCGGCACGAAGAAGCCGCTGCCCGGCGATCGACGCGACATCAGCCAGACATAGCCCAGCAGGGCAAAGTCGACGCCGGACATGCCGCCGAACAACACCGTACCCGTGGCATATTGCGCGAGGTTGCCGCCCAGGGCCGCCAGCAGCACCACCAGCAGCATGCGCCGGCTGCCGTGCAGTGCCTCGACCTGCCGGCCGAACACCCACAGCCAGAGCATATTGAAGATCAGGTGCATCCAGCCGAAATGCAGCAGCACCGGCGAGACGAGCCGCCAGATCTGGCCGGAGGCAAGCCCGGCGCCGAGGCTTTCGGGGACCGGCTGTCCGCCGACGATGCCCACCGGCACGATCGCCAGTGCGGTAATCGCGGCATCACCCAGCAGCCCCAGGACGGCAAACACCAGGACGCACAACGCCAGTGTCAGCGTCGTCACCGGCAGCTGACGCAGCAGCGCCAACCCGTGAGACACACTGGGCCCGCGCGCACCGCGGGGAACTGCCCCTTCCTCGGGCATCAGGGACTCGCCCCTTTGCCATCGATTGAGCAGGGTCAGCATGGCTTCCTGCTGGGCGGGATCGACCAGCCACAGCACCTGCCCTTCGCGCTCCTCGGTGATGCGATGACCGATACGGTGCGCCCAGAGCGCTTGCCGCAGGGCGCTCAAGTCGGCATCAAGGGGCAGCAGTATTACCCGATACATGGGACCTCCGTCAGGCTGTCACCGCGACGACCGACCGCCCAGCGGCCGCATCAGACTGCCGGACACGAAAAAATCCGGCGGAGGGGGCCGCCGGACAAAGCAAGGGATCATTCAAGGGAACACTTCGTCAGACGCCCCGGAGCGCCATGAGTTCCCCAGCCGGCCGGCCATTTATGTAACATAATGTGTCAGTCGAAATCGATTTCCCAGGGCATCGCCCGGGCGTACTCGTCCTGGGGCACATCGACCCACACGAAGTTGTCGGCACTCAGGGTCGCTTCGCCGCTCCAGCGATAGGCCACCAGCCGGCCGAACTTGACGGCACTATAGTCCAGACAGGCAATATTCGGCGCCGGCAGTGCCGGCACTCCCTCGCACCAGTAGTGGCCGACGAACAGCGGTGGCTGATCCGCGGCATAGTGACTGAGCCGCGCCAGTTCGTCCTCGCTCAGCTCGCGTGCCTCCAGCGACGCCGGCAGGCTATCCGGCTGGAAGATCACGTCTCCCCAGGTGCGCGGGTGTCGGGCCCAGAAATGCGCCCGAGCCGTACGACGAATGGCGCCGTCCTCGGAATGAATGTCCATGCCTTCAGGCAGGACAAGATGATTGCCACGCGTCAGGCGGTCCAGGATCCGGGCTTCGTCGGTGCCGGAACGCATCGCCGCGGCGAGAAAGTCGAGATCGAGACAGGCATCCGCGCGTCGGGCGCGCAGCCGGTCGACCAGTGCCTGGTCCCAGCAGGCATGCACGACACGCAGGCCCGCGAACTCCAGGCACAGCGGAATCTCCAGGAACCAGTCCAGTGTCTGTTGCCACTCGCGGGGATGATCCCGGTACTGGGTCAGGGTTGCCTGGACGATGCGATTGTGACGTGGTGTATGCGGGCGCAGCCACTGATGCCCGGATGTCGCGGGCGCGCGATGGCAATAGGCCAGGGCGTTGACTTCATGATTGCCCAGCACCATGTGCGCTTCCCCGGCCTCGACCATGCGCCGGGCAATCGACACGGCCAGGCGGATGCGCGGGCCACGATCGATCAGGTCGCCGAGAAAGATGACCTTGCGACCGGGATGGCGATAGACGCCGTCTTCCTGATGATATCCCAGCCGTTCGAGCAGCGCCGCCAGGGTGGCGCCACAGCCATGGACGTCACCGATCAGGTCATAGCCTTGCGCGGCGGGTGCCTCGTTCACCTCAGTCTCCCAGCCGATTGCTCCAGCCCAGCTTGCTGCGCAGGATCTCGTAGAAATTGTGGCCCGGCGGATGCACCAGTTGCACCCGCTGCGGCTTGCGCCGTATCACCAGCACATCATCGGGTTTGGCCACCGCGCGCGTCTGCCCATCACAGCTGATGTGCGGATAGGTCTGGTTGGTCTCGCCGATATGAATGCGGATCTCGCTGTCCGCATCGATGACGATCGGCCGGCTCGACAGGGTGTGCGGAAACATCGGGACCAGTGAAATCGCCTCCAGCCGGGGATGCAGGATCGGACCACCACCGGAGAGCGCGTAGGCCGTCGAGCCGGTCGGCGTGGCGATGATCAAGCCATCGCTGCGCTGGCTGTGGACGAAGTGGTCGTCGATGAACAGCTCGAACTCGATCATGCGCACCGCCTTGCCGGGGTGCAGCACGATTTCGTTGAGCGCATCCCCATTGCCCACGGGCTCCCCTTCTCGATACAGTTCGGCATCCAGCAGGAAGCGTTCCTCGACCTCGTAATGGCCGTTGAGCACTTCCGTCACCCTGTCCTCGAGCTCATCCGGCGAGATGTCGGTGAGAAACCCCAGGCGTCCCCGGTTCACGCCGAGCACCAGGGTGCCGCTGTGGCAGAGGGTGCGCGCCGCGCCCAGCAGGCTGCCATCGCCGCCCACCACGATCACCAGGTCACACAGCTCGCCGAGCAGGCGCCGGCTGGCTTCGGCATGACCATGATCGAGCAGCACGGTCGCCGTGCGGTCCTCGATGATGACGTGATAGCCGGCAGCGTCGAGAAAGCGGCTCAGGCGCTTCAGGGTCTCGACCACCCGGGCACTCCCCAGGCGGCCGATAAGACCAATGTTTTGAAAGGCTTGCATGCGCGGGTCCCTCGCTTCGCGACGGACCATTATGGCCAGCCAGCGGCCAGGGGGCAAACCCTGGCGCCCCGCCGTGGCCCCGCTACAGGGCCGACGTCAGGCCGTGGCCGGCGTGCGCCGCTGCCACCAGTCATTGAGCACCAGGGAGGCCACGATGATGCCGCCGCCCAGCGCCAGGCGCAGCAGATCGGCGTCGCGATTCCAGATCACGAGATTGACCAGCAGCCCCGCCGGCACCAGGGCATTGTTCATGATGGCCAGGGCGCCGGCATCGACCCGCACGGCGCCGAGATTCCACAGGAAGTAGCCGACGCCGGAGGCCACCAGCCCCAACCAGGCCAGGACGCCCCATTGCACGCCGGTTGTGGGCAGCGCCGAGGCGTCTCCCAGTACCAAAAACGCCGGCAGCGCCACCGCCAGGGCCCCCAGATAGAACCAGCCGAACACCGACAGGCGTGGCAGCTCATCCGGCAGGCTGGCCGACAGGCGTCGATAGCCGACCTGCCCCAGGGCGAAGCAGATGTTCGCGCCCTGGACCACCAGAAAGCCGACCCAGTAGTCATCGGTCAGGCCCTTGAAGCGAATCACCGCGGCGCCCAGCACGGCGAGTGCCGCCGTCAGCAGATGAAACGGTGTGAAGCGCCTGAAGAGCGCATCATCGAGCAGGGCGATATACAACGGGGTGAGAACGGTGAACAGCAACACCTCGGGGACCGAGAGCAGCTCAAAGGACTGATAGAAGAAGATATACATCACGCCCAGCTGCACGGCTCCGAGCGCCATCAGCGCCAGCCTTTGCCGTCCCCTCAGCAGGCTGGGCCGCAAGACCGGCAGAAAGACCAGGGCCGCCAGGGCAATGCGCAGCATCACGGCAAAATAACTGTCCACCTGCCCGGCCAGGTAGACGCCGATCAGGGAAAAGGAAAAGGCCCACAACACCGTGACACCGACGAGATAGCCCAATGGTCAACTCCTGTTTGCTGGTAGGGTTGACGGGATTATACGCACTTCGGCGTCACAGCAAAGCGGGGATCGGACCTCAGCGCCGCCGCAACCAGACGACCGCATACACGGCCCCGGGCACCCAACCCAGCAACATCAGCACCAGCGACAGCAGGATGCGCCGGGGCGCGGCACCGGCCAGGGCCAGGGCCAACGGGGGCAGCAGGACCGCCAGCAGCATGATGGCGGCAAAGGGCTCCGGGCGGCTCGGCGTGGCCTCGGCCGGCGCCCGGGACCCGGCATGGGACTCCGCCTGGACGCGCGCCGCGTCGGATGCCGCATCCGCCGGCAGCTCCCTGCCGGCAGCAGTCGGTTGCGACGGTTCGGCGTCGGCCGGCGTAAAGTGCCCCACCGCGCTGGAAGCCTCCTCGGACGCCCCGCTCAAAAAGGCACTCTGCTCCGGCGCTTCGGCCTGATGGGCCTCATGATCGATTTTCTGCTCGATGGCTTCGGCGCCCTCGGCCAGGGTCTGGTGGTAGCGTTCCCAGTCTTCCCAGTCATGGGGTGTGCCGGATCTGGGACGATGATCACCGGACTCCCGGGCACGCGACCACGCCTTCTCTTCCAGCGTGTTGGGACGCTCCTTGTCACGCTCTCCATCCAGGCCCTTACGGGCCAGGTATTCACGGGCATCCATGAGGCTACCTCCACAAGATTTGACAGACCGCCCACGGGACGGATTTATTGGCACCATTGTGACATATTGGAGTGGAAGGGCCCGATAGCGGTTCCAACCACATGCGCGCATCGCATTCGGCACCAGTCGCGCTATGATGAAACTGAGACAACCCGATGGACAGCCGAACGCGTCCGGCTGCACGACACCTGCCGTCCCGGCAGGCCACTCGGGAAGGCTCACCATCGCCGGCACAAGGAGAACCGCCATGCCCAACAAGGCCCCAACCATCGTCCGCGAGATCATGTCCCGCGACTGCTATCGGGTCTCCGGCAAGACCTCTGTCTCCAACCTGGCCAAGGGTCTGTCCCTGCATCGTCTGCCCGGTGCGCCCGTGGTCGATGCACATGACCACCTGATCGGCTTCATTTCCGAGCAGGATGTCCTCGGCAAGGTGCTGGAAAGCGCCTACCTCAATGATGAGCCGCCTCTAGTCCAGGAATTGATGCGCAATGAAGTGCTGACGGTAACGCCCAACAAGAGCATCACCGACCTCGCCCAGGAAATGCTGGGTGCCAAGCCCAAGGTCTACCCGGTCACCGAGCAATCCAGGCTGGTGGGCATCGTGACGCGTCGGGATGTGCTCAACGCCCTGCTGCGCATGCGTCACCGCTGACGCCATAACGCGGCGAGCGCCAGCGACCAACGACTCGAGACCGGCACCCTGCGGGGTGTCGGTCTTGGATGTAGTGCGGGCACACAAAAAAACGCCCCGAATGCATTCGAGTGCATTGGGGCGACAAGGATCGATTCTGCAAGCCAGAATAACATTGCTAGCGACTGCCATCGCGTACCGCAATGATGATGTCTGTGCCTTTTGTGACAGCGCTGAGCGAGAAAGTTCGACGAGGTCACAATTTTTTTCGCTTCCGGCGGCAATGCCGCCCGGCCCGCGTGCCTGACGGCCAGGCTTGTAATCATTAAACCACTGGATATACTGGGGAAAGCTGCGGGTGTAGCTCAATGGTAGAGCCACACCCGGCTCGAATCCCCTGCCCGATCAACACCCTACCCGCCCCGCTGTCTCGCGAATCGCCGACTGTCTCACGCTCGCGCCGCCCGGCGCCGACAGGCTACTGGCCAAGGGCCATCAGCGTCCTCACCTAACCGCGCAAATAATGCTTGACTTGTTCGCGAACGCGAACTAGAATTTAAAGCGTAGGGTTCGAGATCGGCTCGACCCGCCTCTAAAGAGAGAGACGCAAAATGACTATCTACCTCAGCAACGCCATTGCCAACGCCACTTCACTCGAGCAAGTCGTCGAGCACGTCAACGAAGGCACATGCGAAGGCATGGAAGGCATCGAGTTCACATCCGACATGCTCGCCGGACAGTATGCCTGGCAGGCCGCTAAAGAAGCGGATGATGGCGAGATCACTGAATACCATATCGAAGGTCAACTGGAATACCTGAGCGAGGCAGGTGCCATCTTTGATGAGCAAGCCGCTATCGAGCACGGCATGAAAATCGCTGCAGCAGACGCCGAATAACTTCAACCAGCCCCGCCTATCGGCGGGGCATTCCTCTGGAGCCGATATGACTGCATCCGAATTGCAGGCCCTTCGCAAGTTCCTGATGCTTGATGTCAGCGAGGCCGCCGAGATCATCGGGGGCGTGTCGAGGCGCAGCTGGCAATACTGGGAAGCCGGGCGCAGCCCGGTACCGGATGATGTCGAGGACAAGATGAATGGCGCCCTGACGCTTCGGCAAGACGTCATCGACCGCCTCGAGCAAGACATCGAAGATCACGGCGGCGATCCCCAGGGCGAGCACGGGGACCGGCTCAAAGTTCCGTATTACCACACTCTGGCCAGCTTTCAGGAAGACCACCCCGACCAGGGCGCGCTGCCCTGGCGGGTGCATCAATCTGCCGTGGCAGAACTGTATGCCAGCAACCTGGTGACGTTGGTGTAGCAATGCCAGCAACTGACCGCACAGGCCGGACCTTCGGCAAGCTGACCGTCATCGCCGATCATGGTGGCGCACAACTGCAATGCCGCTGCGAGTGCGGGCTAGAGGGCAGCTATCCCCGGGCAATTACTAAGCCGTCATATCGAGGGCCGAAGTCCTGCCCCTGGTGCCTTGGCTCGCCCTGCGAGGAGTGCGGCAAGATCATCCCCCACAAGGGGCGGATGCCGGCGAAGACGTGCTCAGAAGTATGCCGCTCAGTGCGTGCGGCCCGCCGGGAGCGCGAGCGTTACGATCAAATCAAGGACACCGACGACTTCAAAGCGAAGCGCGCCGATTACCTGCGGCGCCTCGATGCCACTATGGCCGCCGACCCCGAGCTTGCCGAGTCAGTTCGCGAGACTCGGCGCCAAGCCGTCCGCGACTGGCGCGAGCGACAGCTTGCAAACCCTGAGCTGCGCGGCAAATACCGCATGCGAGCCCAGCAAGCGGAGCAGCGCCGACTTGAACGGATCCACTCAGACCCCGACGCACACGCTGAACACCTGCGAAGGCAGCGGGCTTGGTATCACGCGCTGAGTGATGATGAGTACCGCCGCATCTTCGTCAGTGCTCGAGAAGAGCGCGATCGACGGAATAAGCATAGCGACTGACCACCCACCATTTGCCATCCCCGCCTTCCCTGTTGATACTGTATATATACACAGCTATCGACAGGGAGCCCACACCATGGCGAAGAAGCACCGCCCCACCTCATACGAACTCCTGGGCCAGCGCGTCCAGGTTGCCATTATGGCGGCGAACCGGCGCGAGCAGCGCCAGGTCCATCTGCAGCCAGAGGACGAGGACAGCCCCGACGACTGGGATCGGCTGATCGATGAGATCAGCGAGAACGAGAATGTCGACGTGACCAGGACCGACGAGGGCTGGCTTGTCAGTTGGGTACCGGCCGAGGTGTGACGTGGCCACGCGGCACCAGATCACGCAGTGGCGTAAGAGGCTCGAGCGTCGTGGGTGGATCGGACTGCAGCGCTCGGCGCCACCGCGCCATGCGCTCATCGAGTATCACGTCATCAGCCGGGGCTGGTTGTACAGCGGGCGATGCGAACTGAGCGACTACAGAAAAGAAGACTGGTACGTCGAGGAATCGCTCGTCTGCATGCTCGAGCGGCGGTACGGGATCGTTGATGGGGTCTGGCGCTGGGCATCGTCCGATGCCGGACCCAAGGGAGGGATTGCGAGGCGGGTCCCGGGGTGACGCGACATGCCGTCCTTGGCGGCGGCGCACTCCGTGTGCGTCGCATACTGTAGGCGTCACACCCCGAGCATAGCCCGCCGCGGTCGGGCTATGCTGTAGGAGATATGCGGCTCAACGTGTATGAGATCAGCGTCACGCCTTCCTCGATCTACAGACTGCACACCATATCGCTGGCCTCGATGTCCTCGACGCGCGCTGGACCGAGCCCGTCAACGCGGGTCAGGCCATCGATGGATTCGAACGGCCGGGCGTCGATGATGTCGTCAGCCCTGGCCGGCCCGACCTGGGGCAGTTCGTCGAGCCGGCTGACAGTCGCCTCATTGATGTCGATGCACCGAGGGCCGGAGTCCGTACTGGTCGTTTCATCCAGATCAACGATGCCGACATCGCCAACACCGATATAGACAGGGGCATGGTCCGAGACAACATCGCGGGCCTGCTCATGCGTGAGATTTAGTAGCTCAGGGAACCGCACGATGCCGCTGCCGGTAAAGTCGAGAGCATCCTGGTCAAACCACAGGTTGTCGTAGAGGTTGGCATAGTCACCGTCCGTGGTGCCCAGGGTCGTCGCGCCTGACGTGATTGCCGGGGACGCACTCTGGTCACGCAGCAACTGCCACGCCTCATGATCCGGCTCGAGGTTGAAATCGCCGGCAATGATACGAGCCGAATCAGGGTAGACCTCCCTCATCCAGTCCCAGATTTCGGCGAGCTGCTTGATCTCGGGCGTGCGGTCCGCCCGGCTGTCGCCATAGACGATGTGCACCGCCGCCATGGCCACCTTGTCGCCCGTCTCGACATCGCGGAACTCGGCCAGGTACGGCTCGCGAGCGAACTCGTCGCCGGGGTCCATGTAGACGACGGCACCCTGGGTGTACTCGACCTGGCTGTCGCGCCAGAGGTAAGCATAACTCTCCTGGTATGACGAGCGCCCCACTTCGTGGGATGTCATCGACGACCAGCTCTCTCCCGTCTGGGCCTCGAGCTCGCTCTCAAGCTGCGATACGGCAGCCTCGTCCATAACCTCCGTCAGAGCCCAGAGATCTCCGCCTTTCGCTATATGAGCGACATCATCTAGTCTCTTGCCGTTATCCCACCCCAAATGCTCGAGGTTCCATGTTCCGATTGTCATGTTCGCCGCGGCTGTCGTCGGCAGGCCCAGCGCGACGGCGAGCGCTACAGTAATTCCCTTTGTCATTGCTTCCCCATGGTCCGTTGATGGCATAGCCATGGTAGCGGGGAGCAAGGCGTGACGCGACATGCCGTCCCTGGCGGCGGCGCACTCCGTGTGCGTCGCATGCTGTGGGCGTCACCCGGGCTACAGCATAGTCCACTCGCAGTAGGCTGCTGTGCGAGATGAATAGCTCAGCGTGTGAGAGATTGGCGTCACCGCCTACAGGCTCGGCGCCAACAGCTCGTCAGCACGGGTCTCGCCCCACTGCTCAACAATCATCCCTCGCAGCGTCGAGAACAGCGGACTGTCGTGATCGACGTAGCGGCAGTCGCGCCACATCCCGCGCAGCTTTGCGCCCACGTTGCCGAACTCGGTCTCGAAAACCTCGGCCTCGTCATCGGTCATGCGGTCCCAGACGTCAAGTTTGTACGTCGCCGAGCGCAGATGATCGACAGTGATGTCGGCCTGGGGCTCGGCGGTCGTTTCGACCTCGATCTCGTTACCCTCTTCATCGATCGTTTTTGTCGTCGGCATGAGCAAACGTAGCGTGACGAATGCGCCGTCCGGCACGTCTATCAGTTCATGCGCGACACGGTTTCCGAGCGGATCAGTCACGATGCTGTAGACGCGGACTGTGATCGTGCCATCAGCACTGGTCTCGGTTTCGATCAAGCAGAGCTTGCTCCCGTCTCCGCCGCGCGGCAGTTCGGCCCGCCAGTCCTCGGCAGCAAAACCCAGGGCGCCGCTGACGCGGTAGATGCCTGTTTCAACATGCTCCGCCGAGACGCCCCGGGCCTCGTCGTTCGCAGCGCCCGCTCCCGCGAGCTTGTGTTGGCCGTCTTCGGCAGTGGAGCCGAGCCGGAAAATCGGGGATGCCCGTTTGATGAATCCGTTGCTGTCGACGGTGGCGTTGCCTGTGTCCCAGTGTTTGCGCCACGGGGTGAGCTCGTCATTCTGGTATGCGCGAGTACGCATCTGCCCCCGCTCGCTACCGCTGGAATGTTGAACCGCAATATCAACAAACTGGTTAGCATTCCAGTACCCGCGAATAATAACCCCCGCACCCGCGAGCCCGGGCGTATCTGTAGGGTACTTGTATAGCCCAGAGGGTGATGTCACGTCGGCGCTCGCATCATTGATTATCGGCGGGCTGACGGCCGAGTCGCCGCCGGCACCGACTCCGAATTTCTGCATTTCGGAGCGCGATGCATTTGCAAACTTCGGAATCTGTGTCGCATTATCTAATAGCGCCAGGTCACCCAGCGTGCCGCTTTGCCCAACGTCGATCCCCCCTTTCAGGATATTAACGAGATCACGCGCCCGGCGCTCCAGTTCCTCGAGCGTCTCAATAGTGTGCTGGTTCGCCTGATCTACAGTGTCGTATGCCATTTATCGTTCCTCCAGGCATGAAAAAAGCCGCTCGATGGCGGCTTGGTAGTCGGTGTAGGCGCGGTGCATTTCAGCGGGTGTGCCAGCGTTTCGGATGCGGCTCTTGGCTCGGATGCGGGCGGCCTCCTGCGCTGCCTCAGACTCGCACCATTCGCGCCGAGCGGCCGTCACGCTGTCAATCACGCTCTGTATCGAGCAGCCCAGTGCCTGGGCCTCGGCACTCAGGATCGGGCCGCCCCATTCCTGGGCTTCCTGCCATTTGGCATCGCGCCGGGCAGTGATCAATGGCGGGATGCTGGGCGTGGTCCGGTCCACGGCATCCAGGTAGTGCGCCTCGGCGGCGTCGCGGTCGGCGTGACGACGAACAGAGAGCTTAGCCAACGGTCACCTCCAGTGTTTCGCCCAGATAGCGCGGATGCGACAGCGCGATGCGGTATGTGCCCGGCACGTCGAACTCGACCTCGTCATCACCATCCGCGATCAGTTCCTGCCCCGCCACGCCAATGACAGCGCCAATCGGCAGGCTGGAAAACGTGACAGCAAGGCCGTCGACGCTATAGCTGGGATAAATTGGCTCGCGCGGAGTTGGTTGATGAGAGCTGGTAGACACGTCGATATAGTGCGTCTCGTCAGAGACGTTTTTATCGACCTCGACCCACAGCTCTCCCGGGCTACATTGCATATCTGCCTGATTCTCGCCGCACCGCCGGATAGATGAAATTTCTCCCGAATCATCATAGATAGCAATAACAATTTCACGAATATGATCACTCATTTTCGAACCGCCTTTAAGCCAGTATATCGACGCATGATAAAATGCCTGCAACCGTCGCCAGTTAATCCGCCCATGACCTCAAGCCTGAATGTTTGGTTTCCATCAAGGACGCCTGTAAGCCAAGCAAACGACACGACGCCCAAGCTGGCTCTATCAAGCACGCCGCTAGTAATTTCGCTTCCATTCTGTGTAAGCCTGTATTGCATATGAGCCACGTCACTCCCGAAAACCTTGTCGCTCGTCGTTTGCGAATTGTAACGCGCCTCCCATATAAAATTAAAAATCACCTCTACTCTTGCGCCCCGTGGATTTATTGTTGCTGACGCGAGAGTACCCCAGTTATTAATGGGGACCAGGCTCCTAGCGGCTGTAAATGACGACACCGGAATAATGACAGACTGGTCAGCGATCTTGAATGTATTAACCGCGAGGTCAGCGATCTTAGCGCGACCAATTGTGGCCTCCTGAATAAATGCCGCGCGCAGATATGTGTTGCCGCCATCGACAATAAACGGAATGACTTCGCTATCCGGCAGACCGGGCTGGGCGACGTAAAACCGATCTGCGCGCACAGCAAGCCCGGACTCTTGTCCGTCATTTGCTAAACCGATACCGGCAACATGTCCGTTTACGTCAGTCCGGAGAGTCCACATTGCATTGATGCGGTCTCTCTCGGTGTCTATTTCTGCCGTCGCCTGTTGCTCGACGCTCGCAATATCATCCCCTAGCTGGGCCTGAACTGTGTTGATCTGTTCTGCTAGCGCTGAGTCTTCGTCAATCCGTGCGGTTTCTTCGGTCTGTATCGCGACCTGGTTATCACTGGCTTGGGCCGAAACCGTGTCTACGCGGCTCGCCATAGCCGAGTCCACCATCGATGCCGCAACATTAGTGAAAACCGGATTGCCCGACGTCGTTTCTTGGGCCGTGACGATAACCCTGCCCCGAGTAGTCCCGGCAGGTGCAGTAAGACTAACGGGTGTGGTGGTCCTCCATGCGCCGTCGGAGGCAGTCGCCATGCTAACGGTGTCAGCCGTTGGCCAGCCAATGTTGTTGCCGCTGGCATCTTGCCACTGAACGGAAATTCGCACTATTCCATCAGTCCCTGCCCGCGCCGAGTAGTCCATTTTTACGGTGTACGAATCGCCCGGGGAGGCAGACCTCCATTGACCGGAAACGTGGCGGTTACCGCCAGCCGTGTAATTCCGGAACTGGGCGAAGTATCTGTCGGGAGAGCCTGCAACAACGTTGCTCCCATTCGGGTCGCGCTCGATGATATTGACGTCGCTAGTGTTGTTCCACAGCGAGCCATCGCCAGTACTGAAAGAGCCATCAGTAACGAGGGACTGGTGACTCAATTCGGCCTCCATCTGGGACCGAACCGCACTAATGCCGTCGGCAGCAGATGCCTCGATATTACTGAGACGCTGCACGAGATTGTTTTCGCCCTCGGCGAAATTCAGCGACACAACGTCGTCGATGCGGCCATCGACCCCGGAAACACTACCCTCGACGGTGTTGAAGCGTTCAATCAGCGCGGAGTCCGTAGCGAGATCCAGATTGATGATCTCGTCGACCCTCCCATCGACGCTGCCTACGCTGCCTTCAACAGACTCGAACCGCTGAATCAGCGCGGAGTCTGTAGCGAGATTGAGATTCCGAATGTCCTGGATCGAACCCTGCGCATTACTGACATTGCCCTCGATAGTCTCGAATCGACTGACCAATGCCGTAGCGGACGACAAGTTGAGCTGACGAATATCGCGGGCGACAGCATGGGCCGCCGCCACGCCTGTGTCGGGGTCGTTGACCGTGCCCTCGAGGGTGCTAAACCGCTCGATCAGCGCAGAGTCTGGTGCGAGATCCAGGTTCTGGATGTCCTGGATCGAGCCCTGAGCATTGCTGACATTGCCCTCGATGGTCTCGAATCGACTGACCAATGCCGTAGCGGACGACAAGTTGAGCTGACGAATATCGCGGGCGACAGCATGGGCCGCCGCCACGCCTGTGTCGGGGTCGTTGACCGTGCCCTCGATAGTCTCGAATCGGCTGACCAGCGCTGAGTCGGTGGCCAGGTTCATGTCGACGATGTCCTGCGCGAGACCGCTGGCATTGCCGGCCTCGCCCTCGATCTCGTTCAGCCGGGTGATCAGCGCGGAATCGGGCGAGATGTCGAGGTTCTCGACGTTCGTCACGCGACCGTTTACGTTATCGACACTCCCCTCGATCTCACCGAACCGCGTCAGCAGTGCCGAGCCGGGCGACAGCGTGAGATTGACGATGTCATTGATCCGGCCGTCGACGTCCTCGAACTCACCCTCCAGCAATTCCTGACGCTGGAGCAGCACGCCGTCCTCGCTGATCCGATTGATCGTCTCGACGGACTGGGATGCGCTGCCGACGGCATTCTGAACGCTCGACACCGAGCTGGTGACAGCTTCGAGAATGCCGTTCAACTCGTCGATCCGCTGCGTCTCGATGATCGACGCCTCAGCATCGTCGGTGCGCCCCTCGAGCGTCGAGACATCCTGGGCCAGGTTGTTGACCGCCCCCTCATTCGATTCCGCGAGCGTCTCAACACTGGTGATCCGGTCAACCGCATTCCCTACATCTGTCTCAATGTCGTCGATGCGCCCTACAGCGGTGCTGAGGTCTCCGGAGAGGGCGTCAGCCCGTCCGTCGAGGCGGCCCACCTCGGCAGTCAGATCACTGCGAAGCTGATCGGCGCGAGCCTGAACATCGTTGATCTCACTCTCATGCGTTTCGATTCTGTCGATTTCTTCTTGCAACGCTGGCCAGAGATCGCCTTTTCGGATCTCGCCGCTGATCACATCCATGATCTGGCTGATATTGAGATCGGTCGTTGCCTGTAGCGCATACCAGGCGCTGACCGCCGACGCACTCCACCCGCGCACGTAGTAGTAGTACGTCGTATCGGGCTGCAGGCCGTTATCTGTAATCTGGGAGCCGACGCCGATCCGGACCGCTGCGGACTCGACATTCTCAGGGGCTAGCGATGCCTGCGAACGATAGAACTCCCACAGCGCATTAGGATATGGGCCGTACGGGCGCAGGGTGATGACGAAATTGCCGGCCTCGACGTCAACGCCATCCGGGGGCGCCACCGGGCGCCCGGTCACGCCGGACGCTGCCTCGGCGCTCCAGTCCGAATAACGGTCGCCGCGCCTGGAGCGTAGCTGGACGATGTACGTCACCTGGTCGGCAATGCCGGGGATCGACATATGACCGCTGGCACTGGTGGGGCCGAATGAGTCCCACTGAGTCTGGTCGTCCTGCCGATAGCGGGCCTCGACGTCCAGCGCCGGGTAGCCGCCCCGGGTCGGGAACTCATACGCCACACGGAGCACGGGCTGCGGCGTACCGCTGGGGTCGACATTGACCGCCGTCTCATCGCCTCTCACAGACGTGATCTGCGGCACCGGCGGCGCCAGATTCGAAGGGTCGATGGGCAGCGTGATGCCCGGGTCAAAAATCGGCGCGGAGCTGTAGTCGTAGATGTCCGGGGCGGCATTGACGAGCGTCAGGTCGGCGCCGAAATCCTGGTTAGGCTGGATTTTCGAGACCTTGGCGTCGATGGATTCGCGGCCCATCACGCCGTAGATCACCAGGTCGCCCGGCTCGACATCGATGCTGTCGACGGTCGTGAAGGTGTCGGTCTCGCCGATCTCGGCGCCGGTGACCTGGCTGGCGATGAGCTTGGCACGGCCCTGGGCGTCATCGACGCCGCGCACCGAAATGCCATAGGCACGCTGCTCGGTGTACTCCAGACGCTCGTCGAGCACGATGGTCGTGCCGCTGACGGATTTCACCCGGGCGCTACCCAGGCCGACGAGAATGGCGTCGTACTGGTACAGCACGCGGTTGCCGCGCACGATCGCCAGGTTCTCCCAGTCCATGGATGCGCTGAATGTTTCGGGGCGCAGGATGGCCTGGCGGAGATGATACTGGCCGTGGTGCCATGCCTCGTCAGCACTGGCCACGCCCTGGAGCTGAAAATCCTCGAAGCGCGTGGCGTTGGTAGCATCGTACCCGTCGCGGTAGACGATGCGCTCGGCATCGGACCATGTATCCGGGTCCACGTATTTGACGCGGATCGCGTGCGGCAGGTCTTTATACTGGATGCTCGAGCTGAATCCGCTGGCGTTGCGCGGCGTGATGGCCTGCACAGTGGGCGTACTGGGATCGTCGAACACGATGCCGAACTTGCCGTCGCGGAACGCGAACGAGCCCTGGCCGCCGGCGGCAATCGAGCGCGCACGGTCGAGCACCGTTTCATCGGCGTCATGGACGTGGTGATACTCGAGATTCTGATCGCCGCAGAAAACCGCCCAGTCCGCGATGTCCTCGAGATGCAGGCGGTCGTCAGTTATCGGTTTGCCGACCTGCTCCCCTGTCATCGCGTCGATGTAGGCCCAGCCGGGGTTGCTGGTGGCCTGCATCGTCCAGGCGGACCCATCCCACACGCGCAACACGGCTTGAGTGCGGATGCGGAGCTGATCAATCACGCCGTTGAGCTGGTCCGTGGCGCGGATGCGCAGGGCCATCAGGAGATGATCGCCGGTATACGCCGGACCTTCTTGCACCGAGCGCAGCACGGCCCAAGTGCTGTCGGTCTGCGGGGAGTTGTCATCACGCAGGTACGTGGCCACGCGGGTCAGCTCGACATCGTACTGCCCCACCGGCACGGTCCAGCGGCGATTGACCCGCTTCGTCTCTTTCGTGTGGTCCTTGATAACCCAGTTGTCATCGAGCGTCGTCCACGCACTCTCACCCGTACGGCGATAGCGGATCGAGTAGCGAACGCGGCAGCCACGCGTTTTGCCGTTGTCAGTCGTGACCCACAGCCCCGCCGGGAACGTGAGATCCATGCTGATTTCGCGCGTATTCGGCGCCGTGGTGCGCACTACCGGCGGCACATCATCGGCTACCCACTCATGCTCGCGCACCTCGCCGGTCTTGTTGAGCGCGACACCGACCTGCTCCTCGGCGATGTCCGGGGACATCAGGCTGAGCTGATCGGGCGTGCCGATCTCCCATTCGACGTCCTCGTACTCGTCGAGATTGGTCTCGCCGATGGTGATCGCATCACCGACGCCGGCGTTGCGGAGCACGCTATGCCCGGCGCCCACGCGGTTGCCGGCGATCTCCAGCGGCCCATAGCCCAGCACCAGCAGCATGCGCATGTACTGGTCGTTGCCGGCGATCTCGGTCACTGGATTGGCCGCCAACTTCGGATACCAGCGCGGGTTGCCGTAGACGCGCGGCACGACGCCATATTTGTCGATCTGGTTGCGGGTACCGGTGATCGATTTGCGCACCGTCGCGCTGCCAGGATTGTTTTGCTCGGGCATCTCCGGCGGGATCAGCGCATTGACGGCCAGGCTGCCCGCCATGGTGACGGCAGCGGATGTGGCGGCAGATACGGCTGCATAGCCTGCCGTACCCTGCGCAAAACCTGCCGCCCCTGCCGCCGCGCCGCCCGTATAGGCGGCAGCCACTGCGATGGCCACCATCGCCAGAGCGCGCCCGATACCATCATCCTCGGGCGTTGCTGTGATCAGTACCTGGGCATCAGCCGGCAGCGGCTCTTCCCAACGCTCGCGCGGGATCGCCTCACCGTCTATCTGCGCCCGCACGCTCTCCGGCACGTCGCCCAGGACGGAGGCCAGACTGGTACCGTCAGGAATCTCAGCGGTGTAGAGGTCAGAGCGAACCGGGCTCGGGTGGGCGACAATCGTGGTCATAGCGGTAAAATCCCTCGATGCGGGAGCGCCACTGGGCGGCGCGGTAACTCTCGATACAGGCGTCTTTGTGGCGGGTCGTGTGCAGCATGAGACCCGGAGAAATGACGAGGCCGATGTGATTGGGCTTGCCGTCGACGAGGAACATCACCACGTCGTAGGGCTGTGGCTCGGCGACCTCGCGCCACTCGGAGCGGGCGGTGACCATCAGCCGGGACGTGTCGTCGGTCAGCGTGTCGGCGTAGCCGGTGTGCAGGGGCAGTTCGATGCCGAGGTGGTCGGCGTAGACGCGCCTGCAAATGCCCCAACAGTCATAGCGTGGCCCTCGGCCACCCGACTCGAACGGCAGGCCGATGTACTCGGTGACGTCGATCATGGCGGGCCTACTGGAACAATCCGGGCGCGGTTCCCGGCGACAGAATTTCCTGGGTGGCCGGCTCGTTGAGGATGTCGAACGCGTGCGAGATCTGGAGCGACGCCGTCTCGGCGTTGATGTCGGCGCCCATCAGGTACATGCCCGGGATGTGCATCTCGCGGGTGACGGTGCCCTGTTTCCAGCGCACCACCTGGATGTCGACGCCGGCGAGTGACTGGATAGTGCGCAACGCCTCGATCAACTGGCGGTCCACGTTGCTGACCTCGATGGTGGCCACCGCCTCGCGGTCCTCTTCCTCGGCCGGCGGCGTGAAGTGGAACGGAAAGCCCTCGTAGGTCTGGCCGTCGTAGGTGATCGCCTCGGTGTTGTTCACCAGGCGGATCGGCTCGGCGATATTGGGATGGGTGAACGTCAGCAGGGCGAACACCGCCGCGTCGGTGTGCTGCGCGAACATGTCGTGCAGCCCCTCGGCGCTGATCTGGCGGATGGACATAGGGGCTCCAGAAACAAAAAGCCCCGCTCGAGGCGGGGTATGGATAGATGTTCAGGCTGTGGAAATGGCCAGTTGATGGCCGCGGCTACACCGGGCGAGGCTCAGGGCTCGCACATCGCTAATGGAGTGAGATATGTCAGAGTGCTACGTGGAAGACTGGAAACTGATCAATATGCAGCTTCAGCCTTTATCACGCGCGAATGGGCTAACAGTTGAGTTCAGAGCCGGAGATCACACCGCTGTCCGAACTTCCCCTGAGCTACCTGAGAATTTCCAGGAAATGACGATCCAGCAACTAGCAGAGATCGGAGCCGAACAAGCTAAAAAAGACATCTGACAGTCCCGCCCCGGGTTAACGCCCGGGGCTTTGGATTGCGCGTTCAAGTCGAGATACTTCATCGCGGAGCGAGCTGTCTAAACTAGCGCGCGCATCGATAGCTGCTTGAGCCTCGATCTCCAGATCATTCAGCCGCTCCTCCAGTGCTGCGATATAGCGCTTCTGCTCATCGATCTGTGCTTGCAGGCGCTGATCCGGCGTGAGCGACAGCGCTTCAATTTGTGTCATGTCAATTCGTTCACTCATGCTTCACCTCACGGTTGGATTTCCAGGGTCATGGTTAGGCGCCATTTCTTCCCGTTGCCTACGGGAGTGAGCTCATACGGCGGGTCGCCGACGATCAGCGCCGAGACCGTGGTACCGAGCCGGGGCTGGGGCCAGTCGAACGGGAGCGCCCCGGCGCCGATGTCGTTCTCGAAGAACGCCTCAAAAGTATCCGCCTGCTCTCGGGTGATCAGGCCATAGGTCACCGGAATGGTGCGGGGCGCTGCGGTGGAGCGCCGTCGCGTCTTCGCCGGCCCCACCTCGGGCTGGGAACGGGTGACCTGGCTCTGGGGTTGCTCGCTGTAGCCCGGGGAATCCGGGCAGTCAGGTAGCGTGGCGGGCCATGTGGGCATTATCCCTCCCTATTTCGATTGTCGGCGGGCGCCGTAATTGTTCCGCATTGTTCGATCTAGCGAGCCGTCCGCGAATCGTTGGTCAATCCTCTGGTCAACTGCGCGATTGACCCACAAGTGGAGCTCCCGGCGACCATCGCCTCCACGTCGCTCCTCGCGGCGCCCTACCTGTATCGCTTCGCCGCCCTCGTTGTGGATATGGACTGACAGATCCCCACTAGCCATCGGCATAGCCCGGCCGCCAACATAGCCGCCGGCGGCATAGCCCGGCATGCGGTTGAGCCGCTCGAGCATAGGCAACACGCCGGGCTGCTCTACCACGCTCTTCTTCACTACGTACTCGCCACGGTGGACGATGCCCGCCGGCTCATGGGTGCCGCCGTCCCCGGTATAACCGCCGGCGGAAAAACTCCCGGTGTTGAAACCCATCGCGGAGACGCCGCTGGTGTCGACTGTCGCGCCACCGCCTCCGAGAATCCCTCCAATAGCGCTGCCAATATCACCCCAACTGAACCCATCGAGCGCGCCGGAAATCGCGTCCTCGGCAGGCTCAGTAATGGATCGACGAATGATGATGCGCTGAATGTCCTCGAAGATCCCCTGGAGAACGCCTCGGAAGTTTTCGCCTTCAATCGCGGCATCCTCGAACGCCGAGGTGAATGTCAGGCCCAAGTCACGGGCGGCACCACTGGTCTCTTCGACCTCCTTGGCCAGGCCACCGGTGTCTACTCTCTCCATGAATCCGCCGGTGATATTGCGAGACCGCTCAGTGTTCAGCCGCTGCCAAGCCTCGAGGTAGCGATCGATGCCAATCTCGCCCTTCATCAAACCTGTCTGCAACAGGAGCTGCGACTGTAGGAAGTCGCGCTGGGCTGCCGTGGCAGGGAACAGGCGATCCTCGAGGGTGGCCAGGGAACTGGCGAATTGTTTCTCTCGCTCGGCAGCTTCCTTGGATGCCTCGCTGATCCGGGTCAGGGTCGGCGGGGTGCGGTCGCCGGTGTCGTTGAGCTGCTCGAGGCGATCCTCGACGAGCCCGATCGCTTCCTCAACGTTGGCAACGTCTTGCCGCACAGGCTTGGCGGTCTCGCTGATCTCCTGCAGCTGTTTGACTTGGCCGGCAACATCGGCACCCAAGACACCGCCGTGCCCGGTGTCCTCTTTTCCGACGTCCAGGGCGGCCTGCCCTGCGTCTTCCGCAGTGGCTTTGAGATCGGCGAGCTGATTATTCAGCTGCGTGAGCTTGTTCTCGGCGGCAGCCCGACTCATGTCGTCGAGCTCGCCAGTCAGCTGGTGGACCGCTTCAGAGGAGGCGTCCACCTTGGGGATGGTGAGGCCCAACTCATCGCGGAACGTGTACGCTGCGCCGGCCGCCAGCATCAGCGCGCCTGCCGGGCCACCAACCAACGTCACCACGCTACTTAAAGCCCTGCCGGCCGTCGCTGTAGCTGCGACACGGGCTTGCGTGACGACCAGGGCACGGTTCAGAGGGCCGGTGGCACCTGCGGCCAAGTACAGACCGGTAGCAATGTTGCGCCCCATGGTCAGGCCTTTGGCACCGGCTGACAGGAGACCAGGTCCCAGCCGGCGAGCCAGATAGACTGTCACTAGAGTGCCGGCAGCCTGTCCCACCCCTTCGAGTATTTCTTCAGCCCCGCCGGCCTGCTGGATAAAATCAGTCAGGTCGCCGGTGAAATCGGCAAAGCCCGGGCCCAGGTCGGCCAGCAGCGCGTTACTAAGCCCCTGTACGGTGGCCATCAGCCGCTGCATTGCGCGGTTAGCCTCGATCGCAGCTTCAATATCCGCCCGTTCCATGGAGACACCGAGTTTATCGGCCTCATCCAGGGCTTCTCGAAGTGCCTCGGCGTTGTTCTTCAGCAGTGGCTGAAGCCGGACAGCATCGTCTGCGAGACTCTCCAGGAAAGTCGCCCGCTCAGAAGGCGAAAGATTCTGCAGGGCCTCACCGATCCTGAGAAGCTGCTGATCAGGAGAGAGACGTAGCAACTCCTGGATGCTGAGCCCCATCTGCTCAATCAGGTCGACCGCTTCGCCGCCGCCTGTGCGAGCAAAGTCGCCAATCTTCTCGGATGTGTCCTTGAAGATGTCGCCCATCTTGTCGCCTTGGATGCCAACCTGCTGGCCGGCATACTGCCAGGCCTGCAGCTCTCCGGTGGACACGCTCAAGGCGCGCGCCAGCGCATCGGTTTCCGCCACCATCTGCGCCTGGCCTGCGAGGTTGTTGACGGCGAAGGCGCCGGCGATGGCCGTGCCGACACTCATCGCCGAGTTGCGCAGGAACTCCAGTTCGCGACTGGTCTCGTTGGCGTCCTTCCCGAACTGCTTGGCCCGCCGGCTGCCACGCTCGAACCCCTTGTTGAGCTGGCCCAGTTCCTTCTCGGTCGCCTGGATGGCCTTGATGCCACCGGAAGAATCGCCGGTGATAATCAGGCCGGTCTTGTACTGGCGGGCCATATGTCTACCTCATCTTCCAGGCAGTAAAAAACCCGCCGAAGCGGGTTCTAGTACTAAGGGTTGATTACTAGGTCAGAATAGTGAAGCCTGCATTTTGGTATATGCTTTGCTATCTACTGTCCCAAGTAGTTTTTTCCCATCGCTAAACTTTACTACAAACGTCACATCTTTTCCTCGCCCGCCACCTATCAGGCCAGCAAGAAGACCTACCGGGCCAAGCAACGCGGCGCCTGCCACTCCCCAGCCAGCGGTACCAGCCAGACGCTTTACATTCTCCTCACTTGCTTGCTCTAACACCTCTATATCATTGGACGAATATGAAGTAGAGGTCCACTTCCCTGGTTCATTCAATACGAAAGAGCCAAAAGTATATTGAGCATTGATTTTCGAAAAATCACCAGCATGCACTTTTATCTTAGCCATAAGATCCCCTGCAACTAGACGTCTAGCAGAGAAGGCTAGCGCAGTCGGCGGCGAGGCACTACCCATGAACGGGTGCGGGCTATTGCAGGGCGCCATGGGGCGTCCTGTCATAGGGCCCGCCGACACAGGCAGGCGGGGGTATAAAGCGTTTTAGGAGTTCAGCACCTCCAACGCTCCGGCCTCGATCTGCTGGATCTGCTCGAGCATCTCGTCCTGGGCGTCGTAATCCAGCCGGGAATAGCGCGGGTGGCCGTATAGCGCTTGATAGTCCAGGCCATACATGAAGACACCATTCATGCCGGCGACGACGCGCCACTGGGTACTCAGTCCCATGAACAGCTCCAGGGCAGACCAGTGCTCGGCCCAGACCTCGCAGCGAGTCTCGTCGGCCGGGTCCTCCGGGGGCGCTATGCCGAACGCTTCAGCGTCAGCGGCCCGGGCATCTTCCACCTGACCGGCGCCCGCCCACCACCGGCCGGCGGCTTTCAGTTTTTTGTGGCGGCGGCCGCCCTGCCCTCTTGCGCCTTGTACCAGCTGAGCACCAGGGCCTTGCGGGCATAGGTCTTGCTCATTACGTCATCCACCAGCTCCTGGCAATGCGGCATCGGTTTGCCGTCTGCCGTCTCGGCGCCCGACAGCTCCAGGAGATCGTCCTCGACGACTTGCTCGTCAGTGAGTTCGCCGGCCTGGATCTGCTCGACCCGGGCCTTGTAGTCGTCGAACGAGTGGAGGCGCCAACGCGCCTGCAGGGCTTCGGGCTCATCCAGGCCCGGAGTGGGGATCTCGACATCAACCCAGATGTCGGGAATGTCCTTGAGCACATAGGTCATAGCGTCGGGTCCTTGATCGAATCAGCGCCTGGCACGCCGCGCGCTGGCGGCGTGAGCGGGTTACTTGTAGGTCAGGGTGAAATCGTTGTCATCGGAGCCAGTGGGCAGGAATCGCAGGCCGATGTCGTAATGCATGATGCCCTGGTTGTCGGTGGGTGAGATTGACGATAGCTGCACCTGGTTGCCCTTGAGCTCGATGGTGCCACCAGAGGCATCTTTGTGGGTCAGATTAACCGGCACCAGGGTCACGCCGTTGTGGCTTTCCACTGCGGCGAAATAGTCCTTGGTAGCCAGATTCGGCGCTTCGATATTGGTAGAGCCTGTGGACTCTCCACCGGTGATCTCCACGCTCTCGCAGTTGACCAGATTTCGGTACTCCACCGTGTTGCCCATGCTGAACGACAGCGAGGACATGCAGGCGTTGTGGCCGTCGACACTGGCCGTGGTGTTCTGCTTGTTGATTGGCAGCTCCTTGGCCTGCACCGCTTGGTCTGCCATCGATGCATCCGCCACAGCTTCGGGCTTCCTGTATAGACCGGTGAGGTCAAACTGGATATAGGGCAGCCCTTGGCTATCCGCCGTCAGCGACCAGGTGCCACGGACACCACTGGAATGCTGCATCTGTCCGTCTTCTATCCACCACATCTCGAGGCTTTCCTCATCCTCGCTGACGGGCTGATAGACCACGCTGGTGTCGGCGGTAATGTCCTCGCTCAGCCGGCTGGCTCGCAGCAACGGGCTATAGGCCGGAGGTTCGCCGGGCGTCCCGGAACCGGCGTACGGCACACGGACCTGCCGCTCCACATAGGGCCCGGTGTTCACCTGCTCGAAGGCGCCGAGACCGTTGCGCATGCGCTCGCGCGCCGCGGTGTCGCCGGCATAGGGGTTGCCGCCGTCGAGCATCACCACCTCGAGGATGGTCGCATCAGTCATGTCGGCACTGGGTTCACCGTAGACCGATTCGACCTTGACCACGACGTAGCGCTTACGCCACTTCTTAGCCATCGTTCTTCTCCGTCACGTCGCTGCTGGACTTCTTCGGCGCCGGCTTGGCGTCGGGCTTGGCGTCGGCCTGGGCTGTGGCCTTGGGGCGGGGCGCGGGCTTGGTGCGTTCGACGAGCACCCGCTTACCGCCACGGATTTCGTAACGGCCGCCTTTGTTGGGCATGAGAACCTCCTGACATGAAAAAGCCCGCACGAGGCGGGCCGTTGAGTGAGTAGAGCTGTGGGCGTCAGCCACGCAGCCAAGTGTCGACGTTCCAGAATTCGCGCCACCAGATGAGCTCGCCGCGGATGTCGGTTGTCTGTCCGCCGCGATACGCCACGGGCTCGTGTTCCTCGGTCGGCTCCCACCCCATCAATACTTGTCGCAAGGCCTGGCGCTGGGAACGGAAATCGGAACGTTTGGTGACGAGCCAGATGCCGTAGCTCAGAGTGATGCGCTGGGTGGGCCGGATGGTTTCCGGTTCGCCGGCGGCGCTGTCCTCTGCGAGGTAGATCAGCGCTGCCGGGACGTCGGCGTCAAAATTGTCGATCGGCGCGGCAAACCACGCCTCGTCGACGTTGGCCAGGCCGGGGCACTGGTCACGCACGCGCTGGAGCATCGCATCGATGATGTCGGGGTCGGTCATGACTGCCCTGCCTTCTTGCTGAGGAGATAGTCCAGTCGTCCGCTGAATTCCTTGGGTAGCTCACGCCTCACCAGGTCTTGCGCGCCCTCGATGGTTTCTGGGTAGGCCACCATGCCCGGCACCGAGGGGCCGTACTGAATGCGCGGCTGGCTGTCGTTATCGCCCTGATCGGCGCGCCTCAGGATATGGTCCTTGGCGTACCAGCCACCGGGCACCAATTGCCGCCCCTTGTCCTTGCGGACGCGAACTGAAACGCCGCGACGTCGAGCGAGCTTGCCTTTGCGCGACCCCGATCGAACCTTGCGGCGCGGACTGACCGATACCCAGCGTTGCTTGGGCGCGAATTGCTCAAGGGGCAACCGCTTACCGGTGTACAGTAGCGCCCGGGTCGGGTCGCGGCGCACCCGGTGGATCTTGAGGTGCCCTTTGATCTCCCGGGCCTTGATCGCATAGGTGCCACGCAGGTCCTTCGAGATATAGGTGGCCGCGCGATCGGCCATGCGATTGGTAGACCAGATCAGTGCTTTCTCGACGCTCTGGGCCCCCTCTTTCCCAAAGCGCTTCTTGAGGCCCTGAAAGTCCCGGATGTCGTACTTGAGGTTCAGCATTTCACCTACCTCCTGTCAGGACACCCAGAGCCGCCGCTCATGGCCGTCATCCTCGAGCACTTCCTGCACGGTCCAGGTGCGGTCCGAGGCAACGTTGATCTGATCGCCCTGCTCGGACTGCGGGACGTCGGCGCTCATGACGCTGATCGTGGTAACCCGCATGGGCAATTGATCCTTGTCGTAGACCTGCCAGTCACGGTCGATCACGACCAGGATGCCCGGGGCGGTCGAGGCGCCCTGGTAGTCCGCGATGTCGCCGGCATCGGCATAGATGCCACGCAGGTCCACGCGGACATCGTCATCGAAGCGGCTCATTCGCCAGCCTGCCCGCCTGCGCTGCTACTACGCTGCCTCCCGCCTTTCTGGCCACCTCCCTTGGCAGGTGCTTTCTCGGCGCCACCCTCATCCTGGGTGGCCTCCTCTTCTTCACTCTGCTCGGGCACGATGATGCCGCGCGCCAGCAGCCGCTCCTCTTCCGCGGCATTCTTGGGGGTGTAGGACTTGCCCTCACGCGCAACCACTTCGGTGCCACGGTGGATCTCGCCTCGAGCCACGATGTACTTGGCCATGTCGGCCTCCTGTCTGATCTGCCGATGATGTGCTGGCCCCGCTGTGGCGGGGCTCGGGTTACGCCACAGTGGCGTAGACGAAGGCGTCGGGCTCGTGGAATCCGGGCAGCGGCGCGGCCTGCATCATCAGCCAGCGCACTGACGGATCCTTCTCCACCCAGCTCTTGGGATAGCGCGCCACATCGAACATCCCGCCCTCGATGGCCTCCATGTCCTGGATGGCGCCGTAGAGCATTGTGCAGCGGCTGGAGGTGGGGCCCATGATCAGGCCGCCGGCCGGGATCATCGGTTGCTCGTTTCCGCTGGCATCGATGTACCACTCCTCGTAGACGAACAGGTCCACGCCGGGGTCGCGCAGATACCCCAGATAGGTCACGCCGTCCGGGAGTTGATCGGGCTGAATCATGCCCAGGTCGATGCGCCGGGTATCCAGCTTCTTCTGGGTGTCCTCGCTGTCGATCAGGGCATCGGCAGCTTCGACGCTGAGCACGGCAGTGCTACCGGTGCGGCCGCTATCCTTGGCGATCTTACGCTTGTACTTGCGCAGGTTGGCGATTGGCGTCCCACCAGCGTCGGTCCAGGGCGTGCCCTCGGTGATGATGTGTGAGGACGACATCTGGTAGTCCACAACGTCGTCGACGCCGTCGCCGACCACGTTGACCTGCCCGGTGGTCAGTGCCTGGGCGATCATCCATTCCTCGCGGCGGTTGATCTGGTCATCCAGGTCCTGCATGTCACGGGCAAGCTGTTCGCCGGCACGCTGTAGCGGGGTGCGGCCGGAGTAGATTTGCTCGCCGACACCGCGATGGTTGAGCAGCTGGCCGGCATTGGTCTCGAGCTTCGGCTTGATGTAGGCCGGCTCATAGCTACGCATGGTGGCGCCGGTGCGATCCACCACGATGCCGGGGCGGTTGGGCCGGACAAAGGGCGCCATCTTGCGCTGGCCTTTGTAGATGTCGATGTCGACGTGCTTGGTCACGAAGTTGACCGGGTCGCCGCCGAAGAAGGTGTTGCCGAGGAAGCGCCGGGCACGCTTCATCTGCTCGACGGCCTCCAGCATCGTGCGAGTTTCGAACAGGTCCATGGGATTCTCCTGGGGTCAGTGAGTCGGTGATGAAGGGCCGGGGCGGCCTCAGCGATGGATGGGTTAACGCACGAACAGCGAGACACTGCGAAACGCTTTCTTTACCGAGGTTTCGGTGTGGCCGCTACCGAGGGTGAGTTCACTGAAACGGACATCACCGCAGATCAGCACCTCGGCCTCGACGGCGCCGCCACTCGCGTCGACGTCTTCCCACAGCACGACGCTGGGGGTTTCACTGCCATCGCCCGCGCCTGTGGCAGAGAGCTTGTACTCCGAACTAGCCGTGACTTCGCCGAGCGCAGCGCCAGCGGGCTGCACCTGGCCGGCCTCGATGGTCACGGTCATGAAGCGGGTCGGAAAATCACCGGCCAGCAGGCGAGCGACCTGGGGATGAGCAGTAGTGGTCATGCCAGACATGATCGAGTTCCTCTAATCGTTGCGAAGGGGCCGGCCGCTGTTACTTCCAGGCAGCCGTGATGGCCGAGACAGCCGACTTGCGCTCCTCGGCCTCTTTGTCATCGCTCGGTGGCGGGGCCGAATGTGCAGTGGTGGCATCTCCCTGGATGCCATCCAGACTGATACCGCGATCCTGTGCAGCCTTGAACAGCTTCAGGCCAGTGGCCTCGACGCTGGTGCCTTCGTCGATGGCCGTCGCCACCTCCTTCTCGAAGCCCGGCGAGGCCAGGTCGAGGATGCCCTTGCAGCGCGTGCGCTCGGCCTCGGCGGCCTCGGCCTTGAGCTTGTCGGTATCGACGGCCTCGGGCTCGGCGATCTTGATGGACTTCGGGTCGGTGCCGGCCTCGATCGCGGCCTGCAGCTCGGCCGTAGTCTTCACGGTGGTCATGATGTTGCTCCTCGGTTGGCTGCTGGCGGATGAGCCGGCCAGCTCGGCGATGAGGGATTCCAGGGAGCCGAGGCGGTCGGCCATGCCGGCTTCCACGGCCAGGGCGCCCGTGGCGATCCCGCCCTGGCGGAACCGATCGTTGACCTCGTCGCGAGGCAGGTCCCGGTTACGGGCTACCTTGTCCAGGAACACGGCAGCCAACTCGTCGGTGCGCGCCTGCAGCTGGGCACGTCCGGCCTCGGTTTCGGGGTCGGGCCGCTTATTGGGCGCATTGCTGGAGACGATCTCGTAGCTCTTCTCGCCAGGACGGTCCTCGCGCTTGCGCAGGCTGAGCACCACGCCGACGCTGCCCAGCTGGGCGGTGTCGTCGACGATCACCTCGTCGGCGGCGCTACCGATCCAGTAGAGCGCGCTGGCCATCTGGCCACTGACGTAGGCCTTGATCGGTTTCTGCCCGCGGGCGTTGTAGATCAGGTCGCTCAGCTCGTTGATGCCGGTCGCCTCTCCACCTGGGCTGTCGATGTTGAGTGCGATGGCCTTGATGCTGGGATCATCGAGCGCGGTCTGGATGTCCTTGACCAGCATCTCGGTGCTGACGGCCCCGCTGATCTCGGTGAGCAGGTTGGCGTAGCGGAAGACCGGGCCGGTGATCGGAATCACGGCCACGCCGTCGCGCACGCTGACGCTGCGCGTGTTGTCCAGTGGGCGGCCGAGGCGGGCCTCCAGGGCCTCGACGTCGCCCTGCCGATCGGCGACGGCCAGCAGGGTATCCAGCGCCTCGGCGGTCATCAGCCAGTTGCGGCTGGCCGCCAGATCGAAGGCGGTGCGCATGATGCTCTCCTCGTGAAAACCCGCCGGATGGCGGGTCAGTCGGTATCGTCGTTGGCGCGGTTCGGGTCCGGATCGTCGGGCTCATGGACCTGGCCGCCGACGTAGAGCGGCACGCCGTCTTCGTTCTTGCGACGGATCTCGCGAGCCCGGTCACGGTGGACGTCTTCCCAGTCTTCGCCGTGCAGGGCCATGGTCTCGAGGTGCTCGTTGCTGGTGCCGTTGGCGATCCGTTCCGTCGCGGCCTTGGCGTCGATCTGCTCGTTCAGGCTGCCCAGCGGCTCACCGATCCACAGAGCGCGCACATATGCCCGACGCCGGGCCGGGTCGCGATAGCCCGGCAGATCGACCATGCCGCGCGCCACCATCTCATCGACTACCAGCTCGTAGGTCGGCTGGCAGAACTGCACAGTCAGGTGATGTCGGCGTTGTTTGATGAATTTCCAGAGCTGATTGAACGCGGCGCGGGCGGCGGTATAACTCGTCGAGAAGTGCATCAGCAGCACCTCGGACGGCTGCTCCAGGGCCGCGCCGATTTCCTTTACCACCGCCACGAAGAACGGATCGAACTGAGCATTGGGTCGATTCGGACTGATCGGTACCGGCTCGGCCCCCTCCTCGAGGTCCCAGACGGCACCTTCTCCCAGAGTCAGGTTGTCACCGTCGCTGGCTTCCTCCCGATTGGACGTGACTACCGGCCGCTCCGGCTTGTTGGGATCATCACTGTCCTCGGTCCACATCGGTCCCGGAGAGTAGGACGCTGGGTCTTCGGTAGGGTCGTGTTTGATGGCTACGGTGAACATGGCACTGATGACCGCCGCGGTCAGTTCGGCCTGGGTAAAGCGCTCCAGTTTCTGTAACGCCTCGAGGATCGGCGCCAGGTAGGGAACGCCTCTCACCTGCCCCGGGCGACCCTTTTCGTTCATCAGCTGCAGGATGCGGCGGCGTCCGGTGCGGCTGCCGAAGATGGCGTGCCAATCCCACTCCTGCGAGGTCGTATGATCGCTGGGATAACCACGACAGATGCGCACATGCGTGGGCCGCCCCAGGCCATTGACGCGGATGCCATCGATCTCGGTCGGTGTGTCGCGAACACTGAGCGGATTACCCACCCGCTCGGCCTCCACCAGCTGAAGCTTGGTACCAAACAGGCAGCCAGGAAGCTGGTCATCTGGGGTAGACGCAAAGACGTCGCCACTCACCAGAGCGCTGATCAGCGCCAGGCGCTGCAGCATGTAGAAGTCGAGGCTGGCCTCAGCATCACACTCGGCCGGATTCTCGGCCCACAGGCTGAACCCTCGCGCCAGTTGGTCGTTCAGCGCATCCGCTTCCTCGTCGCTCAGCCCCAGGGCAGCGCCATCGACATTGGGGCGGACGGTAATCCCCATGCCGACCACATTGGTGGCAGCCCGATTGACGGCCGCGCGCGCCAGCATGTGGTTGCGGTAGGCATCACGCGAGCGACTGATCAGGGTTTCGCGCTCGCCGGTCGGTGTATCCTGCTTGGGGCTGCCGAGCCCGGGTAGCCAGCTGAGCATCGAGCGGATCATGCGGCTAGCTCCGCGATGGCGGGTCTCGCTGCCGGTGTTGGCCCGAGTCGTGCCTTGCGATTCCGCCAGCTTATCGAGTTCCTGGCGCACCAGTTCCTCGCGCCGCGCATCCAGCCCGCTCGATGAGGTCAGTCGTTGGAACAGTCCCATGATCAGATCCCGATGTAGCGAACGCGGCTGCGTCCACCCCGACCGTTGGCTGCCGCCTGCTCGCGTTCAGCCAGCTTGGCGTAGCGCTGCTCCATGTCGTAGAGCGTGCTAAGGGTAGCGCGGGTATATTGCTTATTCCCCAGCATCCAGCTCTGCGAACCGGCCAGAATCTGGTCGATGGCCTCGCGCACCTTGGCCAGGCGTTCGGTATAGGTCTCGGTGGTCATAAGCTGCTCTTTCGGGTCACGCGGCTACGGCGTCGCTTGGGTCGCGGCGCCAGCGTGGCGGTGTCGTTGAGGTCCAGACCGAAGCGCTGCTGGCTGATGCGCAACGCGGCCAGGGCGTAGACAAAACAATCCAGGGACTCGTTGCGCCGGCCGCCGGCATCCCAGCGATAGACGCGCCGCCCCTTCTCGATCTTGGCGATCTTGATCTCGGCGGTGAGCTGCTTGATTTCGTCTTCGTCGCAGACGTCATCATTGGCCGGCAGGTGCACACAGCCCGGGACGGCCTCGCCTGGCTGCGGTTGCAGCTTCAGGCGGTTATAGATCAGCTCTTTGGCGTTGTCCGTTCCCACTGTCGTCAGGAACACGCCTTTGGTGTTCTTCTTGCGCGGGAAATTGGCGATCGGCTTGCCAGCCACGTTGGCGCCCTGCAGTGGGACCACCCAGTAGAGGCCCTGCTGCTTGCTCATGGCGTATACCTCGTCCGTGTAGTGGCCCATGGCGTCCCAGCCCCAGCGCATCACGGTCATCCAGTTACCGTCTGGACGTTGGTATCCCTGATGCAGCTTTTGCGCTGCCTTACGCTTGAGCTCGGGTCCAGCAGGGTCGCCATACAAGATCCAGCGATCCACCAGCCAACTTTCCTCATCCGGCCCCCAGGCCCAGACACGCCCCTCGTAGCGGTCGTCCTGCGTATCGATACCGCCGGTCAGGGCCACGGCGGCATCCGGTACGCGCGGAAATACTTCGCGTCGACCGTACAGAGTTTCCCACTCGAGCTTCTCGCCGAGCTCGTCTTCCCAGGTCTCGCCCAGAGTGGTGTTCACGAATGTCTTGAGCTTCGATGGTGAGCTCTTGGCCTTGAGGAAGTCGCGGACGATCCGCTCCCAGGTCGTGAACGGGCTGAGAACAGTCCAGAGATAGAAGGCCACGATGTCCGGCGTGGGTATCGGCTCGTCGTCAGCGGCAAACCAGTCGATGCCGTCTCGAGTCCAGATACCCGTTTCCGAACACACCCAGATGCCTCCCTTGATACTGTGCTCGCGACTCTCGTCCTGCAGCTCGTGTTGCCGGATGACACAGCCGTTGTGTTCGCACAGATAGAAGGCCGTCTCTGGCTTGCCTTCGTCCCACTTGATACCGAACTCGGCGTCCGGCCCGCCCCACTTCAGCACCTGCTCCTCGCCACAGTGAGGGCACGGCACGTGGAAGTGCAGCTGGTGAGGTGACTCGTCGGCCGCCGCCTCGATCTGGCACTGACCACGCACCTTGGGTGTCGAGCCACGGATCGACTTCGGGAACGTCGACCCTTCAAGGCGTTTGTCACCAAGAGTGGTCGGGCTGCCCTCCTTCTCGATGTCCTCGTCGAAGGCGGCGAGCTCGTCGTAGATCACCGCATCGACCGATTTCTCGCGGTAGTTGCGGGCGGCCTTGCCGCCATGCACGAACACCTGCTTGCCGTTGGCGAAGCGCTTGGCCGACAGGGTGTTGTCGCGATGCTTCATGCCGTGCCAGGGCGCCAGGTCCAGCACCACCGGAACGTCGCGCACCATGGTTTCCAGGTGCGTCTTCATGAAGCTCTCGGCGTCCGTGTCGGTCGGCGAGAACGTCAGGATGTTGCGCTTCTTGTGCTCCAGCAGGTAGCCCGCTGCCGCCAGGAGCATCTTGGTGTAGCCGAGACGGGCCGACTTCACGACGTTGACCGTGCGGATCTCGTCGTTGCCCATGCTGTTCAGAATGGCGATCTGAAACGGCAACGTGGTCCAGCGGCCTTCGTGGTAGCTCGACTCGCTCGACAGGTAGAAATTCCGATCAGCCCATTCCACCGCCGTGAGCGGCTCGGGGCGATAGAGCGCAAGCAGACCCTGACGAACCGATCGGCGCCACTCCCTAAGCTGCTGAGTCGATACTGTCAAAGAAGTCATCCAGCAGCTCCGGCAATTTCTCGTCCAGGCCGCTGGCCTGATTGCGGGCGCGCGCCAACTCCCGCATCAGGGTGTCGAGGTGTCGTGTCTCCAGATCGGGATGCTTGCGCTTCATGACCAGCGGAAGCGTGTCGAGGATGGCGGCGATCTCCGCCGCGACCTTCGACAAGGTGAAGATGGCGAATTCCGAGGGAACGACCTTCCGCGCGGCCAGTTCGTTCTTCTGCTGCTGGCCGATGCGACGCTCCTTGGTCAGCAGGTATTCCTCCTGGTCGCGCTTATGTTCCAGCAATGGATCGAACTCGCCCTCGTCGGCACCGTCCGGTTGCGATGATTGGTGCTTTGCCTCCAGCTCGGCGAGCTTGGCATCGAGCACTGACCGGCAGTCGAAGTAGACGCTTCGGCCAATCCTGGCGACGGGTTTAACGCCCCATTTATCAAAGGCTTGCACCGAGATTCCCAGGCTCGCCGCCATCTGGCTCTTGTTCAGCCATGAAGGGTCTGGTGCGGGCTGCGCTGACCTCGACATCGAAACAACAACCTCGCCCTGAAAAATGCTCGTAAATAGCCAAATTCTGCGACTGCGCTGCCCCGTAGGCCGCATGGCCCCGGCCAGGAGGACCCAAAGGGCGGGCGCGGCGGCAGATCATCGCCGCGGGATCTCACTTGGCCTTGATCGCATCCATGAAGCCGCCAGGAGCCTGACCCAGCTGCCGAGCCTTGTCCTTCGAGCGCTCCCGCACGTTGATGCCGACCGCGGCTCCCAGCGTGCCGATCAGCCAGGCCAGCACGGCCATGACGTACTGCTCCGAGAGCAGTGATGGGTCACGAGCAATGGCGGCGATAACGACCGCAGCTAGCCCGAAGAGCGAGATAGTGAATGCGTAGCCGGCAAGCGGACGCCATCCCGACTTGTACCATCCGTCGTGCTGCAGCTCGGCACGCATCGTCTTGTTGGTCTCGGTGAGCCGGGCTGTCACCTCGGCGGCCTGGGCAGACTCAGCATCAAGGCGCATACGCTCGAGCTCACGGCGATGCTCGCTGTTGATCCGCTGCAGCTCGGCTCGCTTGTCAGGGTCCTGCGTCGCTGCCACCAGGCCGGCCGGACTGTTCTCGACGCCCAGCGCGCTGGTGACCATCTGGGCGGCCCCGGCAGTAACACCCCCAGCGGCGGGGCCACCCAAGGCCGTGGCCACGGCTGGCGCGTACTTCGCCACTTCGGTCACTGCGTCACGCCATTCCATCGGTAACCTCACTTACGCCAGCGGCTGACCAGGACGTCGTAGAGATCGTCCGCCTTGTTGCGGATCCACTCCGTGCCCAGGAAGCCGAGGAACACGCAGGGGGCAATCGCCACCTCTTGTGGCCACGCCCGCGACTCGGCCAGCCACAGAAATACCGGGTACAACGCAATGGCCAGCAGCGTGCAGACCACCGCGCCGAGAAGAGCTTTCTTGAGAGGGCTGCCATCATGCACGCCGCGCGCGAGAGCAATAGCGAATGTCATGACCGCCATCCCGAGATGCGGGAAGTGGTCGAGCAGCCACTGCCAGTTTTGCGGGTCTCGTCCAGGCATGGAGCGGCTCTCAGGTTTGCGTTTCGTCATAGGGCGCACCTCTCAGGCGGCCTGCTTCACGCGGCTATCAGCCGGGAGTTCTCGGGGCGCTGGCCTTTGACCAGCATGTTCTGAACCTTGGCGCTCGCCTCATCCTTGGTGATGTTGCCGTCGCTGTCCGCGTCCAGCCCGGCGTTCTGCCGGTAGGCGACGCCGCTGGAGAACAGCACGCTACCCCCGGGCTCGCCGACATATTTCGGGAGCAGGATGGCCATATACATGTCGGGTAGTGTGCTGATGCGACGATGGTAGGGCTGGAAATAATCCTGCACGTAATCGAGCTGGCGAACCGGTGTCATGTCAGCCAGCTGGTCGGTCGTGGTGCCGAGCCCTCGAGCCGTGGCCGGCATGAACTGGATCAACCCAGTCGCACCGGAACCGGCCGCATTGCGGATTGAGGGGCTGAATGTCCGACCGCTCTCGAACGCGATACAAGCCATCACATGGCCGGCTTGATCCATCGACCAGCCGAATTCTTCGCACATGTCGATGACACGTTCAGCGAACGCATGGTCGACATGCGCCGCCCATGCGAGGCGGATAGCGCCACGCGGGATGGCGGCTATTGAATCAAGCCACTGCATGAGCACCTCACCGATAAGAAGCCGCTCCCCTCAAGGCATGGGTGACAAGGGGACGAAGCACCCGAGGAGCGACTTAACTGGTAGCGGCCAGAGGATTCGAACCTCTCACTCCGGGTTATGAGCCCGGCGTCTTACCACCTGACCCGGCCGCTGAAACGGAAAAGCCCCGCCGGGTGGCCGGCAGGGCTTTGATGATGTCTGGCGCCTGGCGCGAACTGATCGCCAAGCTACCAACACACTAGTTTAACTGTATCTCGAAAGCAAGGGCCAACATCAATATGTTGTGCTTTTTATGCCGTTTTTCTTCTTTCGGATACATCATATTGACCAATCGCTAGCTTGATAAGCTTTGCCCGGGCTTTCTGGGACGCCACCCGGATCGCATGGCCATTCTTAAAAACTGGCAGATGATGCGGAGTACGCGACTGCAGTCCCGTGCGCTGATCGATGCGCACGCAATCGAACCAATACGTCGCCACAGGCTGGATGCAGCCGAACCCCAGCTGCCGGGCATAACGCCCGAGGTCTGCCGAGATCTCTTCGTAGTTTCTGGCCCACTCACTCCCCTTCGCCCGACGATCCAGTTTTCGCGCCTGGATAAGTGCGGCGAGCAACTGGCGCTCCGGCAGGTGCGCCGACTCGATGAAGCGGCGGGCAGCCTGGTGATGTGCGTCCGTGTAGGATCCGCGATGATATACGTCCGCCAAAGGCTCGCTGGACGTGCCGCCCCCGCCAGGGGGCTCTCCTATAAGCACCACCGAACTAATCGGGGCGTAACCGAGATACTGGCCGATGTGGTAACTCCGGCGGTCGGCCTCCATCTCCAGGAGACGTGATACGAATACCCGCGCGGCCTCCTCGGTGTGCGACGGATGCTGGTGCCATGCGACGTTGCGAAGCTCGGTGATGCTCATGCGCTGATAATCCGGCTTACCGACTGCCATCAGGCCCCCTTCTCCATTCCGTGCCGTTCTTGAGCTCAAAGCGCCAGCCCACCACCTCGGTACGTGGCCAGCTCGCATATTCGCGCAGTACCGCCTTGGCCTCTTCGAATCCCAACGCCAGCGCCGAGCAGTAGCCCTCATATTCCGATCCCTCGAGCCATTCCCGCTGGCTGTCGGCCAGCCCGGCGTTCCTCGGCGGCGTCGCCTTCAGCTCGAGGTAGAGCCCGTGCCAACCACCCCGGGCCTGACGGACCACCAGGTCGCTCACCCCGGCCTTGACGCCCTGGCGCTTCATGTCAGCGGCTGTCTTCTTGTGGCGGGCTCCGCCGTTAGGTGGGTGATAAATGGCGTCGTAGAGCTCGCCAACCGGCTGGCCGCGCATCTTCTCGCCGTACAGCCAGCGGATCAGCACCGCCTGCTCTTGCCCTTCCCAGTCGACAGGCCGCCGGCGAGGTTTTGCCGCCGGTTCCGGCTGGCCGCCACCGAGCGATGCACTGTTCAGTGACTTCTCTCGCCATGTGCGCTTCTTCTGCGCCGGACGCTTCCTCTGGTTCCAGCTCAAAGCCCAGTCCTCCGTTTCCAGCGCCCAAAGTCCGCGACGATGCGCTTGTACATCGCCGCCGCCTGCTCGTTGTGATCCAGGTCTGCACGACTCCCCACGCCACATGCCCGGCGCACGGCATCGGCTGCGTCCTCGGCGTTGTGAGTACCGTCGGGGAGCTGTTCGACCGTCAGGCCCTTGTCACGACGGGCACGCGCATCGAGATAGAGGCCAAACGCCGGCAGGTTGCAGAGCATGCCGGCCTGTTGCGCGAGGCTTTGGCGATCAGTCGTCATCGTGGACCTCTCCCCGATCGTCCATGTCCCGCATCACCCACCAGACGTTGCCCAGGACAAAAGCACCCAGAATGACGAGCCCGGCCAGTACCCAGGCAATCCACGCGACTGCGCTCATGTGGTGGGTTCCTCTATCTGGATAACGCCCTTCTCCACCAGGCGGCGCCAGGTGCGCACCATCGCCCGGCGCAGGTAGAAGTCTCGGTGCTCACCCTCCATCGGCGGCCACTTCGCTCGACCGTCGATCACGTCATGACACGCTGTGCAGGCGAAGCACCCAGAGAGATCGCCCTCCTTGCCACCCATAATCCCGGCCCCGAGAGGAAGATGGGCCAGCACCGTCGTCTGCGTGTCGTACCTGCAAGCACCAACAATATTGAGCGTGCATTGCTCGCCCTGGGCGGCATCGCGGATCGGGTGCCGCTTGTCGTTATTCCGCGGAGCGCTACGAAGCTTGTTGTTCACCGGGCCCCGGTTCTTTGACGACAAGCCGCGCTTCTCCCGCTTGCGGTTCATCGGCGCCTTGGCGCGGAGTGGGGTGCGGCGTTCAAGAGCTGTTCGCTTCATTGCCCGCTCCGATTTCTTTTCTGGTGCGCATTCAGCCCGAACGCCTCTTTAAAGAAGTACGGGATGGTGTAAGCAAAAGGAGGGACCAGGGCCAGCCAGACCACGGCCACCACCTCTACGCCGCTATGCCACGCATCTACCGCAGCCCAGCTCAGGCCTGCGAACGCGATCAGTTGCAGGTAGAGCATCACGAAGCCTTCTGGATGAAATTTCATGCCGGCACCTCGCTCGGCTGCTCGACGGTGCGCGGGACCCAGCCCGTCATCCGCTCGACGTTCTCCCACCGGGCCTCCTGCTCGCACTGAGGCACTTTGCGTATGGCGCTCCATTGCCTGACCAAGAGCGGGTTGCCATCAGGGGCGATGCAGACCAATACAGCCAAAGCGCCGAGCCCCATGAACTCAGATTCTTTCGGGTGCCGATCAGCGATCATCTGGCACCTTGTGCGAGGGTCGAGCTTTTCGCTCGGGATGTGCGGCGCAGGTTCCACGAGGTCGCCTTTCTTCACTGCCCTCCCTTGGCAGTCCCGGCCCAGCACGCCCGTCATGCGGTCATAAACTCGCTGAATGATGTTCATGCCGACACCTCCGCTCCCTGAGCATTGATCCGCTGGGTGCGCACCCGATCGGCCTGCTCGCGGCCGGCATCGGTCAGCCCGTAGGCGGGATGCCACACACCGTTTACCTCCTGCTCAGCGACGATCCGCACCCAGCCGCGATGCTCAATGCGCATTACGGCATTTGCCACCGGGCGCCAGCCCGGGCCCTCGCCCTGGGCGGTGGTGATCCGACGCCGGATCGCCTGGATGGCCTGGCCGGGCGTGGCACGCAGCGCCAGCAGCACCTCGTGTTCGATGTCGATCGGCTTCATGGCTGGGCCACCTCCGTGCATTCGTCGAGCAGATCACCCCGAGGCGCGTCGTTGGCCTCCTCGGGCACGTAGGCCAGTATCTGGCGCGCGGGTTTGCCGGCAGTGCCGACCACGGTCAGTTGGCCGGTGTCGAGCAGTTCACGGCAGCGACCGCAGACCGAGGACAGTGCCAACCCGGTCAACTCGGCGATGCGCTGCCGTGTGCACGGGCCACCCTGCCGGATGGCATCGAGCACCTGCTGGCTCTGCCGTGCCTGGCGCCCAGAGCGCCGCACGTCGTCATAGCCCTCGCGGGATACCTCACGGCCTGTCGGTTGCATCACAGCTCCCATCTCACTCCCTCCCCAGTGCGGCCCGCAGGGACCGGAGCCCCTGGTCGGCGTTCATGGTGTGCGGCAGCCCGGCATCATCCACCAGCCGGCTGGCGCGCTCGGCCCCGGCCCGTTCGGCGAGCTCGGCCTGGCTGCGCTGGCCGTCGTGCTCGAGCAGGTGGCGCGGCGTCAGGTCCTCGCCGGCCATCACCCGGTTGATCAGGGCCTGGTAGTGCTTGGCAAAACGCTTCTCGAGGCGCGGCCAGGCGCTGGCCGCCGTGGTGTGCGTCAGGTCCCACCAGCCAACGGCGTTGCCCGCCAGGCGCACCGCCTCATGGCTCCACCGGTGCCGGCGTGGCTCATGAGCGTGGCCACACGCCTCGGCCCAGGCATCAGCGACGGCCGGCATACCGAAGTCCTCCGGTGTCGGCGCCAGCATCGAGACCAGCACCGGGATCGTCGGCGGCCAGGTATTCCCCGACCGCTTCAGGTCGCTCATGGCCCGCTCGACCACCGGCCGCGTCGGCAGTGCTGGCCAGCGGGTCAGTTCCTGCGCCAGCTCCCGCCGGGCCAGATTGAGCATGTCCGCACTCGGGAAGGCACTCGCCCAGGTCCTCGGAAAAATCGCCTCCAAGCGGGTGAACACCTGGTTGACCAGCGCCAGCGTCTGCTCCCTCGGCGGTGTCGTCTGCTGGCCACCAGCCGTCTGCCCAGCTGGTGTCGTGCGGGTCGGCGAGCTGGTCCCGGACCGCTTCGCGCTCAGATTGGCGACCGTCGCCTCGGTGAGCTGCTGCGCGTTGTGCATGATCGGATCCTCCGGTGGTGGCCAGCGGCTGGCGCTGACGGTTCTCGGCCAGCCACTTGGCCAGGCGCTCGTGCCAGCCCTGCTGGGTGCGGCGCTCGCCGGGCTTCTCGGCGAAGTGGCTCACGAAGTCCGCCAGGCTGGCGGCGTCGGGCTGGGTGTGGGCGGCAAGTCCACGGCGCTGGCAAGCCACGGCCAGCTGGGTGGCATCGGGCTGCCAGTCGTAGGTCATCGGCTGCTGGCGCGGTGCGGGGGTGTCGTCCACCGGCTGGCCCTGGTCGTCCTGCTGGGCTGCTCGATCGAAAACATCGCCCGCGTCAGAGGGAGGGGGGGTTACTCTCTGTTGTAGTCTCTGTAAGAAATCTCCATTCGGGAGATTCTGTGCACTCTCTTCGGGCGATTCTTGATTCTCCGTTCGGGAGTTTTCAGATTCTCCCGATGGGAGATTCTGGGAAGTGGCGGCCGTCTCGGCCTGCTCTGGGGGCTCGTCATCGCTCAGAGCATCGGCCAATTGCTCCGCCAGACGGTCGCAGTTCACGCGGTACCACGTTTTCGCCGGCACACCTTTGCGCACCTCTTCGAGAACGCCAATGGCCACCAGCTGACGACGGGCCGTCTGCTGTTGCTTGGCGCTCATCCCGGTCTCGGATTCCCAGCTGTCATGGGCGCCCTGCTGTTCTTTCCAGAACCAACCATCGCGGCGCTGGGCAGTGGGCGTGTTGCACAGGAACAGCGCCTGGCTCAGAAAGATGGCGCCCTGCACCGAGACGCCCGGGAGCTGGGTGAATACCGGCTGATAGGCCACGGGGCGACCCAGCAAGGCCGGGAGCATGGAGGCGGTAATCTCACTCATGCCACACCCCCGGCGCTGTAGAGGGCCATGCCGAAGGTCGATACACTGGAAGTTCTCACGCAACCAGAAGGAACACCGACATGACCGAAACTGATTACCCAGGGCTTTGGGAACAGATTTACAGCGAAGTAGCCCCCAAACATGACGTACCGTTGGGAGCCGGACCTGTTAACCGTGAAGATCTCGCCAAAGCCTGCCGCGAAACGTTTCGCGCATTCTTGCTTGAGGTGTACCGCGAGACACTTCGCACGCAGTACCAAGGCTTGCCGATGGAGGGCGTCGACCCGCTTGTCTTGAAGGTTGTCCAACTCCATCACTGGACGATCGAAACTGTTCAAGCCATGAGCGAGATGGACTTGATGATTGCCTTGGCTGATGAGCTGAATCATTTCAAGCTCCCCGAGAAGGCTTTCCGTTGGGCTTCCGGGAAGTTTCATGACCTTCCTCATCCTGAGCGCTACGAGCTTTTAGAGCCTCATCGTCCGCCGGAAATGCAAGACCTTCCGACATAAGCTGATCAATATCGGCTTGCTGCTGGCGGCATCTGGCCGCCAGCGCTTCAAGGGCCTCCGCTTGGTCAGGAAGTCTCATTCCTGCACCAACAAGAACGACAGGGGCTTCTCGGCCATCCAAGATTGCCGCGCCAGCGAGCATCGCCCGGGCCACATGACAGGCCTGTTCTTCAGCGCTACCACCTTCCTTTTGTGCGCCAGCAACAGCCGCCCGGCCCACTGCCTCCAAGGAAGCTCGGCGATCCTCTGTCTTAATCGGCTTTGTAGTATTCATCACGCTGCCCCTTCGAGCTGCTCGAGCTCGTGCTGGTAGTGGTCGGCAAAGAACTGGTGCATCAGCCGGCGACCGCTGACGATCACCCGGGCGCCGTCGTCCCAGGGCTCGATCAGCGCCAGCCATTCCGCTTTGGCCTGGTGATAGCGCAGGTCGCACCGCACCCGCGCCAGCACCTGGTCGGTTTCGGCCAGGCGGGCACGCTCCCGCTCCAGTTGCTCAATCTCGTTCATCAATGTCGTCATGCCTGTCCCCTCGCCCATACCTGTATGAATCAACACCTCCATCAAGCGGGCGTTTTCTCATCGGTTCCTGGCGTAACCTGTGAATCAGATGCAGGGCCGGCATGCGCCAGCAGCCAATCAGCCGAAAAGGCCCCACCACTGGCATCGGCCATGCGCTGGGCGTGCTGGGTCTCTCCGGTGTACTCGGTGCGAGGTAAACGGCCCCGAAGAAGCCACTTTCGGACCGCGGGGGTTGAGATGCCGCAAATACGAGCGCAAGCAGGGACACCACCTACCTGTTGCACAGCTTGTTCTAACGGGGTCATGTCCGGCTCCAAAAACCAACCTTTGGTTCATATTAAACCGAAACTGAAAGTTGGTGCAAATGGAGCGCATAATAAACCGATGGTTACTAATGAAGAGCTACGTGAGGCTTTTGCAAAACGCCTCAGGAAGGCAATCGTTGACTCAGGGCGCCGGCTGCGAGGCGCCCCAGTTCGTATGCATGAGATAACTGGCAAGTCAGCGAACGCGACTTCAAAGTGGCTGAAAGGTGAGAGCATCCCGACGCAAGCCAACCTGCAGCTTTTATGTCGCTGGCTAGGAGTTCGTGAAGAGTGGCTGCTCCTGGGCAAAGGGGCTCAGCACCTCACTACAGAAGCTGATCCTGCAGAAGAGCATATAGATCCAGCAGAGCAAGCACAGGAGCTCAGCCGCTTCGCCACACCCCGGTCCGCGAGCGCCCTCCACCACATTGAGGAAGCTGCCATCGCCGGACGCCTTACCGAAGATGATTTGATCCTGCTCGAGCAAATCGCCAATAGAATCGCTGATCAACCGTCCAAGACCAATAACACCAAGACCACCAGGGAACGCATCGCGGAGAACATCAAGGATGCCGATAACGATACTCAGGGAGCATGACTACCGTGGCACTGCCCCCGACGCTGTAGTGAACGACGGTTGTTCCGCCCATACCCACATTGCCCTTCTCAATCTAGATGCGCAGCGCCAGCCTGAGCCCTGCTATGTCAAGTTCTATCCCGACAAGCTTGCCTCGGACGACATCCACCGGGGCCTGGTTAACGAGATAGTCGGACATGTTCTGGGGACAGAGCTTGGTGCCTGTGTGCCTGATGCCGCAGGGCTGATAATCTTGCCGCCAAGCTGCCTGGGGTCCCGCCCGCAATGGGTTGCTGATAGTGATGACGCCCCGCTAGT
>NZ_JAUFPM010000015.1:231747-274742 GCF_030409265.1 Halomonas sabkhae
ACAAACCCTCCGCAAATCACCAGGCTGCACTCAAAAAAGCCTTTGAGGAATTGGCCAGCAGCCCAGAAATTCATCAAGCTATCGCCCTGGATAGCCTGCTCGCCAACGTCGACCGAAACATCGGCAACTTGCTGCGCAAAGCCAAGGGGCGCTATGTATTGATCGACCATGGCAAGTGCTTGACCGGCGATGGCTGGCGTGTGGAGAATCTCGACCCCGCCGCGGACTACCCCAACACCCTGTCCAGAATCGCACGCAAAGTCTCCAGTTCATGGCAGATCAACCATGCTACATTGAAGGAGCATGACGCGATGATAGAGTGTCTGGATGGCGCCCTTGATACCCTCAGGCCATGGATGCTCAAGGCCATTGAGCAGAAGGAAGCCGAGGCGGTGGAGGACTTCATCCGCCAGCGCGGCTATCCTGGCCGCTACGCGCATCGGATAGGGCTTGTGATATGAGCATTGCCAATCGATTAATTGACCAGCTGCAGCAAGACGAGCCCGTCGCCTCACCGCAGATCACTCGCGGTCGCTGGTTCAATATTCAGTTGCAACCTAACCTATTCGCTGGCGAAAAGCTCAATGTCGGCGTCGGCTTTGTCGACCAGACCGGCCGTCTGCATACTCGCGTCAGCAACAACCTATCAAGGCTTCGTTGTCTTTATGACGACCGAGTGGACCTGGAAGGCATACAGATGCTGGTGGGGCTCGCCGGCGACCTGTTCGACCGCGAGCTATATGAACCCGATATGCCGGGTGCCGTCAGCCCTCAGCTAAGCTTCAGCACACCCAGCTACGCTGCTGGAACCTGCGTTGAAGAGATTCTCGAAACCTTCTACGAGCAGACTGTCTCGCTAGTACCGCCTCTTCAGGAGAAGGACGCCAAACGCACCTATTTTCGCGGCTACACCAACCGGGCCGCTCGTCAGTCTCTGCAGCAATGGATGACGAAGAATCACCAAGAGCTCGCAAGCCGAATCTTCCCGAGAGACCCCGCTTTCAAAATTCGCGCCGTCGACGGTGGCGCCACGCAAGAGCACACGGTCGACCTCCCGCTTCATCAGCCCGGTAAGTTGGCTGGCAGCATCATCTCCGCCTACTGCAGTACAGAACAAACCGCCCAACTCCGACTACTGCAGTCTGCCATGACCATAAACACTACCAAACGGCACCTTGAAAAAGAGAAAATCGGCCTATTTGTTCTCCGTCCAGGAGAGGACAGCGGACTCGGCCGCAAGGTGCTTCGTCACTTCGACGAAATGATCGACGAGAACGTATGGCAACTGCGTGATGCCGGCGTTCATGTCGGCGTGGAGTGCTCAGTAGAGTCGCTCGGCCGCGAAGTCGCCGGCTGGGCGGCCTGAGCCAAACATAGATCTTCTGTATATAGCGAGCGGACCCAACCGCAACAAGAAGTTCGCTACGACGATGCTGAGCTCAGCACTGCTGACCGGCCCCACCCTAGGTCTTTAAACCCGCCCCAGAGGCGGGTTTTTTGTGGGTGCCTCAAAAAAACCAACCAATGGTTATTGACTTAAAAACAACCTTTGGTTCATATTGATCCCGTCAAATCACAACCGATGGATCATGTTCCATGAACCAAGATCGCCCATACACCCAGACCATCGAGGCCTTCGGCTACCGCTGCCGCGTAGGCCGACGCGCCGACGACCTGCCGACCATCAAGCAAGCGCATGTCATGGCAGGCATTGCAGCCGGCTTGACCCAGAAAGAGATCGCCAAGCTGCGAGGCGTTTCGCCAGCCACGGTCAAAAGCGCTTCCGAAACCATCTATGCATGGCTGAAGGCGCAACGAGCTGCCGATGCCGTCGCCAAGGCCATGCGCCGCGGCTGGATCGCCCCGCTCGCGCTGGCGCTGATGCTGGCCGACCTGCACGGCATCAGCATGCGGCATCGACCGCCGACACGCACGCGCCAACCCATCACATGCAGCAGCCGAGTAGGTCGTCGGGACCTGGGGAGCGTGCTGGCATGAAGACCATCGAGATCCCCGTCCGCCACATGGCTCGTGCCTGGCGGGTCCACGCCCAGCCTGATGGTCTCTCCGACCCGGCTGTCGAGTTGCTGGCGCGAGAAGCCGTTGCTGGCACTCCCCGTGCCGGGTATCGGCCGGCCTTCCGGGTGCCGAGCAAAGACCTGGTCGTCGAGATATATGCATGCCAGCCGCACCGCACATCCGCTGATGCCATCGACTGGCTCGGCTGGATGCTCGAGCAGCTGCACAACAACGGCAACATCCAGTTGCACCGGGAGGCCTCATGAGTCTGCACGAGAAGACCCAGCGCCAGCTGATCCGCAACAGGGTCCACGAAATCACCGACATGGCCCAGGACATCAACCTGCAGGGCGAGCACGTCGTCGCAGTGAGGTACATGCCCGACAGCATTGGCAGCGTCGAGGGGTTCCACCACAGCCTGCGCGTGGCCGTCAGCAGCCCAGGACGGGGGCGCAAAACCCTAGAGGTGGAACTGCCTATTCCCGAGTGGAGCGTTACTCAGCTGGATAACTGCCTGTCCGAAACCGAATACGTGCGCCAGCAACTGCGCGAGCTGAATACGGAGGTCCCGCAATGAGCCGAGAACGCGAACTCAGAGGCCTGGCCGCTTGGCCCTTCGCCCTGCCCGCCGCCTTCCTGGCGCTATTCGTGTTGGGCGCGGTGCAGCAGACAGAGCGCGAGGTCGCTGCAGAAGCCCACAGGCAGTACTGCGCCAGCGTGGCCACCTGGCATGCCGAGGCCCGGCAAGGCATCGCTCCCGAGCACCGCACCGGGCACCCGGACTATGACGGCATCGCCGCCGAGCAGTGCCCCAACTCTTCAGGAACTCTTAACAGTTCGCGCCAGCTCGCCAGCTATTGAGGAGGTCGAGATGCCATTCGTTTCAGTGGAAGTGGATACAGGCGATGTCATCGGCGACATCAGCACGAAGGAACTGCGGGAAGAACTCGAGTCCCGCTCACGCGAGGGTGATACGACACCACTCCCGCTCCCGGACAACTTTGATGCCATGACCGGCCGCAACTCCGAGCAGCTGCTCGAAACGGTTTACGAGGAACGCCGGAATGGCAACGACGCCCGGGCCCTGGAGCTCGTCGACCGACTCATCTACGCGGCCCTCGGCCGGATCGTTTGAGGAGATAGCGCCATGCGACTGATCGACCAACTTTTGGATCATCCGCTACTTGAAGAGCGACCTGTGAAGAGAATCCTGGAGCCGCTCGGGTTCCATGTCCACATCGAGACACTGGATATACCAGACCAGGACGAAGAGCCCGAAGATGCTGAGCGCTTCGGAGCCGACCCCAACGCTTTCATGGCAGCGATTGCGTTTGAGGTGCCGGTGGGTTTTACCGAGCTTGATCGCTTCGATAACGAGGACGGCGAGATCGTGATGCTCGCGGTTAAACCCAACTCTCAGATGGCCGCCAGCATGATGGCGCCGGTTGCGCAGGAGGGTGCCTGATATGTGGATCAAGAACCTACACCTGTACCGCTTGCACAACGCCAACGAGATAGACCTGGCAACAACGGTTGCGACGCTGGAGGAGCAGGCCTATCGCCCTCTCGGGGGCAGTGAGGCCCGGCGGATGGGCTGGGCAACTCCCGCCGGCCGTGCTGACACCCGCTATATGCACGAACTCCAGGGCCACCGCCTGCTGACCGCCATCCGCCAGGAGCGGATCTTGCCGCCAGCAGTGGTGAATGAGGAGGTCGAGGAACGCGCCAGCGCGCAGGAGTCGGCCGAAGGCCGCAAGCTGCGCCGCCAGGAAAAGCTGGCCCTCAAGGAACAGGTCTACGAGGAGCTGCTGCCCCGGGCCTTCGTGCGTACCCAGCGCATCGACCTTTGGTGGGATACGACGCGCAACCTGATTGGCGTGGCCACAAGCAGCCGGAAGCGTGCCGAGGAAGTGCTCGACCTGCTGCGCGAGACGTTGGGGTCGCTCAAGGTGACGCCGCTGACCACCAACACCCTACCCATGCGGGCGATGACAGCCTGGCTCAGCGACACGGACACTCGCCCCGCCGACATGCAGATCGGCGACACGGTCGATCTCAAGGCCAAGGGCGATGACGGCGTAGTCCGTGGCCGCCAAGTCGACCTGGACAGTGATGAGATGCAACGGCTGCTCGAGGGTGACCGGCAGGCCAGCAAGCTCGCCCTGGGTATCGAGGGCATGATCCAGTTCGTGCTCCACGACGACCTGGCCATCAAGGGCATCCGGTTTGATGACGCCGTGATTGATGAGGCCGGCCAGGCAGACGATGGCGACGACGCCACCGTGCGCCTCGAGACCGATTTCCTGCTGATGGCCCAGGCCCTGGGCGCCAGCATCGACCGGCTGGTTGAGTGGCTGGGTGGCGAGGCGCAGCAGGGGCAGGAGGTGCCGTCATGACTGCCGATCCGATCCTCGATCCACGCACCGGGAAAATGATCACCGTCTATGACCTGGCTCGCCAGACCAGCGTGGCCGCCCACGTCATCTGGCACCGCTATGAGTCCCTGGGCGTGCGTTCCATGACTCTGATCGCCCCCAAGGGCACACCCATCGACATCGATGCCGAGCGAGCAGCAGCCCGGTGCATCTTCCTGCGCTCGCGCGTCGGCATCCTGTCCACCCACCGCCTCGGCGAGTTCGCCCGGGGCCTGCGCCAGCAATCGCAAGCATGGAGGGCGGCGGCGTGACCAACCTGAACCTATTTGGCCACGAGCTGGTCGTCGACAATTTCGCCGGCGGTGGCGGCGCCAGCGAGGGCATCGAGCAGGCCCTGGGCCGACCGGTGGACCTCGCCATCAACCACGACCCCACGGCCATCGCCGTGCACACTGCCAACCACCCGGACGCTGACCACAGCGTGGCCGACGTATGGGACATCGACCCCGAGCAGGCCGCCGCCGGTCGGCCGGTAGGGCTGGCCTGGTTCTCGCCCGACTGCCGCCACCACAGCAAGGCCAAGGGCGGGCGCCCGGTCAGCAAGAGCGTGCGCGGTCTGGCCTGGGTGGCCGCGCGCTGGGCTGCCAAGGTGAAGCCGAGGGTGATTGCCCTGGAGAACGTGGAGGAGTTCTTGGACTGGGGCCCGCTGATGAAGGACGACAAGGGCCGCATCGTGCCGGACCCTGCGCGCAAGGGGCAGACGTTCCGAGGTTTCGTGCGCGCGCTGCAGCGCCACGGCTACCAGGTCGATTGGAAGGTCCTGCGTGCTTGTGACTACGGCGCCCCGACCATCCGCCGCCGGCTGTTCCTGGTGGCTCGCCGTGACGGCCTGCCGATTGTGTGGCCCAAGCCGACGCATGCCGACCCGGCGGCGCCATCCGTGCGCCGGGGGAAGATGAAGCCCTGGGCGACCGCTGCCGAGTGCATTGACTGGTCCATCCCCTGCCCGAGCATCTTCGACCGGGAGCGCCCACTGGCCGACGCCACACTGCGCCGGATCGCCAAGGGGGTGATGCGCTATGTGGTCGAGTCTGGTGACCCGTTCATTGTGAAGGTGAACCATACCGCCAGCTGGTATGACGCCTTCCGAGGGCAATCGCTGCATGATCCGCTGCAGACCGTGACGGTCTCGCCGGGATTCACCGTCGTCTCGCCGACGCTGATCCAGACCGGCTACGGAGAGCGCGCAGGGCAGGCGCCGCGCGCCCTCGACATGCATCGCCCGCTCGGCACCGTGGTCGCGGGCGGCCAGAAGCATGCCTTGGTCTCGGCCTTCCTGGCCAAGCACTTCACCGGCGTGGTCGGCGACGACCTGCGTCGGCCTGTACCAACGGTCACCGCCACCGATCATAACGCCCTGGTCGCCGCCAACCTGGTGAACCTGAAAGGCAGTGAGCGCGGCGGGCGGGATGTCCGCGAGCCGGTGCCTACCGTATGCGCCGGCGGCACCCACGCCGCGGCAGTGGCCGCCTTTCTGGCGCCCTACTACGGGAGTGGCTCGGGAGAGACCGGCCGCGACATGCGTGACCCGGCTCCCACGGTCACCACCAAGGACCGCTTCCAGCTGGTCACGGTCACCATCGAGGGCGAGCAATACGCCATCGTCGACATCGGCATGCGCATGCTCCAGCCCCATGAGCTCGCCGCCGCCCAGGGTTTCCCTGACAGCTACAAGTTCGCCAAGGCTGGCGGCCGCGCCGTGCCCAAGTACCGCCAGGTGCAGCTGATCGGCAACAGCGTCTGCCCGCCGCTGGCCCGCGCGATCGTCGAGGCCAATTTCACCCACGAACGTCGGTTCATGCCGGCGCCAGCAGGGAGCGAGGCAGCATGACCAACCGCACCCATCGTCGGCTGGCCAAGAAGCAGGCCAGAAAAAAGCCGACGCTTCTGACCGAAGCGCCCAGGTACATGTGGCCAAGCGATGCCTGGCAGGAACATCGGCTCAACGTCTGGATCAGCTGTGAATACCTGGTCCAGGTGTTCGACGAGCACGACGGCATTATCCGCCTATCCATCAACGACGTGATGCTCGAAGAAGACGGCTGGGCCGACGGTATGACTTGGGATGAACTGATGGAGATCAAGCGGCAGTGCGGCTACGCCGACCGGCCCGCCGTCGAGATCTATCCGGACGACGACAACATCGTGAACGTCGCGAACATGCGGCACCTCTGGCTGCTACCTGAGGCCCCGGCATTCATGTGGAGGGATATGTGATGGCTGAATCAGCGAAAGACCGACGAGCCCGGGAGGCTATCGAGAATCTGTCGCGCCAGCTCAGTGATATGCGCGAGGAGCGCGACGCCCTGGCGGCGCATGTGGAACAAATACGAGAGGCATTCATGCCGGGCGCTGATGGCACTGATGGCGGTAGGCTGCTTGCGATTGGCTACGTCCTAAATCAATCGCCCACCACCTCCCTCGCCCGCCGCGATGCTCGGATGAAGGCGGAGGCATTCGCCGAAGCTGGTGCCGCGTGTATCCATATCGAGAAGGGGCAGAACGACCTGGCTTGGATGCACAAAGAGGTCGCGCCTGATGGCGAGGAGTATGTCGGAGGGAACGGCATTCCCTACAGCAACAAGGCGTTTGGCGCCCAGCACTGCAGAGACGAGATGGCGAGATTGCAGTCCAGCTACAGCCAGCAGACCGACACAGCCGGGGAGGCGAACCATGACTGACTGGAACAAAGACGCACAACTATCCCGGATAGACGCTATTCGAATTATCGAAAGAGCCACGGACCGCGATGATCCAGATTGGGATTATGTCGTCGAGGATTGGTACGACGAAGAAAGCGACTCCTGGCCTTCTTTGCAACACGTTCTCGTAGCCCTGGGTATCACAGAGCACGAATACGTTGAGGCCACGGGATGCGATAACGCCAACTGGCCTGACGATAATCGCCACCCTGCCGAGGAGACAGTCGAGTGACCAGGGCAACACACACCCACACCCAACACGGTGGTCGTTATGCCGAGCTCAACCAGTTCGACGGCGGTGGCGCCCTGGAAGGTCAGAAGCTCGTGGCCTACCGAGACCTCGACAAGGACGTGACGAGCGCCACCACGCTGGACGACTGGCGCCAGCACTGGCGCCCAATCGCCGCCGACGACTGCACGGTGTGCCTGGGCACCGGTCGGGACAGCATTAAGGGCAACAAGCGCCAGCCATGCGGAGGTTGTTACGGGCTCGGAAAGGTTCGGAAGGACGGCGAGACGCCTCAGGACATGTGGCAGCTGGCCCAAGTCGCCCAGGGCATCATCCAGCGCCAGCAGAAGGGAATAGATCAGCGGGACCAGGTGCTGGCCTATCCGGAGGTACGGGAAGCGTTGCATGAAAGAAACAAGCGGCGCCAGCAGGCAGGCCCGGAGGACTGGGTGCAGCGAGAGCAGGATTGGCGAGCAGGCGACGGCCGTGGCCACGGTGGCAAGCGACACACGGGGGATTGAGAGATGGGGGCACTGATACTGACACGAGAGGAAGTGCGCGAGCTGACGGGTAGCGCTCAGCGTGCCTTGCAGCGACAGCACCTGAATGCCTTGGGAATCCCCTATCGGGTCAACGCCCAGGGCTGGCCGGTCGTTTTGCGCGATGCTGCCGTGAAATCGCTCGGCGGCGATGCGGCCAATGACGGCCGGGATAACGACGATGCGACACTCGACATGAGGTTTCTGGACTCATGAAAGACATGCCGAAGCGCTGGGCGTACAAGCACGGCGCCTACTACTACCGGCCACGGCCGGAAGAGCGCGACCAGTTCGAGGGAAAGGCCTGGTACCGCTTGGGCAAGAGCTACGGCGAGGCCCTACGCGCCTATGCCAACATCCAGGACATCCAGCTGAGCGACAAGATGAGCAGCATCATCGATCGCTACCAAACGGAGATTCTGCCCAAGCGCGGCACCAGCACGCAGAACGGGTACAACGTAGCGCTGCGCCGCCTGCGTTCCGGCATGGGGCACAACCCGGTAGCGTCCATCACGCCCAAATTCGCGTATCAGTACCTCGACGCGCTGGCCAAGGCCAAGGGCATGTCGGTCGCCAATACCGACCTGAAGGTGCTCAACCAGGTGCTCAACTCCGCCGTGCGCTGGGGCGTCATCGAGCGAAACCCGCTGAAAGGGACAGTGAAGTACTTCGGCAAGCGTGACGGGCTCCAGAAAGAGCGCAATCGCTACGTCGAGGACTGGGAGCTGGCCGCCTGGCAGAGCGTGGCCACACCTCAACAGCGGGCATTCGCTGCCATCGTGATGCTCACCGGGATCCGCAAGGGCGACTGCCTGAGCATCATGGAAGCCCACATCACCGATGAGACGCTCACGGTGCATGTCAGCAAGAACAGCCGGCCAGTCGTGTTCGAGATGACCAAGGCACTTCGAGCGGCCATCGAGCAAGCACAGGAATGCAAGCCGGCGCCATCCCTCTACCTGCTGCCCAACCGATTCGGCCGCTGCCAGATCAGCGCCAGCGGGAAGAGCCAGCCATTCGACGATAAGTGGCGGCAGACCATGCGGACGGCGATCAAGGAAACCGACCTCGAGGAAGCGTTCACCCGGCACGACCTGCGCGCCAAAGTCGGCAGCGATGCCGAAGACGAGCGCCGTGCCCAGGAGCTTCTCGACCACTCCGATCCCAGCATCACGCGCCAGCACTACCGGCGGAAGAAGCGAGCGATTCGCCCCGTCAAATAGGCCGTGGAAGTTGTCTCACAGCACCCCATGCAAAAACGGCAAAACAACAAGTTATCTGGGAAAAATCGCGAAAATCGTGAGACACCTTGCAAGAGATAACGTCGCGGAATTACTATCGAATCGGCCTCGCGGGTGTAGCTCAATGGTAGAGCAGAAGCTTCCCAAGCTTACGACGAGGGTTCGATTCCCTTCACCCGCTCCATCTCTCATTTCGTCGCGCCGCCTGCCGGCCCTCGAGCGCCCCATGGCATTGTTTCTTACCGTCTTCGCCGTCTGCATGCTGATCTTCGGCGGTGTCGCCCTGGTCCTGCTGACGACGCGTACTCCGCGTTACCGCACCGAGCCGGAGCACCTGCTGGATCTCTTCGACAAGGCGCTGGACAACCGGGTCGGCGAGACCGAGTGGAACGCCCTCATCGATTACCCCATCCGCCACGACGAGTACATGGAGAACGTGCGTCGCCGGGCTCGCCTGCTGATGGATGAACATGGCTGGCATGGCCGGGTGGCACGCGGCAAGCCGCTCCTCGACGAGGAAGGCCATGCCGAGTTGCATGCCCTGCGCCAGCACCTGGCCGCCCGAACGCGGCTCAAGCGTGGCGAAGGCTGAACATGTTAATCCCGGCTGAATCCGTTACCATGCCCGAAGCATGCCTCGGAATCGTCTCGCCGGAGGTTCGCCATGACCAGCGCGATCCGTCAGATCCCTCTCGATACTGCCGTTCACCATCATGCCCATGACTTTCACCAGATCGTCATTGGCCTGCGGGGTCAGGCAGAATTCGAGATCGAAGGCCTGGGCGGCTCCATCTCGGCCCTGTCCGGCTGCATCGTGCCAGCCAACCATGTGCACTACTACGCCGGCACCGGGGACAACCATCAGCTGATCCTCGACCTGCCCGACAACGCCCTCTCGCTGACCGGCCACCAGCACGAACTGGTGCGACTGTTCGATGCGCCACGCTTCTTCGATCTCGATGCGCCGCTGGAACGCTACCTGGAATTCGTGGTGAGCGAACTGGGCCAGCTTTCGCAGCAGGGCCGCTTGAGCGCCCTGCAACAGGAGCGTCTGGCCACCACTCTGCTCGGTTCACTGCATGCCCGCCTGACCCAGGAACCCGCGGCCCGCGGCCGCCATCTCGACCTCGCCGCCCTGGACCGCTTCATCGATCGTCACCTGGGCACCAACCTGCGCGTTGCCGACCTGGCCGCGGAGGCCTGCCTGAGCGAGGCCCACTTCAACGCACGCTTTCGCGAGCAGACCGGGCTTTCGCCCTGGCAGTACGTGCTGCGCCGCCGGCTCGATACATCGGAGCGGCTGCTGCACGAGAGCCGACTGCCCCTCTCGGAAATTGCCGCCTTGACCGGTTTTGCCACCCAGAGCGCCTTTTCGCGTGCCTTCCGGCGCACCTTCGGGCATCCGCCGAGCAGGGTGCGCAGCCGACCGGATCAGGCACTGACCACTCGCGCCACGTCCTGAGGAGGTTCGGCGGGCTCCCAACCCGCATGCCCAACAGGCTAGACGAAGGTCTAAGCTTCCATGAGTGAGTGACCAACTACGTCGGAATCGTTAAATCCATCCGTGAATTCGACAAGCAGACCATTCCAATGCCCCCTACCCTCATCAGGATGCCCTTGGTCCGCTGGCGTCCTGATGCTGGCTGGACAGACAACACGCTGTGAAGACGGGCTTTGACCGGGGAAGATTCATGCTGAATGCCAACAAGATGCTGGATGACGCCACCTGGCGCCAGGAACTCGACACACTGTTTGCCACTGTCAGCGACCATTACGTGGTCGATGAGGCGAGCTTTGTCGAAGAGCTGATCACGGCGCTCGAAACCGACGAGCGCGACTTTGCACGCATTGCCGACAAGACGGCGGAGCTGGTTCGCGAGATCCGCGAGACCGATACGGCGGTGGACACCATCGACGAGCTTCTGCAGCAATACAGCCTGGACACCCATGAAGGCCTGATGCTGATGTGCCTGGCGGAAGCCATGCTGCGCATTCCCGACAAGGCCACCGCCGATGCCCTGATCGAGGACAAGCTGGGCCCGGCCGACTGGAAATCGTATCTGGGACGCAGTGAATCCTGGATGGTCAATGCTTCCACCTGGGGGCTGCTGATGACCGGCCGCGTGGTGACCATGGACAAGCCGCAGGATGGTCGACCCTCCGGCTTCATCAACAAGATGGTCAACCGCATGGGCGAGCCGGTGATCCGGCGTGCCATGGTCGAAGCGATGAAGATCATGGGCAAGCAGTTCGTGCTCGGGCGCGACATCGACGAGGCCCTCAAGCGCTCCCGGCCCCAGTTCGACAACGGCGATACCTACTCCTACGACATGCTCGGCGAAGCGGCCCGAACCCGCGATGATGCCCAGCGCTACTTCAAGGATTATGCGCGCGCCATCGAGCAGGTCGGCAAGACCAGCGCCCAGCTGGGTGCCTCGACCCCGGCGCCCTCGGTATCCATCAAGCTCTCGGCCCTGCATCCCCGCTATGAATTCGGGCGCCGCGAACAGGTGCTCGAGGAGCTGGTCGCCAGCACGCTCGAGTTGGTGACCATGGCCCGCGAGCGCAATGTCGCGGTGACCATCGATGCCGAGGAAGTCGATCGTCTCGAGCTGTCGCTGGAGGTCTTCCGCGCCATCTACGAACACGATGTCTGCCGCGGCTGGGGGCACTTCGGGCTGGTGATCCAGGCCTACGCCAAGCGTGCCCTGCCGGTGCTGCACTACATCAACCGCCTGGCCGAAAACCAGGGCGACGTGATTCCGGTGCGCCTGGTCAAGGGCGCTTACTGGGATACCGAAATCAAGGAATCCCAGCAGCTGGGTGTCGAGGGCTATCCCGTCTATACCCGCAAGGCCGCCACCGACGTGGCCTACCTGGTGTGCGCACGCTTCCTGCTGGCCGAGTCGACGCGCGACCGGATCTTCCCGCAGTTCGCGACCCATAACGCCCACACCATCAGCACCATCCTGGAGGTGGCCAACGCGGCGGATCGGAACTTCGAGTTCCAGCGCCTGCACGGCATGGGCGAAGCCCTCTACAGCTCGGCGCTCAAGCGTGCGCCCAAGGGTACCTACTGCCGCATCTACGCCCCGGTCGGCGCCCACAAGGACCTGCTGCCCTACCTGGTCCGCCGCCTGCTGGAGAATGGCGCCAACTCCTCCTTCGTGCACCAGCTGGTCGACCCGCAGGTGCCGGTGGAGTCGCTGTGCGTGCATCCGGTGGAGACGCTGCGCCAGTTCGACAGCCTGGTCAATCCGCAGATTCCGCTGCCGCGGGACATCTACGGCGAAAACCGCCTCAACTCGCGCGGCGTCAATCTCAATATCCGCAGCCACCATGACCCGCTGCTGCAAAGCATGCAGGCGTTCATGGAGCGGACCTACGATGCGCGTCCGCTGCTGGCCTTCGATGTCGCCACCGACAACGACCTGGTACACGAGGTCAGTTGCCCCCATGACCGGCGTCAGACGCTGGGGCGCGTGCTGTGGACCAGCCAGGAACAGGCCGAGCGCGCCGTCGATGCGGCCTGGCAGGCCTTCCCGCGCTGGGAGGCCACCCCGGTCAACGAGCGGGCCGATATCCTGCGTCGCTTTGCCGACCTGCTCGAAGAACACATGGCCGAGCTGATGACGCTGTGCTGCCGGGAAGGCGGCAAGCTGCTCACCGATGGTGTCGACGAGATCCGCGAGGCGGTGGATTTCTGCCGCTACTACGCCACCAAGGCCGAGGAGTTGTTCGGCGGGCCCATCCCGCTTCCGGGCCCGACCGGCGAATCCAACCAGATGGTCATGGGTGGCAAGGGCGTGTTCGCGGCCATCAGTCCGTGGAACTTCCCGGTGGCCATTTTCTGTGGCCAGATGGTCGCCACCGCCGTGGCCGGCAACACCGTCCTGGCCAAGCCGGCGGAGCAGACCTCGATCATTGCCCACCGCGTGGTCGAACTGCTGCACAAGGCCGGCATGCCGCGCGACGTCGTCCAGCTGCTGCCCGGCGATGGCCCCACCGTGGGCAGCGTGCTGACCGGCGACGCGCGCATCACCGGCGTGGTCTTTACCGGCGGCACCGATACCGCCCAGCTGATCAACCGCTCGCTGGCCGCGCGCGACAACGCCCCCCTACCCACCCTGGTGGCAGAGACCGGCGGCATGAACGCCATGATCGTCGACTCCACCGCCCTGCCCGAGCAGGTCGTCAATGATGTCATTCACTCGGCCTTTCAGAGCGCCGGGCAGCGCTGCTCGGCACTGCGCGTGCTCTATCTGCAGGACGACGTGGCCGATCGCGTCATCGAGATTCTCAAGGGCGCGATGGACGAACTGCGTGTGGGGGATCCGCGGGACCTGGGCACCGATGTCGGACCCGTCATCGATGATGATGCCCGCGAGGCACTGCAGGCGCACATCGACAAGCTCAAGGGCGAAGGCCGCCTGATCGCCCAGACCACGCTGGAGGACAGCCGCACCGCCGAGGGCACCTTCATCGCACCGACGGCGTTTCAGATCGATGGCATCGATGCCCTGGAACGCGAGCAGTTCGGGCCGATCCTGCACATCGTTCGCTACCGGTCGCAGGAGATCGACCAGGTCATCGATTCGATCAACGCGCGTGGCTATGGCCTTACCTTCGGTGTGCACAGCCGCAACGAATCCTTCGCCGAGGACATCGCGCGTCGCATCCGCGTCGGCAATGTCTATGTCAATCGCGACATCATCGGCGCCGTGGTCGGCGTGCAACCCTTCGGCGGCCAGGGTTACTCGGGTACCGGCCCCAAGGCGGGCGGCCCGCACTATCTGTTGCGCTTCGCCACCGAGAAGTCGGTGACCATCAATACCGCCGCACTCGGCGGCAATGCCTCACTGCTGGCCATGGGCGACGACTGACGTCAGCGCCTGAATGCCCGCTACCGGGCTCGGCATGCTCACCCCAACAACAAGCAGCTTGCCGAGCCCGCTCAACCCGGGGAAGCGCCACGGCGTTTCCCGGGCTCTCGTCTCCGGGGGAACCGGGGGTACATCGTCACAACGGTCTTGTAATAATCAGCACAACTGGAGGCCTTCATGGAAGACACTACGCAAAGCGACTCGATCCGCGCGCCAGGCTTCGGCCTGGCACTCATCCCCATTCTCGGAACCCTGGCCGTGCTCGCGGTCCAGCTCTTCTACTTCGGAGACTTCACCCCCCATATTCCGCTATCCATCGGTATTGCCCTGACCAGCATCCTGGGGATCTATCTTGGCCATGGCTGGCCGAATATCGAGAAGGGTATTTTCCACGTCATCAATGTGTCGCTCCCTTCAGTATCCGTACTGATCATCGTCGGTATCATCGTGGGCGTCTGGATCGCCAGCGGCACGGTCCCCACACTGATCTATTATGGATTGATCATACTCTCGCCGGAAATCTTTCTGGCCGCCGCCATGATCCTGTGCTCGGTTGTCTCCGTGTCACTGGGCACATCCTGGGGCACCGTCGGCACCATCGGCCTGGCCTTGATGGGCATTGGCGCGGGCTTCGGCATCCCGCCCTACTGGACGGCCGGTGCGGTGGTCTCCGGGGCCTTCTTCGGTGACAAGATTTCGCCGCTCTCCGATACCACCAACCTGGCACCGGCGGTAACCGGCACCAATGTGTTCGACCACATCAAGAACATGATGCCGACCACCATTCCCGCCATGCTGATCGCCCTGGTCATCTACCTGGTGGCAGGCTTCACGGTCATCGACTCTACCCAGACCTCCTTCGAGAGCATCAACGCCATTACCACGGCGCTCAACGAGACGTTCTGGATTTCTCCCTGGCTGCTTTTACCTGCCGTGCTGGTCATCGGTCTGGCAGTCACAAAGCAACCACCCATTCCGTCCTTGTTCGCGGGGGCGGTTGCCGGGGGCGTCATGGCCATGCTCTTTCAGGGCGTCGGCTTGCATGACGTCTTCACCTATGGCAACTCGGGCTACTCCATCGACACTGGCGTCAGTGAAATTGATTCACTGCTCAACAGCGGTGGTATCCAGTCGATGATGTGGACCATCTCGCTGGTCCTGCTGGCGCTGGGCTTTGGCGGCGCACTCGAACGCACCGGCTGCCTGGAAGCGGTCATCAGCAAGATCATCTCGCGCTTCAAGACGTTCGCCAGCATCCAGACGTCTGCCGTGCTGACCTCGGTCGCCACCAATACCGTGGCCGGTGACCCCTACCTGTCAGTCGCCCTGCCGGGACGCATGTATGCGCCGGTCTATCGTGGCATGGGCTATTCGACCCTTAACCTGTCGCGGGGTATTGAAGAAGGCGGGACCCTGGTTTCTCCGCTGGTGCCCTGGAATGCAGGGGGTGCCTTCGTCATCACGGCTCTGTCCTTGAACATCGGCGACGGCAATTTCGAAAACCTGCTGTATATTCCGCTGGCTTTTGCCTGCTGGACGGCGCCTTTCATCGGTATCTTTTATGCCAACGTGGGATGGTTCTCACCCAAGGCGACCGATGCCGAAAAAGCCAAGTGGGATGCGGATGGTGAACATCGCATAGACCCGGAAAGCGGCGGTACCACCGAAGGCAGCTATGCGTAAATAGAGGGAGTTTTGCTTTCAACAGTCCAGTGGAAATATGCTCTACTGGACTGCTGTGCTTCTACAGACACTCTTTTCGTGCCATTAAAGAAGGCAATGGTAGCTGCGACAGTCACCTTTGCCTTCTCTAATGACAAGTTCAAGACGCAAGGAATCCACATGGTCGTCAACACAAGCCCTGCCGGACACAGGCTCCACCTTCCCCCTATCGCGATGCTCGCCAGTGGTCACGAGGCCTGCGTGCGTAACAATAACCTGCCCGAGCTGGCTCGGGGTCAATAAACTGGAGACGCTTCATCATGGCTATTGGTGTCTGGATTAGTCTAATCGGTTACTTTGTGCTCATGGTTGCCATCGGCATTTATGCCATGCGCACATCCACCTCCTCATCCGAGGATTACATGCTGGGCGGCCGCTCGCTCAGTCCCAAGGTCGCGGCCCTGTCGGCCGGGGCGTCGGACATGAGTGGCTGGCTGCTGTTGGGCCTGCCGGGGGCACTCTTCGCCTCCGGCCTGGGCTCCGCCTGGATCGGTATCGGCCTGCTGGTGGGCGCCTTCTTCAACTGGACGCTGGTTGCCCCGCGCCTGCGCGAGCAGACGGTGCATTATGGCAACGCCATCACCATCCCGTCCTTCCTGGCCAACCGCTTCCCGACCCGCGCGACCTCGCTGCGCACCGTGTCGGCCGTGGTCATCGTCATCTTCTTCGCCGTCTACACGGCCTCCGGCCTGGTCGCGGGCGGCAAGCTGTTCGAGAGTGCCTTCGCCGGCATCTTCAACTTCGGCGGCCTGAGCGACTACGCCGCGGGCATCATCATCACCCTGGGGGTGGTGCTGGTCTACACCGTGGTGGGTGGCTTCCTCGCGGTCAGCATGACCGACTTCGTGCAGGGCTGCATCATGATGCTGGCATTGATCATCATGCCGGCCGTGGTGCTGTTCGGCGAAGGCGGTGGCGGCTTCTCGCAGGCCTCGCAGACGCTCAATGACGTCGACCCCACCCTGCTGACCTGGACGGACGGGCTGACCTTCATCGGCTGGCTGTCGGCGGTGACCTGGGGGCTGGGCTACTTCGGTCAGCCGCACATCATCGTGCGTTTCATGGCCATCCGTAACCTCAAGGATGTACCCACGGCACGCAACATCGGCATGGGCTGGATGCTCATCTCGCTGATCGGCGCCGTCTCGCTGGGCATCTTCGGTCGCGCCTACGCCGTCCGCAACGGCATGAATGTGGAAGACCCGGAAACCATCTTCATCATTCTGGCCGACCTGCTGTTCCATCCGCTGGTCACCGGCTTCCTCTTTGCCGCACTGCTGGCGGCGGTGATGAGCACGATCTCCAGTCAGCTGCTGGTGTCCTCCTCCTCGCTCACCGAGGACTTCTATCGCCTCTTCCTGCGCAAGGAAGCCTCGGAGAAGGAATGCGTCATGGTCGGCCGGGTGAGCGTCGTCCTGGTAGGCCTGGTGGCCACCATCATCGCTTCCGACCCCGATTCTCAGGTCCTGGCACTGGTCAGCAACGCCTGGGCCGGCTTCGGTGCCGCCTTCGGCCCGCTGATCATCCTGTCGCTGATGTGGCCGCGCACCAATGGCGCGGGTGCCATTGCCGGCATGATCGTGGGTGCCGCTACCGTCATGATCTGGATCACGCTGGGCTGGAATGCATCCTTCCTGGGTGGCCCCGGCGTCTACGAGATCATCCCCGGCTTCATCGCCGCCTTCGTCGCCATCATCCTGGTCAGCAGCGTGACCAGCGACGCCGGCGAGTACAAGGCCATCGATCGCTGAGGATATTCTTCACCATCCGGTATCACCAGAGGGCTCCTGCGGGAGCCCTTTTGCATGGCGGCTCAGTGGGTGTTCACCCGATCCCGCGATACACGGCAAGTCCCAGCGTGATACTCGCGAAGCCCCACAGAGCGGCATGCGTCCAGGCCGTATTGATCAATACCAGCAGGCGATACAGCTCCATATCCTGCGCCACGGGACGAATGAACGCCGCCCCCAGCGCCCACACTCCCAGCGCCACGACGGGCAGACGCAGGCTAAGGGGCAGAATCTCCATCACCTCCGGGCGCCATAGCCACCATACAGCCAGCAATGCCGCTGACAGGAGTGACAAGAGCGCCCCACCTCCATGTGAATAGCGTACCCAGACTGCCATCTGTTTGCCTCCCGAGTCTTGCTGTTCAGTGAAGACCATTTCCGGCAAATGAGCGACCCCTGAGTGCACGATCGGGCAAGATGATGCAAAAGTGTCGCTCCCTGGCGTCAATTTCGCGGCTGCCATTAAGCTCAGTCAACCACAACCATCAAGCCTATAGGCATTTTCTACAAGACGTTAGAGAACACTGTTTTATAATGGGCTACATCGAAACACAGCAACGACATGCTGTATTTCAATCTCAACCAAGGGAGAATTCCGCATGAACGCGACTCGAGTGATTTCCGCAACCGCGATCGTTGCCGCCAGCCTTGTTGCCGCCCAGTCGGCAGTTGCCTATCAGTCAGGCGATATCTATGTGCGCGGTGGTTATGCCAAGTCCGACGTCAGCGATGATAATGGCCAGATCGCCGGTCAGGACATCAATGTCCAGGACGAGCAAGGCATCACCTATGGTGCGGGCTACCTGTTCACCGATCATCTGGGCGTCGAACTCACTGGCTCCGAGGCGGTCGAGCACGACATGACCGGGGGCAGCTTCGAACGTACACCGATCAACCTGATGGCCAACTATTTCCCGCTGGGTGGCACCGACTCGCGCGTACAGCCCTATGCCGGCATTGGCGTGAACCACACCTACTTTTCCAATGAATCCGTGGCCAACGTGGACCTGGATCACTCGACCAGCTTCACCGGCCAGCTGGGTGTCGACTTTGCACTCACCGACAACCTCATGATCGGCTCTTACGCCCAGTATGCCGATGTGGAAAGTGATGTCAGCGTCAATGGCCAGGGCGCCGGCAGCCTGGAGCTCGACCCGCTGACCGTCGGCGGCAACCTGACCCTGCGTTTCTAAGCCAGAAACCCGTGAGCCATGAGCGGGCCGCTCGCGGCCCGCTCAGCAAAACGCCGCCGGATTCGCTCCGGCGGCGTTTTTTTGCGTTACGGCGAAGGCCGGACACAACGACCTCAGCCCGAATCGTGGCGCGACACTCCCAGCTGAATCAGCGTTGCCTCGTCGAGCCCCGTCACTGACGGGAAATCCGCCAGCCAGGCATGGTATTCGCTGGACAGAAAGGCCCGCCCATGCAGTAGATGAGCCAGGTATTCGCGTGCCGGTTGCAGCCCTGCCCCGGTGGTACCGGGCCTGGCGATATAGACCCAGGCGTCGATGACACCCTCGTCACTGTGAATCGGCAGACGATGGCGCTGATACTCCTGCGGATAGCCCTCGAAGGGGTCCATGGCCTGGATCTGCTCGGGATGCGTCAGGCCGATCAGCACGCCTTCGACCCAGGCTCCCTGGCTTGCCACCACATTGGCATGGCTGATACCCGGCACTCTGGACGCCTTGTCGAAACACAACCGGTAATCCCTCAGGACACCTGCGAGGGCGGCGCGTGTCTCGCCGATACGCGCCGCGACGCGCGCCGGGTTCATGTTGCTGCCATAGGCGAAATAATAGGCCGGGGCGCTCAATTCTCGGTTACCAGGCTATCCACGCGTTCAATCGCCTTGCCGACCAGGATGCGATCACTGGTCCGCGCGCCCTCCTGGGTCAGGTAGGCTTCCACCGCCGGGGCGACGTCACTCTTCGACGGCATGGCCCCCTGCTGCTCCACCAGCGTCTCGAGTCGCGCGATGAAGACGAAGCGCAGCCACTGCGGCAGGCTCATGGTATCGATGCAGAATGGCTCGACGCTGTTGTAGGCCGCCGGCTCGGGCGCCTCCATGCGCCACATATCGGCCGCTCGCATGGCGGATTCGAGTTCGCGCAAGGCTTGCGCAAGTTCTTCATGTACGGTCATGGCATCTGGCTCCGGTCGATCTGTGTGACCATTTTCGCGCGTCTGGCCGGACGGACCAAATCGGATTTACAACGCCTGCGGGGCTGGCTGAGCGGCCAGCACCTTGCGCAGGAAGTCGCGCGTGCGCGGATCCTGCGGGGACTGAAAGAGCTGCGCCGGCGGCCCCTGCTCGACGATACGTCCGCCTTCCATGAAGACGACACGATCGGCCACGTCCTGGGCGAAGCCCATTTCATGGGTCACCACGAGCATGGTCTGGCGCTCCGCGGCCAGTTGCTTCATCAATCCGAGGACCTCTTCCACCCATTCGGGATCGAGCGAGGACGTCGGCTCATCGAACAGAATCACCTCGGCCTGAGCCGCCATGGCACGGCCGATGCCCACGCGTTGCTGCTGGCCACCGGACAGCGAGGCCGGATAGGCATCGGCCTTGTCGGCCAGACCGATACGCTCGAGGATCTCGCGAGCACGGGCATGGGCCTTGTCCTTGGGCCAGCGGTTGACGATGACCAGCCCTTCGGCAATGTTTTCCAGCGCCGTCTTGTTGGCGAACAACGCATAGTTCTGGAACACGAAGGCCGTGCGTCGGCGCGCCGCCAGGATGTCCCGGCGGCTGGCCCGGGTCACATCGACCTGCAGGTCACCCAGTGTCAGCTGGCCGGCGTCGGGGCGCTCGAGGAAATTCAGGCAGCGCAGCAGGGTGGACTTGCCCGTGCCGGACGGGCCGATCACGACGATGATTTCCCCCTGCTCGATCTCCAGATCAATGCCGTCGAGCACCGCCGTGCCGCCGAAACGCTTGGTCAGGTTGGCGATTTGAATCATCGGCTATACGCCTTGTTGAGTCGGGCCTCCAGGCGGCGCTGCCCCCAGGCCAGCAGCTCCACGACGATCCAGTAGATGACCGCCACGGTGACGAAGGCCTCGAAGTACAGGAAGCTACCGGCGGCCTCTTTCTGGGTGGCCCCCATCAGCTCGGTCACGCCCAGGGTGAAGGCCAAGGAGGTGGCCTTGATCATGTCGATGAAGTAATTCATCAGGGTCGGTACCGCCACCCGGGTGGCCTGAGGCAGGACGATGCGCCGCATCAGCTGACCATTGGTCATGCCGATCGACAACGCCGCTTCGGTCTGACTGCGGTCGACACCGACGATGGCGGCACGGATCGACTCCGCCATATACGCCGAGAAATGCAGCGTCAGCCCCATGATGGTCGCGGTGATACCATTGATCTGGGTCAGGAAATCCAGCAGCTGGGGCAGCCCGTAATAGAACAGGAAGAGCTGGACCAGCAGCGGCGTGCCGCGGAAGAAGGAGATGAACAGCATGGTCGCCGCATTCAGCCCCGGAATCTTCAGCACGCGAATCACCGCCAGGCCGCACGCCAGGGCCAATGCCAGCACCATGCCGGCGGCCGCCATTTCCAGCGTCAGCGGCAGGTAGCTGAGCAGAATGGGCACCAGCCCCAGCATGTAGTCGAAATCGAGCACACTCATGTCGCCAGCATCACTCGATCAAGGCTGCGTGATGTCGTTGCCGAACCAGCGTTCGGAGATCTCGGCCAGAGTGCCGTTGTCACGCAGGGCCTGGAGGGCCTGGCCCACTTCGTCACGCAGCTGACGGCCCTGCTCGGTATCGCGAAACGGCAGCGCGTTATGAATCTCGGAGAAGGTTTCGCCTGCCAGTTGCAGAGGCAGCGGCTTGTCCTTGATGACCTGGCTGGCACTAACGCGATCCATGACGAAGGCATCGACACGACCCAGCGCCGTATCCTGTTCGATGTTGCTTTCATAGGTGCGGATATCGATCTCGTCGGCGTAGGGCAGCTCACGCAGCAATGCCTCGAAATTCGAGCCCAGGTTCACCGCAACGCTCTTGCCTGGCAGGTCTTCGACACCCGAGATCGATGTGTTGCCTTCCTTTACCACGACCTGAGCGCCGTCATAGACATAGGGCTCGGTAAAGACGTACTTGGCCTGACGTTCTTCCGTGATGGTGATCTGGTTGGCGATGGTATCGATGCGTCCTGACTCGAGCATGCCGAACAGACCGGAAAAATTGGCCGTCTCGAATACCACCTCGGTGCCCATCTCATCGGCCACCGCCTCCATGACATCGACCTCGAACCCCTTGAGGGTGTCCTGCTCGACGAAGGTGAAGGGGAAATAACCACCGGACATGCCGACCCGCAGGGTGTCATCCTGCTGAGCCTGGGCCATGCCGGCTGCGGTCAGCAGTCCCGCCGAGAGTACCGGCAGGGCCACTTTTCTGAAGAGAGCGAGAGAGCGCAACATGACGATCCTCCTGTGAGGCTTGAAAACACGATAAGGAATAAAAAACCTTTCTCTATATTCCATTTTTACACAGATGCTGGACAAAGTCCCGTGCCATGGCCAATGGCTTCTGCTTATGAACATCATAGGCGGGACACAGGCGGTTAATACACAGAAGTCCTGCATGCAGCTGTGGATAAACCTTGAACACATGCTCCCGGGCCAGACCTGACGGGCACTCCACGCCGTTGGTCAATCAATGATCAGCCTCCACTGACGCACGCCGGCATCGGCTGACAGGATGGCGCCCCCATTGTAAGGTACGAGTCCTGAGCTGGGAGACCGCATGCAATCGATTGATAGCCTTCACGACTTTTTCGTCCGCACCGGTGCCGAGGTGCGGCTGTACCACCTGGGCCGCCGCGTCGTACCCTGCGAGCTGGAGAGCCTGCGTGCCCTGGAGCACGACGGCGCGGCCTGGCCGGCCCCCTGGCAGAGCCAGGCACGGCTGGCCATGGTGTTTCGGCTGGGAGACCTTCAGGATCCACTCATCTGGTTTTTGGCGCTGCCGCTCGATGAACAGGGCCAGCTGGACCCGGCAGCCCGTGACGCCTTCCTGCAGCGCTTGCTGGAGACACTGGGGCGCAACGTCCAGGGGCTCGGGCGCGAGGACAGCAGCGAGATCGACAACCTGATGAAGGACAATCCCCTGGCCTTCACGCCCTCGACCACCTTTCAGGCCATGCTGCACGCCCGCGCCAGCCATGATTTCGAGCGCCCGGCGAGCCAGCATCTGGAGCCGGTGGAGGCTTATCTGTCGGGCCAGCAGACACTCGACTGGCAGGCACTGGGCCTGCAAGGCCTTGCCGACTTTGCGGTGCGCATGGACGCCGATGCCCAGCACCAGCTGGCCCGCTCGATTGCTACACTGCCGAGTGAGGTGCTGGTATCACTGTGCTACTGTCTGGAACATGTCGCCATCCTCGATGAGCTGGCCGACCGCTTGCGCCAGCGCGGCGAGCAGGCCGCCAGCGATGGCGATATCGAGACATTCTGTGCCTGTGTCAGAGCCGTCAGTGGTGCCGACGAGGAAAAGACCGGTGACTGGTACGACACCCTGCTCGCCGACGAGCAGGCATGCGGCCCGGATCTGCTGGCGGCCATGGCGGGCCGGGGTTGGCATCACCTGGAGCATGCCGAGCGACTCCCGCGTTTTCTGACCCGACTGGCCAACGAACCGCGCGCCGACTTTTCCGCCGTGGCACGCGACCTGGCCCTGATACCCCGGCTACGCTTGCCCGTGTTGATGACACTGCGCGAGGCCGAGCCGACGTCGCCCATCGGCAGACGCCTGGCCAGTCTGCCCCGGTAAGCCAGCGCCGTTCCAGGAGCCAGAGGAGATAGCGTCATGAAGGAGTTGCCCTACCAGGCCAAGGCCATCGTCGGTCGCCGCGAGATGGTCACCCTGCCCGCCCTGAACCTGACGCTTTGCGCCAAGGTCGACACGGGGGCGCGCACGTCCTCTCTGCATGCCGAGGACATCGAAACCTTCGAGCATGACGGGCACCCCTGGGTGCGCTTCACTTCGCGTGGTGGCGGACCGGCCAGCCCCGCTCACGAGCAGTGCCTGCCACTGCACGACCGACGACGCGTCACCAGCTCCAACGGCCAGACCGAATGGCGCTTCGTGGTGCGTACGTCTATGCAACTGGGTGAGCTCGAGTTTCCGGTCGAGCTCACCCTGACCGACCGTCGCGACATGCGCCATCCCATGCTGCTCGGCCGCCGAGCGTTAAGACGCGTACTGGTAGCCCCCGGCGCCGGTTTCCTTCACGGTGAGCCCTGAGGCCAAGGTTCTCTCGGCCCTTCCCCACAACGGAGAATCGCCATGCATATCGCGCTGCTGTCACGCAATCGCAACCTCTACTCTTCGCGCCGACTGCTGGAGGCAGCCGAGGCACGGGGGCACAGTACTCGGGTCGTCGATACCCTGCGCTGCTACATGAGCATCGCCTCGCATCACCCTTCCATCCATTACAAGGGCGCCGAGCTGGAACCCTTCGATGCCGTCATCCCGCGCATCGGTTCCTCGGTCACCTTCTATGGCTGCGCCGTGCTGCGCCAGTTCGAGATGATGGGCACCCAGGTGCTCAACGACAGCGTCTCGATCACCCGCTCCCGCGACAAGCTGCGTTCGCTGCAGCTGCTGTCGCGCAAGGGCATCGGCCTGCCGGTGACGGGCTTTGCGCACTCGCCTGACGATATTCCGGACTTGATCACCATGGTGCGTGGCGCCCCGCTGGTCATCAAACTGCTGGAGGGCACCCAGGGCATCGGCGTGGTCCTCGCCGAGACCAACCAGGCCGCCGAGTCGGTCATTCAGGCCTTCATGGGCATGAAGGCCAACATCATGGTTCAGGAATACATCAAGGAAGCCAAGGGCGCCGACATCCGCTGCCTGGTCATCGGCGACAAGGTCGTGGCCGCCATGAAGCGCCAGGCGGCCGATGGCGAGTTTCGCTCCAACCTGCATCGGGGCGGCAGCGCCAGCGTGATTCGCATCACCCCGGAGGAACGCTCCACCGCCACCCGGGCCGCCAAGGCCATGGGCCTGCAGGTGGCCGGGGTCGACCTGCTACGCTCCAACCATGGGCCCGTCATCATGGAGGTCAACTCCTCCCCGGGGCTGCAGGGCATCGAGACCGCCACCGGCCGGGATATCGCCAACCTGATCATCGAACACATGGAGAAGAGCGCCACACCCAGGCGCAAGACGCCGCCCAAGCCTAAAGGCTAAGGCCAGGGCGGCAATTTAATCGTCCACGGGGGTGGCAAAAGTCACTCGACACCCCCACAATCTGCGTCACCGGAGGAGGTGAACGCGCATGTTTCTTGATAATCGCCAGGTGGCGATGGACAGTGCTCTGGAAGCACTGGCCGACAGCATCGATTATTTCCAGGACAACCTCGAGCGCCTGCGCCCCAGCCTGCGTGACGCCTTGAAGCCCCAGTTCGAGGAACGCAGCAAGCTGATGCGCAAGCTGCAGACGCTGGCGCGCCGTCACCTCGACCTTCTCCCCCGTGACGCCGACGTCGAGCGCGACGACTACATGTGGCTATGGAGCCGCTTGAAGAGCTTCGTCGGCAATGACAGTCAGGTGCTGATCAACGAGCTCCTCGAGCAGGAGCGCGTCCTCATGCAGTCACTCTCGACACTGCTCACGCATCCCCTGCCCGAGGCCATCGAACCGGTCATTGAGGAGTGCTGGCGGAACTGTCGTGCTCTGATTCGCGAGCTGTATCGCCTTCAGAAGCAGGGGCAGCGACGCTGAGATCGGGTCGCGGCGTGATCTGCAGGGGCTCCTGGGGCCCCAGGAAGTGCGGCTCGCGCCCCCAGACATACAGATCCCCCAGCGTCGCCACGCGTGCCAGCCACTCCCTGGCCCTGAGACGCCAGGTGCCATCGGAAGGCTGCGTCGGGGCCACACAGCCTTGTACCTCGATGCCCAGTGCATCAGCAATGAACAGCGCCCGTGGCAGGTGCCAGTCCTGAGTGACCAGCAGGGCGCGCTGCACGGTGAAGACATCGCGCGCCCGGATGAGCGTGTCGAAGGTACTGAAACCGGCATAATCCAGTGTCATGGCCGATTCCGGCACACCACGGTCGAGCAGATCCTTCCACATGGTGATCGGCTCGTTGTAGTAGCGGGTGCTGTTGTCGCCCGACAACAGCAGATGGTCGACCTTGCGCTCTTGAATCAGGCCGGCCGCGGCCCGCATGCGGCCTTCGAAATGCGGGTTGCGCGCCCCGCTGCGCGTCCAGTGCGAGGTGCCGAAGATGATCCCCACCTGCCGCGGCTGACACTTCGCCAACTCGGTTTCGATGCGTCCGCTGGTGCTGGTCAGCACCCAGACATTGCCGGCCAGAAACAGCAGCAGGGCCAGCAGGGTGCCTCCGCCGAGCAGCATCAGCAGGATTCGGAAGGTTTTCCATGGTAGCGAGAGCATCGATTTTCCCAATCCCGAAGGCAGCTCATGCGCAGTTTCCCTGCACCAGTGTCATGGAGGCAGGCTCGCGAGTTGGACGGTTGGCGCTCAGAACATCCCCAGCTCGAGCTTGGCTTCCTCACTCATCATCTCGCGACTCCAGGGCGGGTCGAAGACAATTTCGGTGTGTACCTTGCTGACCTGGGGCGCGCCCAGGATCTTGTTGCGCGCATCGGCGGCGATGACATCGCCCATGCCGCAGCCCGGCGCCGTCAGCGTCATGCGAATGGTGACCATCCGTTCGCCACTGATCAGACGCTCGATGCGGCACCCGTAGACCAGTCCCAGTTCGACGATGTTGACCGGGATTTCCGGATCGAAACAGGTCCGCAACTGCTCCCAGACGAAGGCCTCGATGTCCTCTTCCGAGGCATCTTCCGGCAGCGTCGGGGCAGGCACGGCGTCCAGTCCCAGGGCATCGAGCTGACTGCCCTCGATCAGATACATGCGCCCTTCCAGGCCCACACTGACCGTGCCACCCTTGGCCTGCATCACCGTGACTTCGCTGTCCTCGGGCAATGTCTCGGTCTTGCCGAACGGAATGGCGATGGCCTCGACATCACGCTGCAGGGGCAGCACCTGCCCCTTGGTGACACCGGCCAGTGCATCAATATCACTCATGAGTCTCCTCGGCTTTCGCTCAGCGCAGCATCCCGACCACGCGCTGCAGCGCCTCGACGAAGACGTCGACTTCCTCGGGTGTGTTGTAGGCGGCGAAGGAAGCGCGGCAGGTGGCCTCGACCCCCAGGGACGCCAGCAACGGCTGGGCACAATGATGCCCGGTGCGTATCGCCACGCCCATCTGGTCGACCAGCAGCCCGATATCCTGGGCATGGGCGCCATCCACCACGAAGGACAGCACCGCTGCCTTGTCGGGCGACGTGCCCAGCACGCGCAGCCCCTCGATCGACGCGACACTCTCCGTGGCATGCTGCAGCAGGCGTGCTTCCCAGGCCTGGATCAGGTCCAGTCCGATCCCTTCGACCCACTGCAGCGCCCGGCCCAGGGCAATGACCTCGGCGATGGCCGGGGTCCCCGCCTCGAACCTGTGCGGGATGTCGGCGAAGGTGGTCGGTGACTCGAAGGACACCGTCTCGATCATCTCGCCGCCCCCCTGCCAGGGAGGCATGGCCTCGAGCAGCTCGGCGCGGCCATAGAGCGCGCCGACACCGGTCGGACCATAGACCTTGTGACCGGAGAAGGCGTAGAAGTCCACGCCCAGCGCCTGCACATCGACGCGCTGATGGGGCACCGCCTGGGCGCCATCGACCAGGATGAGGGCACCATGCTGGTGGGCCAGGGTGGCCATCTCGGCCACCGGATTGACGGTGCCCAGGGCATTGGACACGTGGTTGACCGCGACCAGCCGGGTCCGCTCGCTCAGCAGATCACGGTAGGCCGACTGATCCAGCACTCCACGCTCGTCCACCGGAATCACTCGGATGGTGAACCCCAGCTCGCGTGACAGCAGTTGCCAGGGCACGATATTGGAGTGATGCTCGAGGCGCGAGATCAGCACCTCGTCACCCTGCTGGAGGTTGACGCGCCCCCAGCTGCCGGCCACCAGATTGATCGCCTCGGTGGTGCCGCGCGTGAAGACGATTTCACGCGTCTCGGCGGCTCCCAGGTGCGCACGCACCTTCTCGCGCGTACCCTCGAACGCTTCGGTCGCTTCGTCGGCGAGGGTATGCAGGCCGCGATGGATATTGGCGTTGTAACGCCCATAGTAGTCATCGAAGACATCGATGACCTGACGTGGTGTCTGGCAGGTCGCGGCATTGTCGAGATAGACCAGCGGCCTGCCATGCACCTCGCGCCCGAGTATCGGGAAGTCACGACGGACCCTTGCGACATCCAGCATGAGGTCGTTGAAGTCAGCCATGACTATTCCTCGTTGAGTGCCGAGGCAGTTTCCACCAGGCCGGCCAGATTGAAGCGCTCCGGCAGCTTGCCGGCCACGGCGAGCTCGACTCGCTCGGATACCGCATCCAGATCGACCAGATCCATCACCTCGCCGGCGAAGGCCAGGGTCAACAAGCCACGCGCCGTCTGCTCGTCGATGCCGCGGGTGCGCAGCGCAAAGACCGCTTCTTCATCGAGCTGGCCGGTGGTCGCCCCGTGCGCACACTTGACGTCATCGGCATAGATCTCGAGCTCGGGCTTGGTATCGATTTCGGCACGATCGGACAGCAGCAGGTTGGCATTGCTCTGGTCCGCTTCGATCTGCTGGCTGTCGCGCTTGACCACTACCTTGCCGTTGAACACGCCATGGGCGCGGTCATCGAGAATGCCCTTGTAGTTCTCGTGGGAGAAGGTCCGCGGGGCATTGTGGTTGGCCCAGGTATGGTTATCGACATGCTGACGGCCCTGACCATAGAAGAGGCCATTGAAGACCGCCTCGGCACCCTCGCCGTTGAGCTCGGTGACCAGATCATTGCGCACCAGGCCGCCCCCCAGATTGAGGTTGAACGACACATAGCGGCTGTCACGCGCCTGCTCGATGTGAATGCTGGCGATATGACTGTCCTTGATCGGCGCTTCCTGCAGCTTGTAGTGAGTCAGGATGGCACCGCGGTCGAGGATGATCTCTTCCACCAGGTTGGTGAAATTCGCCGCCTCGGCTTCGCCGACATGATGTTCGATCAGCGTGGCCTGGCTGCTGCTTGCGGCCTCGACCAGAATGCGCGGATGACTCATGACCTGGTGCTCGCCGGAGCGGGACAGGAATTGCAGCACGATCGGCTTGTCGACCACGGTGCGCGGCGCCAGGCGTACCACGGCGCCTTCTTCCATGAAGGCCGTATTGAGCGCGGCGAAGGCCGAGAAGTCAACGCCGGTCAAACGACCCAGCGGGCCACCCACGGCTTCGTGATTGTCTTCCAGGGCCTGCGACAGCGGCAGCACCTGCACGCCTTCGGGCAGGTCGCCGAGGGCCGAGAGCGCCGGGGCGAAGACGCCATCCACGAAGGTCAGGCGATGGGCATCCACCGGCAGCGTCAGTGCCGCGGCAGTGGCCGGCGAGAACTCGGCGTCGCCGGCCAGGGTGAAGTCCGTGCGCGCGATGTCGCGCACATTGGTGTACTTCCAGTCTTCGACGCGACGATGCGGAAAGCCGAGCGCTTCGAAGCGTGCTGCACCGGCCTGACGGCGCGCCGCGATCCAGGTCGGCTCGTTGCCGCGCTGGGCGTTGCGCTCGGCCAGGCGATCGAGAAAGCGCTGTTCGTCACTCATGCCGCAGAGTCCTCCACGACCCAGTCATAACCACGGGATTCGAGTTCACGTGCCAGATCGGCATCACCGCTCTTGGCAATGCGACCCTCGACCAGCACATGCACCCGGTCGGGAACGATGTAGTCCAGCAGGCGCTGGTAGTGAGTCACCAGCAGGATGCCCTTGTCGTCACCGCGCAGCGAATTGACGCCGTCGGCCACGACCCGCATGGCATCGATGTCGAGTCCCGAGTCGATTTCGTCGAGCATGGCCAGCTTGGGCTGCAGCACCAGCATCTGCAGAATCTCGTTGCGCTTCTTCTCGCCACCGGAGAAGCCTTCATTGACGGCACGCTGCAGGAAGCTGGTATCCATCTTCATGAAGCTGACCTTTTCCTTGACCAGTTTCATGAAGTCCGGCGCCGCGATTTCTTCTTCACCACGCGCGGCGCGCTGGGCGTTGAGTGCCGCCTTGAGCAGATAGATATTCTTCACGCCCGGAATCTCGACCGGATACTGGAAGCCCAGCAGCAGGCCCGCCTGGGCGCGCTCCTCGATTTCCATCTCCAGGACATCCCGGCCTTCGAAGGTGATCGAACCGCTCGTCACCTCATAGCCGTCCTTGCCGGCGATGACCGCCGACAGCGTGGACTTGCCGGCCCCGTTGGGGCCCATCAGGGCATGGACTTCTCCCGGACCGATGGTCAGGTTCAGGCCCTTGAGGATCTCGGAACCCTCGACCGTGACGTGCAGATCCTTGACTTCGAGCATCTTGACTACCTTTTGAGCTATCAGCCGCCGCGGCGGCTCGCATAGATGAATTCGTTTCCGCCTCTCGGGCCCTCTTGCAGGCCCCCTTTCTCTAGCGGGGATGATGAGCTGTTCCGGCGACGAGTCGCCGCGAGGGCGCTGTAAACCCATCCCTGGGCGCTACATCCGCCATCCATGGCGGATGACCCTCGCTTCGGCTCGTCCCCGGCGCTCATCACGCCGTCGTCAACCCAGAGGCCTTAACCCACAGCGCCTTCCAGAGTCACATTCAGCAACGCCTCCGCCTCCACGGCGAACTCCATCGGCAGCTCCTGGAAGACATCCTTGCAGAAGCCATTGACGATCATGTTGACCGCGTCTTCCTCGCCGATGCCGCGGCTCTGGCAGTAGAACAGCTGGTCCTCGCCGATCTTGGAGGTGGTCGCCTCGTGCTCCACCTTGGCGGTGCTGTTGCCGATTTCCTGATACGGGAAGGTGTGGGCACCACAGGTATCGCCGATCAGCAGGGAGTCGCACTGGGTGAAGTTGCGCGCGCCCTTGGCCCGCGGCCCGACCTTGACCAGGCCGCGATACGACTGGTCGGAGCGGCCCGCCGCGATCCCCTTGGAGACGATGGTGGAGCGAGTGCCCTCGCCGATGTGGATCATCTTGGTGCCGGTATCGGCCTGCTGACGACCATTGGTCACCGCCACCGAGTAGAACTCGCCGACGCTGTCCTTGCCGCGCAGCATGCAGGACGGGTACTTCCAGGTGATCGCCGAACCGGTCTCGACCTGGGTCCAGCTGATGTGGGAACGCTCGCCACGGCAGTCGCCACGCTTGGTGACGAAGTTGTAAATCCCGCCATTGCCGTCCTCATCACCGGGGTACCAGTTCTGTACCGTGGAGTACTTGATCTTGGCATCATCCAGCGCCACCAGCTCGACCACGGCGGCGTGGAGCTGGTTCTCGTCGCGCTGCGGCGCCGTGCAGCCCTCGAGATACGACACCTCGGCCTGGCTCTCGCAGATGATCAGGGTCCGTTCGAACTGGCCGGTGTTGGCCGCGTTGATGCGGAAATAGGTCGAGAGCTCCATGGGGCAGGTCACGCCTTCCGGCACGAAGACGAAGGAGCCGTCGGTGAACACCGCCGAGTTGAGCGCCGCGAAATAGTTGTCACCCTGCGGCACCACACTTCCCAGATACTGCTGGACCAGCTCGGGATAATCCTGGATCGCCTCGGAGATCGAGCAGAAGATCACGCCTGCCTCTTGCAGCTTCTCCTTGAAGGTGGTGGTCACCGACACCGAGTCGAAGACCGCATCCACGGCCACGCCCGCCAGCGCAGCCCGCTCGTGGAGCGGAATGCCCAGCTTTTCGTAGGTCTCGAGCAGCTTGGGATCGACTTCGTCGAGACTCTGGGGCTTGTCCTCTTCGCGCTTGGGCGCGCTGTAATAGGAGATGGCCTGGTAGTCGATGGGCGGATAGTCCAGGTGCGCCCAGGATGGCGTCGTCATCTTCAACCACTGCTGGTAGGCCTGGAGGCGCCAATCCAGCATCCACTGCGGCTCGCCCTTCTTCTTCGAGATAAAGGCGATGGTGTCCTCATCCAGGCCCGGCGGTAGCGTATCGCTCTCGATGTCGGTCACGAACCCTTCCTTGTATTCGCGACGGACGAGCTCTTCCATTTCCTGACTTGCCATGATGTTGTCCCCTCCCCGGGCTGATTGGGTCGGCGAGCACGGCTCGCCTCGGGTAATGAAGTCGCGGACCTCAGGCCTCTGCGGCCAGGCTCACGCTCTGAATGGGTAGCTGAACGGGTAACTTGATCGGTGTGGTATCGGCCAGATGCGCCAGGGTCACGCTGTCGAGCAGGGCCCGTACGGCCAGCGAGACGCGCTGCCAGTTGTCCGATACGCCGCAGACCGATACCAGGTCGCAGTCACCTTCCGCCTGACTGCACTCGGTCATGGCCACCGGGCCTTCGATGGCCGAGATGATATCACTGGCGGAGATGTGCGACGCCGATCGCGCCAGCGAGTAGCCTCCCTGAGCACCGCGCCGGGACTCCAGCAGTCCGGCACGCACCAGCATCTTCAATGTCTTGCTGACCGTGGGATGCGGCAGCGATACCGCCTCGGCCAGTTCGGCTGCCGCATGCGGCTGTTCGGGATGACGAGCGATCTGGGCCATCACTACTGCCGCGTAGTCGGTCAGTCTGGAAAGCTTCAACACGCCTGGCTCCCCGGGATTCGCCCTTCAGGTGATCGATTGCGGACCATTTTAGTCCTGTATCGATATGATGTGAAGTCTTGCCGACCATTTCACGCGCAAAATCGGGCGTTTCTCGACATGTTCACGGCCGATTGCGAAAGAACGCCAATCATTCTCATTTTTAATGGCATCGCGACCGGCACCATGCACGGCATCACAGCCGGCAATTCGTGTCATTGCGCATCGTCATCCATACCGCTACAGCGCTTTGCTAAGCTAGCTCTTCATGAAGCGCCCGGCGACCACGACACATGGCGGCTCCCCGGGCCGACAAGCGGCTATGCTTGTTTCAGAATCGTCGCGGCAAGGAGACTCCATTTGGAATTGATTCAATACGCCCTGGATAACCTCGACCTGCTGGGCTCGCGAATGCTCGAGCATATCGCCCTGGTCGGTGTGGCCGTGGGCATTGCCACCGTGACCGGAGTGCCCATCGGGATTGCCATCACCAAGAACGAGCGGCTGGCCAAGAGTGTGCTCTATGCCGCCTCGATCATCGTCACCATCCCCTCCATCGCGCTGTTCGGCATCATGATCCCGGTGCTGTCTCTCATCGGTCAGGGCATCGGCTACCTGCCGGCCGTGATTGCCGTGCTGCTCTATTCCCAGTTGCCGATCATTCGCAACACCTACACGGCGATCAACAACGTCGACCCGGCGCTGCGCGAAGCCGCACGCGGCATCGGCATGAGCCAGAACCAGCGCTTGCGCATGGTCGAGATCCCGCTGGCCGTGCCGGTCATCATGGCCGGGGTGCGCACTGCCGTGGTGCTCAACATCGGCGTGATGGCCATCGCCGCCTACATCGGCGCCGGCGGTCTGGGTACCTTTATCAGCCGCGGCATTTCGCAGTCCGACCCGCGCCAGCTGATCGTCGGCGCCATCGCCGTCAGCCTGCTGGCGATTCTCGTCGATTACGCGCTGCTGGCGTTGCAGAAGCGTCTGACGCCGCTGGGCATGGAACGTGCCGCCGAAACAGCCTGACTGCACTCCTCGTCCACCGGCTCACCGTTCAAGGAAGCGTACATGATTCAACTGGATAACCTGACCAAGGTCTTCGACACCCCCAAGGGGGCCGTGACCGCCGCCGACAATATCAGCATGGAAGTCGCCGCCGGCGAGATCTGCATCCTGCTCGGCCCCTCGGGCTGCGGCAAGACCACGACCCTGAAGATGATCAACCGCATCATCCGCCCGTCTTCCGGCCGGGTCTTCATCAACGGCGAGGACACCACGGACCTGGACACCCAGACCCTGCGTCGCAACATCGGCTACGTCATCCAGCAGATCGGCCTGTTCCCCAACATGACCATCGAGGAAAACATCTCGGTGGTTCCCAGGCTGCTGGGCTGGGACAAGACGAAGTATCGTGAGCGGGCCCGCGAACTCATGGACATGATCGCGCTGGACCCCGATGCCTTCCTCAAGCGCTATCCAAGCGAGCTTTCCGGCGGCCAGCAGCAGCGGATCGGTGTGGCCCGTGCGCTGGCCGCGGACCCGCCGGTGATGCTCATGGACGAACCCTTCGGGGCCATTGACCCGATCAACCGCGCCGTCATCCAGGACGAGTTCCTCAAGATGCAGGAGGCCCTCCAGAAGACCATCATGTTCGTCAGTCACGACATCGACGAAGCGATCAAGATGGGCGACAAGGTCGCGGTCTTCCGCGAAGGCAAGCTCATCCAGTACTCCACCCCCGATGACCTGCTGGCGGCGCCGCGCAATGCCTTCGTCGAGTCCTTCCTCGGCGAAGACCGCACGCTCAAGCGCCTCAACCTGGTCCGGGTACGTGATGTCGTGAGTGACGAGATCGGCACGGTCTCGCCGGGCGATACCCTGGAGACAGCCCTGGCGCGCATCGACGACTTCGGCTATCAGAACGCCATTCTGGTGGTCAACGACAAGCGTCAGCCGCTGGGCCTGATCACCCGTGCCCTGGCGCGCACCACCCGGGGCTATTGCCGCGATCACGTGCAGAAGGTGCCGGCCACCGTCTCGCTGGACGACGACCTGCGCAAGGTGGCCTCACAGATGTTCGCCCAGGACATCACCTGGCTGCCCTGCGTGGACGACCAGGGACGCGTCTGCGGCCAGATCACCCAGCGCGCCATGACACATTACCTGGGCTCGCGCTTCCGCCCCCGCTCGAGCGACGAACGACAGTCCGACGCCGCGACCGAGGAGTGAGCCGATGCCCATACAGAATCTGAAAGGGGTGCTGCGCCTGCTGCTGCTCGCCGCCATCTTCTTTGCCGGCGTCTGGAGTCAGTCCAGCGGGGTCATCGACGATTTCATCTTCTACCTGCCGGACGTGCAGTATCTCGCTGTGCAACACCTGTGGTTGACCGCCATGTCCGGTGGTCTGGCGATTGTGGTCGCCATCCCGCTCGGCGTGGTGCTGTCGCGCCCCAGCATGGCCAGGGCCGCCGAGAGCCTGATGCAGGTGCTCAACGTCGGCACCACCATCCCGACCCTGGCCGTGCTGGCCCTGTCGATGAGCTTTCTCGGCATCGGCACCGTACCGGCGGTGTTCGGCCTGTTCGTGGCCACCCTGCTACCGATCGCGCGCAATACCTATGCCGGCCTGAAGGGCGTCTCGCCGGCCCTGATGGAAGCCGCGGCCGGCATCGGCATGTCGCCGACCCAGCGCTTGCTCAAGGTCGAGCTGCCCAACGCGCTCTACGTCATCTTCGCCGGTATTCGCACGGCCCTGACGATCAACGTCGGCACCGTGCCACTGGCCTTTTTGATCGGCGCCGGCGGACTGGGCGAGCTCATCTTCACCGGCATCGATCTTTATGACCCGGTCATGATGCTGTCCGGTGCCATTCCCACGGCCCTGCTGGCCATCGTGGTCGACGCCCTGATCGCCCTGACCGCTTTCCTGATCGTCCCGCGCGGAGTCAATCCATCCCGCGCCTGATCGCCCGCAAGTTCGCAAAACCTCGAGGTTCGCGGACATTGCCGAACAAGACCGTCACCCAAGGAGAATCCCATGAAAAAACTGATGACAACGCTCACCGGCCTGGCCCTGGCAGGCAGCATGGCCAGCGTCCAGGCGCAGGAAATCGTCGTGGGCGGCAAGAACTTCACCGAGCAGCAGATTCTCGCCAGCATGACCAGCCAATACCTGGAGGGCCTCGACTATGAGGTCGAATCCCGCGCCGGCATGGGCTCCGCCGTACTGCGCCAGGCTCAGGAAAATGGTCAGATCGACCTCTACTGGGAGTACACCGGCACCTCGCTGATCAACTACAACGACGTCACCGAATCGCTTTCGCCCGAGGAAACCTACCAGCGCGTCAAGGAGCTGGATGGCGAGAAAGGCCTGGTGTGGCTGGAACCCTCGGCGGCCAACAACACCTATGCCCTGGCCATGCGCGAAGAGAGTGTCGAGGAAACCGGCATCGACTCGCTCTCCGCGCTGGCCACTGCCATCAACGACGACGAACAGCTGTCATTCGCCATGAATGCCGAGTTCTATGCCCGCGAGGATGGCTGGCGTCCCCTGCAGAGGGCCTATGACTTCCGCGTGGGACGTGGTGACGTCAAGCGCATGGACTCCGGCCTGGTCTACCAGGCACTGCGCGACGGCCAGGTGGACGTCGGCCTGGTCTTCGCCACCGATGGGCGCATTCCGGCCTTCGACTTCCAGGTGCTGGAAGACGATCAGAACTTCTTCCCGGCCTATGCCCTGACGCCGGTGGTGCGCCAGGAAACCCTGGATGCCCACCCGGACCTGGCCGCGCAGATGAACGAGCTCTCTTCGCTGCTCGATGACGAAACCATGGCAAGTCTCAATGCCAGCGTCGATGTCGACCGAGAAACCATCGAGGACGTCGCCGCCGACTTCCTGACCGAAAACGATCTCTTGTAATGGATGTGAGTCGATCGCCCGCCGCAGAGAGCGGCGGGCTCCATTCCCCATACCCAGAGGACATCTCGTGATGCGCTTGATCACTGCGCTGCTATCAACCGCCATGCTGACCGCCACGCCCGCCATGGCCATCGCCGATCCCATCACGGTCGGCGGCAAGAACTTCACAGAACAACTCATTCTGGCCAGCATGACTTCCCAGTACCTGGAAGCTGCCGGTCACGAGGTCGAAATGCGTGACGGTATGGGCACCTCTGTGCTGCGTCAGGCGCAGGAAAATGGCCAGATAGACCTCTACTGGGAGTACACTGGCACATCACTGATCAGCTACAACAAGGTCACCGAAGACCTATCACCGGAACAGGCCTATGAGCGCGTCAAGCAGCTGGATGGGCAGAAAGGCTTAGTGTGGCTCGATCCATCCGAAGCCAACAACACCTATGCCCTGGCCATGCGCAAGCCTCAGGCCGAGAAGTTGGGTATCACCAGCATTTCCGATCTGGCGGATGTCATCAATAACGGCACGGAGTTGGTGCTGGCCTCCAACGCCACCTTCTACTCGCGTGATGATGGCCTGCGCCCAATGCAGGAAATGTATGGCTTCGAGTTCGGCCGACGCAATGTCAAACGCATGGATCAGGGCCTGACACTCACATCGCTGGACCAAGGCGCCGTGGATGTCGCCATGACCACCGCGACGAATGGGCGAATCCCCGCACTCGACCTGCGCGTGCTGGAGGACGACAAGCAGTTCTTCCCCGACTATGCCCTGACTCCGGTGGTGCGCGAAGAGACCCTGGATGCCCACCCGGACCTGGCCGCGCAGATGAACGAGCTCTCCTCACTGCTCGATGATGAAACCATGGCAAGTCTCAATGCCAGCGTCGATGTCGACCGCGAAACCATCGAGGACGTCGCCGCCGACTTCCTCAAGGAGAATGAGCTGCTCTGATCCCCCCGGGGAGCCATGGTCCGGCTCCCCGTTTTTCCATGCGCCAACAGGCATCATCATGACAAGCTCCCCGGACCCACTCGACTGGATCCTCGACTTCCCCCTGAATGACCTTCCGCCGGCCTCCCTGGCCAGAGCCCGACATTACCTGCTTGACCTGCTCGGCGTTGCCGCCGGCGCCACTCGCACGCCATTGGCCGAGCATGCCCGCCGTTTTGCGACTGCTCAGCACGGCGGCGACCGCCCCCTGCTGTTTTCCGAGGGTCGCGCGTCACCCACCGGCGCGGCCCTGCACGGTGCGTGGTTGATCGATGCACTGGATGCCCACGACGGCCAGGTTCTGACCAAGGGGCATGTCGGCGTCGCCCTGCTTCCCGGCCTGCTGGCCTTGCCGGAAATCGAGCAGTGCTCCGGCAGGGAATTTCTGGGTCTGATGGCACTCGGCTACGAGGTCGCAACGCGAGCCGGTATCGCCCTGCATGCCACCAGTCCCGACTACCATACCTCGGGCGCCTGGAACGTGCTCGGCGTCGCTGCTGTCGCGGGTCGCCTGATGGGCCTGGACCGAACCCGCCTGCATCATGCGCTGGGTATCGCGGAATTCTACGGTCCGCGCAGTCAGATGATGCGCTGCATCGACCATCCGACCATGCTCAAGGACGGTTCCGGCTGGGGCGCCATGACTGGCATATCCGCGGCATTGCTGGCCCGCGACGGCTTCACCGGTGCGCCGGCCCTGACCATGACAGCGCCTGAGGTGGCCGACATCTGGCAGGACCTGGGTGAACGGGAATACCTGCACGAGCAGTACCTCAAGGCGTACCCGGTGTGTCGCTGGGCCCAACCCGCAGTGGAAGCCGTACTGTCCATGCCAGACCCGTTGCCGAACCCCGCCGATATCGCGCACGTCGACATCCTCACCTTCCACGAAGCCCGGCGATTGCATGTCGTGCACCCGGAGACCACTGAGCAGGCACAGTACAGTCTGCCATGGTCGGTGGCATGCGCCCTCTGCCGCGGGACGGTGGATGCGGACGCCGTGACCCATCTGGCGGTCGACGACATCAAGAGACTCGCTTCGCGAATCGAGATCACCGAGTGTGAGGACTTCAACGCCTGCTTTCCCGCAGAGCGCTGGGCCCAGGCAAGACTGCATCTGAGCGATGGTCGTACTCTCTCCAGCCAGCCTTGCGAGGCTCTGGGCAATCCGCACAATCCCTTGCCCGAGCAGGACGTCCAGGACAAGTATCGGTCACTCGCCGAGCCTGTGCTGGGCGACCGCAGCGAGCCGCTGCGGGAGGTCGTCAGCGGCCTGGAAGAACGCCCTCTCACGGACCTGCTGTCCCTGCTGGGGCCAGCCTCCTGACACGACTTGTGCCCGAACAGGGTGGCTGGGAAGATACCTTCGTCTTCTTCCCCTGCCAGGAGCTTCGCATGCATTATCAGGACGACCTTCATGTTGCCGCCGCTCAGATCAACGCCGAGCTCGGTGCGGTGGATACCAATCTGGAGACTCACCTGAGCGTCATCGACGATGCCCGCCAGAGCGGCGTCGAGTTGCTGGTGTTCCCCGAGCTCTCGCTGACCGGTTACGGGCTCGGCGCCGATGTCATGCGCGTGGCCATGCCCCTGGAAGATCCGCGGCTGCGGCGACTGGCCCATGCCGTGGGCGACATGCAGGTGGTGGCCGGCTTCGTCGAGGAGGCCAGCCCGGGGGAGTACTACAACGCGCTGGCCATCATGCAGCATGGCGAACTGGTCGCCGTGCACCGCAAGCTCAACCTGCCCACCTATGGTGGCCTGGAGGAAGGCAAGTGGTTCACGCATGGCTCGGACCTCACCCACGCCGACATCCGCCCGGGTTGGTCCGCCACCCAGTTGATCTGTGCCGACCTGTGGAATCCGGCGCTGGTACATGCCGCCTTGCTACCGCGCCCCACCGTGCTCTGCGCGCCCATCAACTCGGCGTCGGGCATCGTCAGCGACGACTTTTCCAATGAGCAGAACTGGGCCCTGAACGTGCGTTTCTATGCCATGACCTATGGCACTCCGGTAATCATGGCCAACCGCTATGGCCCGGAAGGCGCCAGCCACTTCTGGGGCGGCTCGCGTATCCTCGGCCCGGGCGGCGAACTGCTCGCCACGGCCGACGATCGGGAAACCCTGGTCGCGGCACATCTGTCGCGAACCGCCATCGCCAAGGCACGCTTCGAGCTGCCGACGCATCGGGATGCCGACACTCCCCTGGTGCGCGACCTGATGGCAGGCTATCGATGACACACGGCAAAGGCCGCGGCACATCTCGTCTTCCACACTCCCCTTCATGCCTTGAAAAGTGTTAAAATCGCGTCAATTAATTGTGGCCAAGACAGCGATTGACGCATGAATGACACGGCAAAAAGCATTCTCGTGATGGGCGTTTCCGGTTCGGGAAAGTCTCATCTAGGCCGCCAGCTAGCCGCGGCACTCGATGCCACCTTTCTGGACGGTGATGATTATCACAGCCTGTCCAGTATCGAAAAAATGTCGCAGGGCCAGCCCCTGACCGACGAGGATCGGGAAACCTGGCTGACCACACTGGCCGGCCTCTATGCCGACTACCACAGGCGGGGCGAAACGCTTGTCATCGGTTGCTCAGCACTCAAGCACCGTTACCGTGACAAGCTGCGCGCCGCCACGCCACGACTGGATATTCTCTATCTGCACGGCGAGCGTGACACGCTGCTGCAGCGTCTCGACAAGCGCGGGGGGCATTTCTTTCACGGTTCTCACATGCTGGACAACCAGCTGGCCACCCTGGAAGCCCCCGACGAGAGCGAAGCCTTTCGCGGTGATATTCGCGATACGCCGCGCGATATCGTGACGGCCTTCCTGGCCGATCTCGACAGGAATCCAGCCTGAAAACCCGGACATAATGCCGCAAAAAGGCGACCCTCGAGAGTCGCCTTTTTTCTCACCCGGATGCCGTCATTTTCACGGACTCATCAAACCGACTGGCGCCGATTCAGCAGACTTTGTCATGGCGCGATGCCAGCGCACAAAGCCCCGCCAGGGTGGCATCATCGCTGGACACCTCGCTGACCTCGGCACCGGCCCACTCGAGCGCCATGCGGTAGAGGGAGTTCAAGGCCGTCGAACCGACCAGGGTGACCGGCGTTGCCTGCCAGCGATGCCGCTGGGAGAGCACCTCACTCCCGACCAGGACACCGGACAGGAAGCCACTGATGGCATCCGCGGTCAGGTCCGCGTACAGGGTTCGACTGCGCGCCTCGAATAACGCATGCAGCACACCATCCGGGTGCGTGGCGGTGCTCAGCCCCTGTCGAAAGCCCGCGTCATCGAAGTCGGCACGCTCTCGGGAAGGCTCACCGGGCAGCGTATGAAAGCGCACGGCATGAAACAGCTCACCGGTCATCAGGGTGGTGAAATCCACCAGCTGATGCCCGTTCACCTCGACCCACTTGCTGTGCGTGCCCGGCAGGCAGCAGAGCCCAGAATCGCGACCCTGCAATGCTAACGCGCCAAAGGCCTGAATTTCCTCGCCCCGCATGACGTCGACATGATCCTCGCGCACGACCTTGAGTCCAGGCACGATCCACGCATTATCGAGACCGGGCGCGGGTACGACCTGCTCAGCCAGTTCAGCGGCCGAAGCCGGTACCGGCAATTGAGGCGCCTCACACCAGCCTCGCGCCGAACCGACCATGCCGGCGAGGTAGACGGGCACTTGCCCGCCTTCGCGCCAGCCGCCCACCTGAGCCTGGCAATAATGCGGAAACTCCGCACTGCTCAGGGAGCGCAAGCCGGCGTCGGAGCGATGGCTATCCAGACAGGCCCCGCTATTGCGGTCGACCAGAAAGGCCCGAAAGTTGCTGGTTCCCCAATCGATGGCGATCAAGCGCTCGCTCATGGCGCCGGCTCCCGGCGCTCGTGCCCCGGCCCTTCAAGACGCCGCCACTCCGCGACCAGCTCGGTGGCAATCGCCGCCACGTCATCGGCGGAGCGCCCCGGCTTGTAGAGATTGCTGCCGAAGCCGAAACCGCGCACGCCGACGGCATGCCACTCGGCCATGTTGCCACGCTCGACGCCGCCCACCGCCAGCACCGGCAGGTCCGGCGGCAGGATAGCGCTGATATCCTTGAAGTAGCCGGTACCCAACCGCGCCGCCGGGAACAGCTTGAGCGCCCGCGCCCCGGCACGTGCAGCGGCCAGGGCTTCGCTGGGCGTCATGCAGCCGATCAGCGGCGCCAGCCCCTGCCCGGCCCCGGCGCGGACCACCTCGGGGTCGCTGTTGGGGGTGACCATCAGCGGTGCCCCGAGCCGCGCCAGATGCTCGGCATCGGCCACATCCAGCACCGTGCCGGCGCCGATCAGGACCGAATCCGGACAATGCGCCACGGCACGCTCGATGCTTTCCCAGGGCCGCGGTGAATTGAGCGGAATCTCGATCAGGCGAAAGCCGGCATCGACCAGGGCGTCGCAGACACTTTCCACTTCTTCCGGGGTGATGCCGCGCAGGATGGCCACCAGCGGCAGCGTTTCCAGCGCCTCATCCAGGGTCTTGCGTTGTATCTCGTTCATGGCGTCATGCCCTCTGCGTCACCATTCGGCGATGGAACCATCTTCATGGGTCCAGACGGGATTGCGCCAGCGATGGCCGACTTGTGCCCGCTCCTCGACGAAGGCTTCATCGATCTCGACGCCCAGGCCGGGCCCTTCGGGAATCGCACAGAAACCGTCCTCGATCGTCAGGGCCGACTTGTCGACCAGATAGTCGAGGACGTCGTTGTCCTTGTTGTAGTGGATGCCCATGCTCTGCTCCTGGATGAAGGCGTTGTGGTTCACCGCATCCACATGCAGGGAAGCCGCCAGGGTCAGGGGGCCGAGCGGACAGTGCGGCGCCAGGGCCACGTCATGACAGGACGCCAGGCTGGCGATCTTCATGCCCTCGCTGATGCCGCCACAGTGCGAGAGGTCCGGCTGCACCACATCGATCATGCCCTGAGCCAACAGGTCACGGAACTCGAAGCGGGTGTGCAGGCGCTCACCGGTGGCCAGCGGATAGCCCAGCCCGCCGGCGATGTTCGCCAGGCATGGCAGGTGTTCGGGCGCCACGGGCTCCTCGACGAACATCGGATGATAGGGCTCCAGCTCACGCAGCAGCGCCTTGGCCATCGGACGATGCACCCGGCCATGAAAGTCGATGCCGATGCCCACGTCCGGCCCCACGGCATCACGCGCCTCGACCACGCGCGCGACCGCTTCATCGACCTTGCGATGCGAGTCGACGATAGCCATTTCCGGTGTGCCGTTCATCTTGAAGGCCGTGAAGCCCTGATCGACCAGCGCCCTGGCGCCCTCGCCCACGTCCTGAGGGCGATCACCGCCGGTCCAGGCGTACATGCGCATCCTGTCACGCACGCGCCCGCCCAGCAGCTGGTGCACGGGCACGCCCAGGTCACGCCCCTTGAGGTCCCAGAGCGCCTGATCGATACCGGCAATGGCGCTCATCAGGATCGGCCCGCCGCGATAGAAGCCGGCGCGATACAGCATGTTCCACAGATGCTCGATACGATGCGGGTCTTCACCGACCAGATAGTCGGAGAGTTCATGCACCGCCGCCTCGACGGTGGCGGCGCGACCCTCCACCACCGGCTCGCCCCAGCCATAGACACCTGCATCGGTCTCGATCTTGAGGAACAACCAGCGCGGCGGCACCTGCCAGGTCTTGAGTCGGGTAATCTTCATAGAGTGCTATCCATTCCAATATCACGTCTGTCACGTCGAAAAGCAGGCCGAAACCGCACCGTCATTCGCCTGCGCAGCCATGCCAATCATCCAACAAGCCACATCGACAGGTTCGGCCAGAACAACAGCGCAAACAGCACGCAGAGTTGCAGGGCGATGA
>NZ_JAUFPM010000016.1:0-34352 GCF_030409265.1 Halomonas sabkhae
TGCGCTATTACATCTGTGAGTATTATGATGGAATCCGTGCTCACGAGACTCTGGGCGGAGTGGCGCCCAGAGCCTATGAGTTAGCGGCTTGAGACAAGGTGTCTACTTTTTCGGGGTCACACCAGAAGGAAGAAGGAAGAAGGAAGAAGGAAGAAGGAAGAAGGAAGAAGGAAGAAGGAAGAAGGAAGAAGGAAGAAGGAAGAAGGAAGAAGGAAGAAGGAAGAAGGAAGAAGGAAGGCAGCATGAAACCCTCAGCCTCTGGGTCAATGGTTTTCTTCCAACTTAAAGCTTACGGCTTATAGCTCCGGGCGAAGCCCGGGCGGGTTCCCTTCCTTCTTCCAGCGGCGCCAGCCGCGTTCTTACCTCTTCAAGGCGCGAAGCGCCGTTCTTACTTCTTCCAGCTCCCGGCGCAGCCGGGCGTAAAAAAACCGGCCCCCCTGAGGGAGCCGGTTTTGTTTCGCCACGAGATCGCGCGAGGATCAGTCCTCGGCGACTTCCTCGATGACCGGACGGTCGACGAGTTCGACGTAGGCCATGGGCGCGTTATCGCCGGTGCGGTAGCCGCACTTCAGCACACGGACGTAACCGCCCGGGCGCTCGGAATAACGCGGACCCAGCTCATTGAAGAGCTTGCCGACCGCTTCCTTGGAGCGGGTACGGCTGAAGGCCAGACGACGATTCGCGACGCTGTCCTGCTTGGCCAGGGTGATCAGCGGCTCGATATGACGACGCAGCTCCTTGGCCTTGGGCAGGGTTGTCTTGATCATTTCATGCTCGACCAGCGACACGCACATGTTCTTGAACATGGCCTGACGATGCGAGCTGTTACGATTCAGGTGACGACCACTCTTACGATGACGCATGGTTGTAATTCCTTACCAAACTGGGACTCGAGTCGACGCTCACGCGGAGGCCTTGTCGTCCTTCAGGCTAGCGGGTGGCCAGTTGTCCAGCCGCATGCCAAGGGACAGGCCACGGGCGGCCAACACGTCCTTGATCTCGTTCAACGACTTCTTGCCGAGGTTCGGAGTCTTCAGCAGCTCGACTTCGGTGCGCTGAATGAGGTCTCCGATGTAGTAGATATTCTCGGCTTTCAGGCAGTTGGCGCTGCGAACGGTCAACTCGAGATCGTCTACGGGGCGCAGCAGGATCGGATCGATATGATCCTCTTCCTCTTCGACTTCCTGTTCCTTGTCGGCTTCCAGGTCGACAAACGCGGCCAGCTGCTCCTGCAGGATGGTTGCGCTGCGACGGATCGCCTCTTCCGGATCCAGGGTGCCGTCGGTTTCCAGGTCGATGATCAGCTTGTCGAGGTCAGTACGCTGCTCGACACGAGCCGCTTCGACGGAATACGAAACGCGACGCACGGGGCTGAAGGTTGCATCCAGCTGCAGGCGGCCGATAGTGCGAGACTCGTCGTCGCCTTCGCCACGCACATCGGCAGGCTCGTAGCCACGGCCGCGTGCGATCTTGAGCTGCATCTTCAGCTCTGCACCTTCGTTGACGTGAGCAATGACATGCTCGGGATTGACGACCTCGACATCGTGGTCGAGAGCGATGTCGCCCGCAGTCACGACGGCCGGGCCCTGCTTGTTCAGCGAGAGCACCGCCTCGTCGCGGCTATGCATCTTGATCGCCACGTCCTTGAGGTTCAGGAGGATTTCGATGACGTCTTCCTGAACACCCTCGATCGCGCTGTACTCGTGCTCGACACCCTGGATCTCGGCCTCGACCACGGCACAGCCGGGCATGGACGAGAGCAGGATACGACGCAGAGCATTCCCCAGAGTGTGGCCGAAACCACGCTCGAAGGGTTCTAGCACGATCTTCGCGTGGTGTGCGCTGGTCTCTTCGACCTTGATATCGCGAGGACGGAGAAACTCTGTCACTGAACGCTGCATATGAACACCTATCAGGCTGCCAAACGGATACTCGGTACTGAAAGCTGCTTCCCGTCACCGGGAAGCAGCACGGCCTGGCCGCTTATTTCGAGTACAGCTCGACGATCAGGTTTTCGTTGATGTCGGCAGACAGGTCACCGCGTTCAGGCAGAGCCTTGAAAGTGCCTTCCATCTTCTTGGCATCCGTCTCGACCCAGGCGACGTCGCCACGGTTGGCGGCAATGCCCAGAGCATTCTGGATGCGGGCCTGGTTCTTGGCCTTCTCGCGGACGGAGACCACATCACCCGGCTTGACCTTGTAGGACGCCACATTGACGCTACGGCCGTTGACCGCGATCGCCTTGTGGCTGACCAGTTGACGTGCCTCGGAGCGCGTGGAGCCGAAGCCCATGCGGTAGACGACGTTGTCCAGTCGGGATTCGAGCAGCTGCAGCAACACCTCGCCGGTCGCGCCCTTCTGACGGGCCGCTTCCTTGTAGTAGTTGCGGAACTGCTTTTCCAGCACGCCGTACATGCGGCGTACTTTCTGCTTCTCGCGAAGCTGCAAGCCGTATTCGGAAATACGCTGACGACGCTGGCCGTGCACACCCGGAATCTGTTCGGATTTGCACTTCTTCTCGAAGGGAGTTACACCGCTCTTGAGGAAGAGGTCGGTGCCCTCACGACGAGACAGCTTGCACTTCGGTCCAATATAACGTCCCATGAATCTGTCTCCTTAAACGCGGCGTTTCTTCGGCGGACGGCAGCCATTGTGCGGAATGGGCGTCGCGTCGGTGATGCTTTGCACGCGGAAGCCGGCGGCATTGAGTGCACGCACGGCGGATTCACGGCCAGGACCGGGGCCTTTGACCAGCACGTCGACGTTTTTCACACCATAGTCGGCTGCAGCAGTTGCTGCACGTTCACTTGCCACTTGAGCAGCGAACGGGGTGCTCTTGCGAGAACCACGAAAACCCGAACCACCGGCAGTCGCCCAAGAGAGAGCGTTGCCCTGGCGGTCTGTGATCGTAATGATCGTGTTGTTAAAAGAGGCGTGGATATGCGCGACCGCATCCACTACCTGCTTTTTAACCTTTTTACGGTTGCTACGCGGGTTAGCCATGTTGATGTCTATTCCTGTCGTTACGCCAGAACGTGCGTGTTATTTGCGGATCGGCTTGCGCGGGCCCTTGCGGGTACGCGCATTGGTCTTGGTACGCTGACCGTTCAGCGGAAGACCACGACGATGACGCAGACCACGATAGCAACCCAGGTCCATGAGACGCTTGATGTTAAGCGTGACTTCACGACGTAGATCGCCTTCAACGGTATGCTTGCCGACCTCGGCACGCAGGGTGTCGACTTCTTCAGAAGACAGTTCCTGGACCTTGGTGGTCGGAGCGATGCCAGCCGCCACACAGATATCCTGTGCGGTGGTGTGGCCAATCCCGAAGATGTAGGTCAGCGAGATCGCCGCATGCTTGTTGTCCGGGATATTGACGCCTGCAATACGGGCCATCAGCTTACTCCGAAGTTTGAGCGGCTTGCTCGTTTAATCATCTTTAAAAGGCGCAACAGCATACCCCTTTCCCGTTCACAGGGCAAGGGGCATGCCGGCACCCGGTTCATTACAGCCCAGGGCTTCAGCCCTGGCGCTGCTTGTGCCGCGGCTCGCTGCAGATGACGCGCACGGCGCCATTGCGGCGAATGATCTTGCACTTGCGGCACATTTTCTTCACGGAAGCTCGAACTTTCATGTTCTTTCTCCAAATTCAGCTCGCGGCGCGCCAGATCGATTGGCGGCGCCTTCAGCGCGTGACACCGCCGCTGCCGTAGCCTTTCAGGTTCGACTTCTTCATCACCGACTCGTATTGGTGCGACATGAGGTGCGACTGCACCTGAGACATGAAGTCCATGATGACCACAACCACGATCAACAGCGAGGTACCGCCGAAGAAGAACGGCACGTTCCACGCCACGATCAGGAACTGGGGCATCAGGGAAACCGCAGTGATGTAGAGAGCACCGAACAAGGTCAGACGGGTCATGACCTTGTCGACGTAGCGAGAGGTCTGCTCACCGGGGCGAATACCCGGCAGGAAGGCCCCCGACTTCTTGAGGTTGTCGGCGACATCCTTGGGATTGAAGACCAGCGCTGTGTAAAAGAAGCAGAAGAATACCACCGCTGCTGCGAAAAGCAAGATGTAAAGTGGCTGCCCCGGCGCCAGTGCCTGGGAAGCCCGTTGCAGCCACTCCATGCCATCCCCGGCACCGATCCACTGACCCAGCGAGGCCGGGAACAGCAGAATGCTCGAGGCGAAGATGGCCGGGATGACACCCGCCATGTTGACCTTCAGCGGCAGGTAGCTGCTCTGGCCGGCATACATCTTGTTTCCGACCTGACGGCGCGGATAGTTCACCGTGAGGCGACGCTGGCCGCGCTCGATGAAGACGATGAACGCCACGGTGGCAATACCCAGGGCGGAAAGCGCCAACAGCGGCAGCACGTTCCAGGCACCTTCGTTACGGGCCAACTCGAAAGCCTGCCCGATAGCACCCGGGAAGCCGGCCACGATACCCGCGAAGATCAGCAGTGAAATGCCATTGCCGATGCCCTTCTCGGTGATCTGCTCACCCAGCCACATCAGGAACACCGCACCGCACACGAAGGTCACGATGGCGGTGAAATAGAAGCTGAAATCAGCCGTGTAGGCGATCCCCTGGCTGGCGAGTCCCACGGACATGCCGGTCGCCTGGATCAGCGCCAGAAACACCGTGCCGTAGCGGGTGTATTGACTGATCTTGCGACGACCGGCCTCGCCTTCCTTCTTCAACTGCTCGAGTTGAGGCGAGACGGCCGTCAGCAGCTGCATGATGATCGACGCCGAGATGTAGGGCATGATGCCCAGCGCGAGGATACTCATGCGCTCCAGGGCACCGCCCGAGAACATGTTGAACATGCCCAGGATGGTGCCCTGCTGCTCCCTGAACAAGGCAGCAAGCTGGTCAGGATTGATACCGGGAACGGGGATGTGGGCACCAATACGGTAGACCACGATGGCGAGGAGCACGAAGCGCAGACGCGCCCACAGTTCACTCAGACCGCTGCCCTTCGCCGGCATGTTTCCTGACTTGGCCATTTAGTCCTCTACTTTGCCGCCGGCGGCTTCGATCGCGGCACGGGCACCCTTGGTGACCTTGAGACCGCGGACCGTGACCGCCTTGTTCAGATCGCCGGAAAGGATGACCTTGGCATGACGCGTGGCATCCTTGAGCACGTTGGCTTGCTTGAGGCTTTCCAGGGTGACTTCGCCACCCTCGACCCGGCCGAGTTCGGCCAGGCGGACTTCCTCGGAAACCATCGCCTTGGCGGAGGTGAAGCCGAACTTCGGCAGGCGACGCTGCAGCGGCATCTGGCCGCCTTCGAAGCCTGGCTGAACGCTACCACCGCTGCGCGACTTGAGGCCCTTGTGGCCACGGCCACCGGTCTTGCCCAGACCGGAGCCCATGCCACGACCGACGCGCTTCTCGGCGTGCTTGGAGCCCGGTGCCGGGCTCAGGCTATTGAGTTTCATGGATTACTCTCCCTCAACACGCACAAGGTAGGTGACCTTGTGGATCATGCCGCGCACGGCGGGGGTGTCTTCCAGCTCAACCGTGTGACCGATGCGACGCAGGCCGAGGCCTTTCATGGTGGCCTTGTGCTTGGCCAGTACGCCGATGGTACTGCGGGTCTGGGTAACCTTGATCGTTGCTGACATGGTTTTTACCCCGTGATCGCTTCGACTGACAGACCGCGCTTGGCGGCCACGTCTTCCGGCGAACGCTGTGCGGCCAGACCATTGACGGTCGCGCGCACCACATTTACCGGGTTAGTGGAGCCATAGCACTTGGCCAGGACGTCATGGACGCCGGCCATTTCGAGCACGGAACGCATGGCACCGCCAGCGATGATCCCGGTACCCTCGGACGCCGGCTGCATGTAGACCTTGGACGCGCCGTGACGCGCCTTGACGGAATACTGCAGGGTGCTGCCCGACAGGTTGACCTTGACCATGTTGCGACGCGCCTGGTCCATGGCCTTCTGAATCGCCACCGGGACCTCGCGAGCCTTGCCGCGACCGAAACCGACACGGCCGTTACCGTCGCCCACGACGGTCAGTGCGGTGAAGCCGAAGATTCGACCACCCTTGACCACCTTGGCGACACGGTTGACCTGCACGAGCTTTTCCTGCAGATCGCCGTCTTGCTGTTCATTCTTCGCCATCGTAAAACCCTTTAGAATTCCAGGCCGCCTTCACGAGCGGCGTCGGCCAGGGCCTTGACGCGACCGTGGTACTTGAACCCGGCACGATCGAAAGCCACTTGGGTGATGCCAGCCTGCTTGGCGCGCTCGGCAATCATCGAGCCCACCTGGGTGGCGGCGTCGACGTTGCCCGTCGCTCCCTCGCGCAGCGCCTTGTCCAGCGTAGAAGCGCTGGCCAGCACCTTGCCACCATCCGGCGAGATGATCTGCGCATAGATGTGGCGCGGGGTACGATTGACGCACAGGCGATACACGCCCTGCTCGCGCATCTTGGCGCGAGCGCGGCGGGCACGACGGAGACGAGATTCTTTCTTCGCGTTCATAACCCTGCCTTACTTCTTCTTGGCTTCTTTACGGCGGATCTGCTCGTCGCCGTACCGGATACCCTTGCCCTTGTAGGGCTCGGGCGGACGGAAGGCGCGGATTTCCGCGGCAACCTGGCCGAGCTTCTGCTTGTCCGCGCTCTTCAGCACGATGGTGGTGTTCTTCGGCGTTTCGGCCGTGACACCCTCAGGCAGTTGATACTCGACCGGGTGTGAGAAGCCCAGTGTCAGGTTGAGCGTCTGGCCGTTCGCTTGAGCGCGATAACCGACGCCATTGATTTCGAGGGACCGGGTAAAGCCCTCGGACACGCCCGTGACCAGGTTCTGCACCAGTGCACGGGTCGTGCCGACCATTGCCCAGCTCCGGGCGGACTCGCTCGGCTGGAAGGTCAGCTGTCCGTCTTCCTGGCCGACGGCCACATCGGAATGAATGGTCATGGACAGTTCGCCCTGACCACCCTTCACGGACAGTTGATCGCCTTCGAGCGTGATGTCAACGCCGCTAGGCAGTTTAACCGGATATTTGGCTACGCGGGACATTCCAAACTCCTAGAATACGGTGCAGATGACTTCGCCACCGATACCAGCCTGACGAGCCGCACGGTCGGTCATCACCCCGTTGGAGGTGGTGACGATCGCGATACCCAGACCGTCGGCTACCTTGGGCAGGGTATCCTTGCCCTTGTAGCTGCGCAGGGACGGTTTGGAGACCCGCTGCAGATGTTCGATGACCGGCTTGCCTTCGAAGTACTTGAGGGTCACGTTCAGCTCCGGCTTGACGGAGCCATCGACGGCATAGTCAGCCACGAAACCTTCTTCCTTCAGCACGCGGGCCACCTCGACCTTGAGCTTGGAGGACGGCATGGAAACCGTCTCCTTGGTGGCCATCTGCGCATTGCGAATACGAGTGCACATATCCGCCAGAGTGTCTTGCATGCTCATTTACGTTGCGCTCCTGATGATTCTGCGTGGCGTTACCAGCTGGACTTCTTGAGGCCAGGGACGTCGCCACGCATGGCGGCTTCACGCAGCTTGTTGCGGCCGAGGCCGAACTTGTTGTAGTAGCCGTGCGGACGACCGGTGATGCTGCAGCGGTTCGTCTGACGAACCGGGCTGGAGTCACGCGGCAGCTTCTGCAACTTGAGCTGTGCGTCGAAGCGCTCTTCGTCGGAGGCATTGACGTCGTGAATAATCGCCTTGAGTTCAGCGCGCTTGGCAGCATACTTGGCTACCAGCTTGGTGCGCTTGTCCTCACGTTCTACCATGCTCTTCTTTGCCATGATCCCACCCTTATTTCTTGAACGGGAAGTTCAGTGCACTCAGCAGTGCACGGCCTTCTTCGTCAGTATTGGCAGAGGTGGTGATGGTGACATCCAGACCACGGACCTGATCGATCTTATCATATTCGATCTCAGGAAAGATGATCTGCTCACGCACCCCCATGGAATAGTTACCACGGCCATCGAAGGACTTCGGGTTGAGACCACGGAAGTCGCGAACACGGGGGATCGCGATATTCACCAGGCGATCGAGGAAGTCCCACATGCGCTCGCGGCGCAGGGTGACCTTGATCCCGATCGGCCAGCTTTCACGCACCTTGAAGCCCGCGATGGACTTGCGTGCCTTGGTTACCAGCGGCTTCTGACCGGAAAGCTTCTCCAGGTCGCCGATGGCGTTGTCGATCAGCTTCTTGTCGCTGATCGCGTCGCCGATGCCCATGTTCAGAGTCACCTTGGTGATCCGAGGCACCTGCATAACGTTGGCGTAGCTGAACTGCTCTTGCAGCTGAGCTGCCACCTCGTTTTGATAACGTTCTTTCAAGTTCGCCATTTTGCTACCCGACTCGCGTTAAGCGTCGATCTGCGCTTGCGTCGACTTGTAGATACGTACCTTGGTACCGTCATCCTGAACCTGGAAGCCGACGCGGTCCGCTTTACCGGTCTCCTGGTTGAAGATGGCAACGTTGGAAGCGTGAATCGGAGCTTCGCGCTCGACGATACCGCCCTGATTGCCCGCCATGGGGTTCGGCTTGGTGTGACGCTTGATCATGTTCACACCGGACACCACATAGCGCTCGTCCTTGAGGACGCGCTTGACGGTGCCACGCTTGCCCTTGTCCTTTCCGGCGATGACGATAACTTCGTCGTCACGTTTGATCTTTTGCATATCCGCCTCGCTCCTTACAGCACTTCAGGCGCCAAGGAAATGATCTTCATGAACTTCTCATTGCGAAGCTCACGGGTAACCGGACCGAAGATCCGGGTACCGACCGGCTGCTCGTTGATGTTGTTCAACAAGACGGCCGCATTTCCATCGAAGCGAATCAGCGAGCCGTCGTTACGACGGACGCCACTACGGGTGCGGACAACCACTGCCTTGAGGACCTGGCCTTTCTTGACCCGGCCTCGCGGGATGGCTTCCTTCACCGTGACTTTGATGATGTCACCAACGCGGGCATAACGGCGGTGTGAACCACCGAGCACCTTGATGCACTGCACCCGGCGCGCCCCGCTGTTGTCGGCGACATCCAGCATTGTCTGAGTCTGAATCATCGGTTTTCTCCAAACCTAATCTGACTGCGCAGGCTTGACTGGCGTGAGCCGATCAACCCTTGGCCTGTTCGACGACTTCGACCAGCGTCCAAGCCTTGTTCTTGGACAGCGGACGGCACTCCTCAATGGACACCGTATCGCCGGCCTTGGCCTGGTTGGTCGCGTCATGGGCGTGCAGCTTGGTGGAGCGCTTGACATACTTGCCATAGATCGGGTGGCGCTCACGACGCTCGATCATGACCACGATGGACTTGTCCATCTTGTCGCTCACCACCTTGCCGATGAGCGTACGCGTGTTATTTGCTTCGGCCATCTCAGACACCTGCCTTCTCGTTGAGCACAGTCTTCACACGGGCAATATCCCGACGAACCTGCTTGAGCAGATGAGTCTGGCTCAACTGGCCGGTGGCCTTCTGCATGCGCAGGTTGAACTGCTCGCGGAGGAGTTCAAAGAGCTGCTCCTGGAGCTGTTCGGCTGACTTGTCGCGAATTTCCTGGGCTTTCATCACATCACCGTCCGTTTCACAAAGGTGGTGGAGACCGGGAACTTCTGCGCAGCCAGGCCAAATGCCTCGCGAGCCAGCTCCTCGGATACGCCTTCGATCTCGTACAGGACACGGCCGGGCTGGATCTGTGCGACCCAGTACTCGACAGAGCCCTTACCCTTACCCATACGAACTTCGAGGGGCTTCTTGGAGATCGGCTTGTCGGGGAAGACCCGGATCCAGATCTTGCCGCCACGCTTGACGTGGCGCGTGATCGCACGACGACCGGCCTCGATCTGACGGGCGGTGACGCGGCCGCGACCAGTGGCCTTGAGACCATACTCGCCGAAGCTTACCTTGTTGCCGCGCTGTGCCAGGCCGCGGTTACGGCCTTTCTGCACCTTGCGATACTTGAGACGCTTAGGTTGTAACATCGATTCGCTCTCCCCTTACTTGGAACCTTTCTTCTTGGAGGGCGCGTTCTGGCCTTGCGTCTGCTTGGCCTTGGCGCGGACCTCCTCAATGCCCCCGAGGATTTCACCCTTGAAGATCCAGACCTTGACACCAATGATGCCGTAGGTGGTCTGGGCTTCGTAGGTAGCGAAGTCGATGTCCGCACGCAGGGTGTGCAGCGGCACGCGGCCCTCGCGGTACCACTCGTTACGAGCGATTTCGGCACCGCCGAGACGACCGGAGAGCTCGACCTTGATACCGCCGGCACCCAGGCGCATGGCGTTCTGCACGGAACGCTTCATGGCGCGGCGGAACATGACACGGCGCTCGAGCTGGCCGGCAATGTTCTGGGCGACGAGCTTGGCATCGAGCTCCGGCTTGCGGACTTCCTCGATGTTGACGTGCACCGGCACGCCCATCATCTCGGAGAGCTCACGCCGCAGCTTGTCGACATCCTCGCCCTTCTTGCCGATCACGATCCCCGGACGCGCCGTGTGGATGGTGATACGCGCATTGTTGGCGGGACGCTCGATGATGATATGGCTGACGGACGCGTTCTGCAGACGCTTCTCGAGGAAACGACGCACCTCGAGATCGTTTACCAGCTTCTCGGCATAGGCGCCGCGCTCGGCATACCAGACTGAGGTATGGTCCTTGACGATACCCAGGCGGATGCCTGTTGGATTGACTTTCTGACCCATCTGGTCGACTCCTACTTCTCGGCTACCTTGACGGTGATGTGGCAGGTGCGCTTCAGGATACGGTCCGCGCGGCCCTTGGCCCGCGGCCGAATGCGCTTGAGCGTCATGCCCTCATCGACGCAGATGGTCGAGACACGCAGCTCGTCGATATCCATGCCATTGTTTTCTTCCGCATTCGCGATGGCGGACTGCAGCACCTTCTTGACCAGCTTGGAGGCCTTCTTCGGCGAGAAGGTCAGCTGATCGAGCGCCTCGGCGACAGGTTTACCGCGCACCTGGTCAGCCACCAAACGGGCCTTCTGGGCGGATAAACGAGCGCCACGCAGCTTTGCTGTGACTTCCATCTCTAATCCTCTCTCGGCTTACCGTTTGGCTTTCTTGTCCGCCGCATGACCGCGATAAGTGCGGGTGGCAGCGAATTCGCCCAGCTTGTGGCCAACCATTTCCTCGGAGACGTGCACCGGGACGTGTTGGCGACCGTTATGGACCGCAATGGTGAGCCCGACCATGTTGGGCAGGACCATCGAACGACGCGACCAGGTCTTGATCGGTTTGCGATCGTTCTTTTCCACTGCAGCCTCAACCTTCTTCAACAGGTGAAGGTCAATAAAAGGACCTTTCTTCAGTGAACGTGGCACAGCCGTTACCTCTTGATGTCTTGGCGTTGGATCTTATTTCCGGGCCTTGCGGCGACGGACGATCAGCTTGTCGGTGCGCTTGTTCTTGCGGGTCTTGTAGCCCTTGGTGGGCATACCCCACGGAGACACCGGATGACGACCACCGCTGGTGCGGCCTTCACCGCCACCGTGCGGGTGATCCACCGGGTTCATGGCGACACCGCGAACAGATGGGCGCGAACCTCTCCAGCGCTTCGCACCGGCCTTGCCAAGCTGACGCAGGCTGTGCTCGGTGTTGCTCACTTCACCCAGGGTGGCACGGCCCTCGGACAGCACCTTGCGCATCTCGCCGGAGCGGAGACGCAGCGTGGCGTAGCTGCCTTCACGTGCCACCAGCTGCGCGCTGGTACCGGCGCTGCGAGCGAGCTGGGCGCCCTTGCCAGGCTTGAGCTCGATGCAATGCACCGTGGAACCCAACGGAATATTACGCAGCGGGAGGGTATTGCCCTTCTTGATCGGCGCATTCACACCGGACTCGAGACGATCGCCGGCCTTCACGCCACGCGGCGCGATGATGTAGCGACGCTCGCCATCGGAGTACTTGAGCAGCGCGATATGGGCGCTGCGGTTCGGGTCATGTTCCAGGCGCTCGACGGTGGCGGGAACGCCATCCTTGGTGCGCTTGAAATCGATGATCCGATAATGCTGACGGTGACCACCGCCCGTGTGACGGGTAGTGATGCGGCCGTTGTTGTTACGCCCACCGGAACGCGACTGCTTTTCGAGCAAGGGCGCGTAGGGGCGGCCCTTGTGCAGTTCCTCGCCGACGATCTTGACGACGTGGCGACGACCGGCGGATGTGGGTTTAGTCTTGACGATTGCCATGATCCGTACTCCTGCCCTTATTCGGCGCCAGAGAAGTCTTCAAGCGTTTCGCCGGCGGCCAATGTGACATACGCCTTGCGATAACCCTTGCGCTGACCGAGACCGTTCGCGGAACGCTTGGTCTTGCCCTTGATGTTCAGGACCTGAACGCTGTCGACCTTCTTGCCGAAGAGTTCCTGGACGGCCACCTTGATCTCGGGCTTGGTCGCGTCGTCCGCCACCTTGAACACATACTGATTGCGCTCGGCAGCCATGGCGGCCTTCTCGGTCACGTGCGGACCCAGCAGGACCTTGAATACACGTTCCTGGTTCATGCCAGCTTCTCCTCGAATTGGCGCAGTGCGGAGACGGTGACCAGCACCTTGTCGAAGGCGACCAGGCTCACCGGATCGGCGGCGGCGACATCCACGACATCCACGTTGGGGATGTTGCGGGCGGCGAGGTAGAGGTTCTCGTCGACTTCTTCAGTGACGATCAGAACCTTTTCCAGGTTCAGCTCACCGAGCTTGGCAGCCAGTTGCTTGGTCTTCGGGCTGTCGACCGCGAAGCTATCGACGGCAACCAGGCGCTCCTGACGAACCAGTTCGGACAGGATCGAGCGCATGGCGGCGCGATACATCTTGCGGTTGACCTTCTGCGAGTGGTCCTGCGGACGCGCTGCAAAGGTCACGCCACCGGCACGCCAGATCGGCGAGCGGATGGTGCCGGCACGGGCACGGCCGGTGCCCTTCTGACGCCACGGCTTCTTGCCGCCGCCACGGACGTCGGAGCGGTTCTTCTGAGCACGAGTACCCTGACGACCACCGGCCAGATAGGCGGTGACGACCTGATGCACGAGTGCTTCGTTGAAATCTTTGGCGAAGGTGACATCGGACACTTCGATGGTGCCGGCACCGGCGCCTGCGAGATTCAGATTCATCGGTTAACTCCCCTCAGCCTGCTTTGACGGCGCTGCGCACGATCACATCGCTGCCGGTGGCACCGGGAACGGCACCCTTGACCAGCAACAGATTGCGCTCGGCATCGACACGGACGACTTCCAGGGTGTACACGGTGCAACGGGCATTGCCCATCTGACCGGCCATCTTCTTGCCCTTGAACACGCGACCCGGCGTCTGGCACATGCCAATAGAGCCCGGTGCACGGTGGGCCAGGGAGTTACCATGGCTGTTGTCCTGGGTATGGAAATTCCAGCGCTTCACGGCGCCTTGATAACCTTTACCCTTGGAGGTACCGGTCACGTCGACACGTTGACCAGCTTCAAAGAGGGATACGGTGATTTCGCCGCCCACCTGCGGAGCCTCGACGCCTTCATCCAGGCGGAACTCCATCAGTGAACGACCGGCCTCGACACCTGCCTTGGCGAACTCGCCCGCCTGGGCTTTCGTCAGGTGCTTGGCCTTGCGGGAGCCGGTTGTCACCTGAACCGCAGCGTAACCGTCGGACTCGACGGACTTGATACGCGTCACGCGATTCGGCTCAACTTCGATAACGGTTACGGGCACGGAGGCACCGTCTTCGGTAAAGACACGGGTCATCCCGGCCTTTTTACCGACCAAACCGATAGTCATGCTTAGTCTCCTTTAGTGTACGGGGCTATCACCCGCTATGGCTGCCCTTTCCAGAGCATTCCACTAGCACGTTGTGTAACGCCATCCCGGCGTGGCGGCTGCTGAACCTCTGGATTGCTCGGCGAGGAACGCTGGGCCGCGAGTGTCTAGTGTGGTATCAGTCGAGCTTGATCTGCACGTCCACGCCGGCGGCGAGGTCGAGCTTCATCAGCGCATCAACGGTTTTTTCGGTCGGCTCGACAATATCGAGCACACGCTTGTGCGTACGAATCTCATACTGGTCACGAGCGTCCTTGTTCACGTGCGGCGAAACCAGCACGGTATAGCGCTCGCGATTGGTCGGCAGAGGGATCGGACCCCGGACCTGGGCGCCGGTACGCTTGGCGGTATCCACGATCTCCGCAGCGGACTGGTCGATCAGGCGATGGTCGAAAGCCTTCAACCGAATGCGAATCTTCTGGTTCTGCATTTGCCCTAAACTCCAATGGATCTTGACGGCGCGAGCCGTCAACCCACGCATTCAAAGGATGCGCATTATAGGCGCCCCGAACTCAGGAGTCAAACCCCTGCTTGGGTGCGCAAGAAAGGGGGCTCCTCGCGGAGCCCCCTTCGATCGGTCGAGCGGTAGTGAAACTTACTCGACGATCTTGGCCACGACGCCGGCGCCGACGGTACGACCGCCTTCACGCACGGCGAAACGCAGGCCGTCATCCATGGCGACCGGAGCGATCAGGGTCACGACCATCTTGACGTTGTCGCCCGGCATGACCATCTCGATGCCTTCCGGCAGTTCACAGGTACCAGTGATGTCGGTGGTACGGAAGTAGAACTGCGGACGATAGCCCTTGAAGAACGGCGTGTGACGGCCGCCTTCGTCCTTGGACAGCACGTAGACCTCACCCTCGAACTTGGTGTGCGGGGTGATGCTCTTCGGCTTGGCCAGCACCTGGCCACGCTCGACGTCGTCACGCTTGGTACCACGCAGCAGGGCACCGATGTTCTCGCCGGCACGACCTTCGTCGAGCAGCTTGCGGAACATCTCGACACCGGTGACGGTGGTCTTGACGGTGTCCTTGATGCCGACGATTTCAGCGTCGTCGCCGGCCTTGACGATGCCGCGCTCGACACGACCGGTCACCACAGTACCGCGGCCGGAGATGGAGAAGACGTCCTCGATGGGCATCAGGAACGGCTGATCGATGGCGCGCTCCGGCTCCGGAATGTAGGCATCCAGGGCCTTGATCAGCTCGGCAACGGCGGTGGTGCCCATGCCGTTGTCGTCCTTGCCTTCCAGCGCCATCAGAGCGGAGCCGGTGATGATCGGCAGGTCGTCACCCGGGAAGTCGTACTCGCTGAGGAGTTCACGGACTTCCATTTCGACCAGCTCGAGCAGCTCTTCGTCGTCGACCATGTCGGCCTTGTTCAGGAACACGACGATGGACGGCACGCCGACCTGGCGAGACAGCAGGATGTGCTCGCGCGTCTGCGGCATGGGGCCGTCGGCAGCGGAACAGACCAGGATGGCACCGTCCATCTGGGCAGCACCGGTGATCATGTTCTTGACGTAGTCGGCGTGTCCCGGGCAGTCGACGTGTGCGTAGTGACGCACTTCGGACTGGTACTCGACGTGTGCGGTGGCGATGGTGATACCACGCTCACGCTCTTCCGGTGCGTTGTCGATGGAATCAAACGCACGGGCGTCACCGCCGAAGACTTCAGCGGACACACGAGTCAGGGCCGCAGTCAGCGTGGTCTTGCCATGGTCGACGTGACCGATGGTGCCGACGTTGACGTGCGTTTTGGAACGTTCGAATTTTTCCTTAGCCACTGCTATGACCTCTTTACGTTAGCTAACGGTTAACCGTTCTGATTGATGACGGCTTCAACGACGCTGGACGGCGCCTCTTCGTAATCCGCAAACTCCATGGTGTAGCTTGCGCGGCCCTGTGTCTGAGAGCGCAGGTCGGTTGCGTAACCGAACATCTCAGCCAGCGGCACGGTGGCGTTGATGATCTTGCCGGTCGGCGAGTCATCCATCCCATGCACCAGGCCGCGACGGCGGTTGAGGTCGCCCATCACATCACCCATGAATTCCTCGGGTGTCACGACTTCGACCTTCATCACCGGCTCGAGCAACACGGCCTTGGCCTTGGGAGCGCCTTCCTTGATCGCCATGGAAGAGGCGACCTTGAACGCGGTCTCGTTAGAGTCCACGTCATGGTAGGAACCGTCGAACAGCGTAACCTTGACGTCAATCATCGGGTAGCCCGCGATGACACCGTTCTGAAGCTGCTCATAGGCCCCTTTCTCGACAGCGGGCACGTATTCCTTGGGAACCACGCCGCCGACGATTTCCGAAGCGAACTTGAAGTTCATTTCTTCGTCTTCGCCCTTGTCCTCGGCTGTCAGCGGCTCGATGCGCAGATACACATGACCGTACTGACCACGACCGCCGGACTGACGGACGAACTTGCCTTCCTGCTCGACACTGTGGCGGATGGTTTCACGGTAGGCCACCTGGGGCTTGCCGATGTTGGCATCCACCTTGAACTCGCGACGCAGGCGATCAACGATGATGTCCAGGTGCAGCTCACCCATGCCGGAGATGATGGTCTGCCCTGTTTCCTCGTCGGTCTTGACCTGGAAGGACGGATCCTCCTGGGCCAGCTTGCCGAGGGCCGTGCCCATCTTTTCCTGATCGGGCTTGGACTTCGGCTCGACCGCCACGGAAATCACCGGATCCGGGAACTCCATGCGCTCGAGAACGATCTTGTCGGTCAGGTCGCACAGGGTGTCACCAGTGGTAACGTCCTTGAGGCCGATGCAGGCGGCGATGTCGCCGGCCAGCACTTCCTTGATCTCCTCGCGGGAGTTGGAGTGCATCTGGACGATACGGCCGACACGCTCCTTCTTCTGCTTGACGGAGTTGTAGACGCTGTCGCCGGACTTCAGCACGCCGGAGTAGACGCGAATGAAGGTCAGGGTACCGACATAGGGGTCGGTGGCGATCTTGAACGCCAGAGCGGCGAAGGGCGCCTTGTCGTCGGCCTCACGGGTCGCGACGGTGCCGTCCTTGTCGTCCAGCTCGCCCTCGATGGCCTTGACCTCGGTGGGAGACGGCATGTACTCGATGACACCGTCCAGCACCGCCTGCACGCCCTTGTTCTTGAACGCGGAGCCGCAGGTCACCAGGACGATCTCGTTGTCGAGGGTACGACGACGCAGGCCGGCCTTGATGTCTTCCTGGGACAGGTCGCCCTCTTCGAGGTACTTGTCCATCAGCTCTTCAGAGGCTTCTGCCGCCGACTCGACCATGTGCTCGCGGTATTCCTGAGCCTTGCCCTGCAGCTCGGGCGGAATGTCCACCAGGTCATAGTTCATCCCGAAGTTGGCTTCATCCCAGAGGATGCCCTTCATCTGGATGAGGTCGATGACGCCCTTGAAGTTGTCTTCCGCGCCCCAGTTGATCTGGATCGGCACGACATTGGCGCCCAGCTTGCTCTTCAGCTGGTCGAGGACCATGAAGTAGTCGGCACCGGCACGGTCCATCTTGTTGACGAACACCATGCGCGGGACTTCGTACTTGTTGGCCTGACGCCACACGGTCTCGGTCTGCGGCTGCACACCGGAGGAACCGCACAGCACCACGACGGCACCGTCGAGTACACGCAGGGAACGCTCGACCTCGATGGTGAAGTCGACGTGCCCCGGGGTGTCGATGATGTTGATGCGGTGCTCATCGAACTGCTTGTTCATGCCCTGCCAGAAACAGGTCGTCGCAGCGGAGGTGATCGTGATGCCACGCTCCTGTTCCTGCTGCATCCAGTCCATGGTGGCCGCGCCATCATGAACTTCGCCGACCTTGTGCGAAAGGCCGGTGTAGAACAGCACACGCTCGGTCGTGGTGGTCTTGCCGGCGTCGACGTGAGCCACGATACCGATATTGCGGTAACGCTTTAGCGGAGTCTTGCGAGCCACGATGTAACTCCCGTTGGTTGGCGATGCGGTTTAGAAGCGGTAGTGAGAGAAGGCCTTGTTGGCTTCTGCCATGCGATGCACGTCTTCACGCTTCTTGACGGCCGAACCTTTACCTTCGGCGGCATCCAGCATCTCGCCAGCCAGACGCTGCACCATGGTCTTCTCGCCGCGACGACGAGCCGCGTCCACCATCCAGCGCATGGCGAGCGCCTGACGGCGGGACGGACGGACTTCGACCGGCACCTGATAGGTCGCCCCGCCAACACGGCGCGACTTGACCTCGACCATCGGCTGGATGGTTTCCAGCGCCTTGTCGAAGATCTCCAGCGGCTCTTCCTTGCTACGCTCGGCAACCCTGTCCAGCGCACCATAGACGATGCGCTCAGCTACGGACTTCTTGCCGCTGATCATCAGGTGGTTCATGAACTTCGCCAGGCGCTCGCTTCCGAACTTCGGATCCGGCAGGATTTCGCGCTTGGCCGCAACTCTTCTTCTAGGCATGATAAGCCCTCGTTGAAGGGTCCTTCAGGTAAACCCGAGACGACTCAAGGGCGCTCGACCTTACTCTTATCAGACCGTGACTAGTGGTATCTCGTCGGCCGTAGCCGTGGCGTCGACGACCTGGATCAGGTCTTCGGACGCTTGGTGCCGTACTTGGAACGGCCTTTCTTGCGGTTCTGCACGCCGGAGGTATCCAGGGCACCGCGAACGGTGTGATAACGCACACCCGGAAGGTCCTTGACGCGGCCACCACGGATCAGGACCACTGAGTGTTCCTGGAGGTTGTGACCTTCACCACCGATGTAGGAAGCGACCTCGTAGCCATTGGTCAGGCGCACGCGGCAGACCTTACGCAGGGCCGAGTTCGGCTTCTTCGGCGTGGTAGTGTAAACGCGGGTGCAGACGCCGCGCTTTTGCGGGCAAGCCTGCAGCGCCGGCACGTCGCTCTTGGCGGCCTGGCGCTTGCGCGGCTTGCGCACGAGCTGATTGATCGTTGCCATTTATTGCTCCAAATGGGTTGCCTGAATCGGAAGCGAGTAGCCGTTCGCTTCCTGTCTTGCGCACTTCACCAGTGGCGTGAGCGCACCCACCCCACTGTTAAAGGCTGCGCATTCTACTGGCTGATACGCCTCAACGTCAAGCACGACGCCTTGACAGGCGCCGTGCTTGAGCTTCGGCCATCAGAGTTCGTCGTCATCCGAGTCGAGCGCGGTGAGCTGAGCACCCAGCTCCTGCTCGACATCCTGTGCGGACGGATGTTCCAGACGCTCGGTATCCTCGCGCTTGCGGCGACGCTCGGCATGGTGCGTCAGTCCGGTGCCCGCCGGAATCAAGCGGCCGACAACGACGTTTTCCTTGAGGCCACGCAGGTAGTCGCGCTTGCCGGTCACGGCCGCCTCGGTCAGCACCCGCGTGGTCTCCTGGAAGGAGGCCGCGGAGATGAACGATTCGGTCGCCAGGCTGGCCTTGGTGATGCCCAGCAGCAGACGCTGGTACTTGGCCGGGAACTTGTCTTCCTGCTCCAGGCGCGCATTGGCCTCGAGAACCCGTACCAGCTCCGCCTGGTCGCCCGGCAGGAAGTCGGAATCGCCGGCTTCGGTGATTTCGACCTTGCGCAGCATCTGACGCACGATCACTTCGATGTGCTTGTCGTTGATGCCCACGCCCTGCAGGCGATAGACGTCCTGCACCTCGGCGACGATATACTTGGCCAGCTCGGCGATGCCCAGCAGACGCAGGATATCGTGCGGGTTGCTCGGGCCGTCCGAGATCACCTCGCCCTTCTCGACGGTCTCGCCTTCGAAGACCGCGATCTGACGCGTCTTCGGAATCAGCATCTCGAAGGGTTCGCCATCTTCCGGCGTGATCGTCAGGCGACGCTTGCCCTTGGTTTCCTTACCGAAGCTGATGACACCACTGGTCTCGGCCAGCAGCGCCGGCTCTTTCGGCTTGCGCGCCTCGAAGAGGTCGGCCACACGCGGCAGACCACCGGTGATGTCCTTGTTGCCGGTCGCTTCGACCGGGATCCGCGCGACCACCTCGCCGACGCCGATGCTGGCACCGTTGTCGACGGACACGATGGCCTTGCCCGGCAGCGGGTACTGCACCGGCGTATCGGAGCCCGGCACGGTCACCGGATTGCCGGCGGCATCGGCCAGATGGATCATCGGGCGCTTGTCACGACCGGAAACCGGGCGAGCAGCCGACTCGATGACCTCGATGGAGGACAGGCCGGTCATCTCGTCCACGCTGCGGTAGATGGTGACCCCTTCGTCCATGTCGGCGTACTGCACCTGGCCTTCGGCCTCGGCGACGATCGGGTGGGTATGCGGATCCCACTTGGCCACGGCCTGACCCGCTTCGACCTCGTCGCCATTCTTGACCGACAGCTCGGCGCCATACGGCAGCTTGTAGTACTCACGCTCGCGGCCATGGCCGTCGGCGACCGCCAGGGCACTGGAGCGGGATACCACGACCAGCTTGCCGTCGGAGCGCTCGACATGCTTCATGTTGTGCAGGCGCACTCGACCGCCGTGCTTGACCTGGACGCTGTCCACGGCGGAGGCCCGCGAGGCGGCACCACCGATGTGGAAGGTACGCATGGTCAGCTGGGTACCCGGCTCGCCGATGGACTGCGCGGCGATGACACCCACGGACTCGCCCACGTTGACCTGATGACCGCGTGCCAGGTCGCGACCGTAGCAGGCGGAGCAGATACCGTGACTGGTTTCACAGGTGATCGAGGCCCGCACCACGATCTCGTCGACGCCCATGGTGTCGAGTTCGGCACACCACTTCTCGTCGAGCAGGGTGCCACGCGCAATCAGGACTTCCTCGGACTCGGGATCGACCACGTCCTGGGCGACCACGCGGCCCAGCACCCGCTGCGCCAGGGAGACCATGATGTCACCGCCCTCGATGACCGGATGCAGCGTCAGGCCTTCCTCGGTACCGCAGTCGGCCTCGGTGATCACCATGTCCTGGGCGACATCGACCAGACGCCGCGTCAGATACCCGGAGTTGGCCGTCTTCAGGGCCGTGTCCGCCAGGCCCTTGCGCGCGCCGTGGGTCGAGATGAAGTACTGCAGTACGTTCAGGCCTTCACGGAAGTTGGCGACGATGGGGGTCTCGATGATCGAGCCATCCGGCTTGGCCATCAGGCCACGCATGCCGGCCAGCTGACGGATCTGGGCGGCACTGCCGCGGGCACCCGAGTCGGCCATGATGAAGACGCTGTTGAAGGAATCCTGCTCGACCTCGTTACCGTCACGGTCGATCACGTTTTCCTTCGAGATACCGGTCATCATCGCCTTGGCGACCTGGTCATTGGCGCGTGCCCAGATATCGATGACCTTGTTGTATTTCTCGCCCGCGGTCACCAGACCGGAGGAGAACTGGTCCTCGATTTCCTTGACCTCTTCCTCGGCGCCCTCGACGATCTCGGCCTTGGAATCCGGGATGACGAAGTCGTTGACGCCGATGGAAGCGCCGGACCAGGTCGCCATGCGGAAGCCGGTGTACATCAACTGGTCGGCAAAGATCACCGCCGGTTTCAGGCCGGCACGCCGATACACCTCGTTGATCAGCGCCGAGATGGCCTTCTTCTTCATCGGCTGGTCGACCAGCGAGAAGGGCGCGCCCTCGGGCAGAATGCGGAACAGCAGCGCACGGCCCACGGTGGTGTCGTAGATCTTGCGGCTGAAGGTCTTTTCACCGCCCTCTTCCTCGATGATCACTTCATCGAGGCGTACCTTGACGCGGGCATGCAGCGACACGCTCTGGGTACCGAAGGCCCGCTCGACCTCGTCGAGGCCGGCGAACACCATGCCCTCGCCCTTGGCGTTGATGCGCTCGCGAGTCATGTAATAGAGCCCGAGCACCACGTCCTGGGACGGCACGATGATCGGCTCGCCGTTGGCCGGTGACAGCACGTTGTTGGTGGCCATCATCATGGTGCGCGACTCGAGCTGCGCTTCCAGGGTCAGCGGTACGTGCACCGCCATCTGGTCGCCGTCGAAGTCGGCATTGTAGGCGGCACATACCAGCGGGTGCAGCTGGATGGCCTTGCCCTCGATCAACAGCGGCTCGAACGCCTGGATGCCCAGACGGTGCAGGGTCGGCGCACGGTTGAGCAGCACCGGGTGCTCGCGAATGACCTCGGCGAGGATGTCCCAGACCTCGGGCAGCTCGCGCTCGACCATCTTCTTGGCCGCCTTGATGGTCGAGGCCTGGCCGTTGTGCTGCAGCTTGGAATAGATGAACGGCTTGAACAGCTCGAGCGCCATCTTCTTCGGCAGACCGCACTGATGCAGACGCAGGGTCGGGCCGACGGTGATGACCGAGCGGCCGGAGTAGTCGACACGCTTGCCCAGCAGGTTCTGACGGAAACGTCCCTGCTTGCCCTTGATCATGTCGGCCAGCGACTTCAGCGGGCGCTTGTTGGAGCCCGTGATGGCGCGACCGCGGCGGCCGTTGTCGAGCAGGGCGTCGACCGCTTCCTGCAGCATGCGCTTCTCGTTGCGCACGATGATGTCCGGCGCATTGAGGTCGAGCAGCCGCTTCAGGCGGTTGTTGCGGTTGATCACGCGCCGATACAGATCGTTGAGATCGGAGGTCGCGAAGCGACCGCCATCCAGCGGCACCAGCGGGCGCAGGTCCGGCGGCAGCACCGGCAGCACTTCCATGATCATCCAGGCCGGATCATTGCCGGAGCCCTGGAAAGCTTCCAGCAGCTTCAGGCGCTTGGTCAGCTTCTTGATCTTGGTCTCGGAGTTGGTCTGCGGCAGTTCCTCGCGCAGACGCTCGATCTCTTCGTCGAGGTCGATATCCTTGAGCATGGCCTGCACGGCCTCGGCACCCATGCGGGCATCGAAGTCGTCGCCGAATTCCTCGAGGGCCTCGAAGTACTGTTCGTCGTTGAGCAGCTGACCGCGCTCGAGCGTGGTCATGCCCGGGTCGACGACCATGAAGCTTTCGAAGTACAGCACGCGCTCGATATCACGCAGGGTCATGTCCAGGAACATGCCGATGCGCGACGGCAGCGACTTGAGGAACCAGATGTGCGCGACCGGGCTGGCCAGCTCGATGTGGCCCATGCGTTCACGGCGCACGGCGGCCTTGGTGACCTCGACGCCGCACTTCTCGCAGATGATGCCGCGATGCTTCATGCGCTTGTACTTGCCGCACAAGCACTCGTAATCCTTCACCGGACCGAAGATCTTGGCACAGAACAGGCCATCGCGTTCCGGCTTGAAGGTACGGTAATTGATGGTCTCAGGCTTCTTGACCTCGCCGAATGACCAGCTGCGGATCATGTCTGACGACGCCAGGGTAATCTTGATCGCGTCGAATTCGTCGGACTGAGACTGCGATTTGAGGACTTTCACCAAATCTTTCATGGGTCGGCTCCGTTGCGGAGTTGTCATGGGCGGGGGCGCGCACGCCCCCGCGGACCGTCATACTGAGAAGCGCCTTTACGGCAGCCTCAGCTCTCCAGTTCGATGTCGATACCCAGCGAGCGGATTTCCTTCACCAGCACGTTGAAGGACTCCGGCATGCCCGCCTGCATGGCATGGTCACCATCCACAATGCTCTTGTACATCTTGGTGCGACCCTCCACGTCATCGGACTTCACGGTGAGCATCTCCTGGAGTGTGTAGGCTGCGCCGTAGGCCTCCAGGGCCCAGACCTCCATCTCCCCGAAGCGCTGGCCACCGAACTGGGCCTTGCCGCCCAGCGGTTGCTGCGTGACCAGCGAGTAGGAGCCGGTGGAGCGCGCATGCATCTTGTCATCCACCAGGTGGTTGAGCTTGAGCATGTACATGTAGCCCACGGTGACCGGTCGATCGAAGGCTTCACCGGTACGGCCATCGTAGAGCGTCATCTGACCGGATTCCGGCAGACCGCCCAGGTCCAGCAGATGCTTGATCTCGTTCTCGCGGGCGCCGTCGAAGACCGGCGTGGCCATCGGTACACCCGACTTGAGGTTCTTCGCCAGGGCGATGACCTCTTCATCGGACAGCGACTCGAGCTCCTCGACCTTGGTGCTGGTGGCCGTGTTGTAGACCTGCCCCAGGAAGTCACGGATCTCGCTGACCTGCTGCTCGCGGGCATCGCGCAGCATCTCCTCGATTCGCACGCCCAGACCGCGCGCGGCCATGCCGAGGTGGGTCTCGAGGATCTGCCCGACGTTCATGCGCGACGGCACGCCCAGCGGGTTGAGGATCAGGTCGATGGGCTCGCCGCTGTCGTCGTAAGGCATGTCCTCGATCGGCATGATCGCCGAGATGACACCCTTGTTGCCGTGACGGCCGGCCATCTTGTCGCCGGGCTGCATGCGACGCTTCACGGCCAGGTAGACCTTGACGATCTTGAGCACGCCGGGCGCCAAGTCGTCGCCCTGGGTCAACTTGCGCTTCTTGTCCTCGAAACGCTCGTCCATCTCCTTGCGACGCTGTTCCAGCTGCTCATCGGCCTGGGCCAGCAGCTCGTTGAGCGACTCGTCCTGCATGCGCAGCTTGAACCACTGCTGACGCGGCAGCTCGTCCAGGTACTCGTCCGACAGCACATCGCCCTTCTTGAGCTTGGGACCGCCGTTGACCGCCTGGCCGGACAGGGTGCGCTTGAGACGCTCGAAGGTCGCGTCCTCGGCGATGCGATAGGTCTCCTGAAGGTCCTTGCGCACTTCATCGAGCTGCTGCTGCTCGATGGACAGAGCACGCGAGTCCTTCTCGACACCATCACGGGTGAACACCTGAACATCGATGACGGTGCCCTTCATGCCGGTCGGCGCACGCAGCGAGGTGTCCTTCACGTCGGACGCCTTCTCGCCGAAGATGGCACGCAGCAGCTTCTCTTCCGGCGTCAGCTGGGTCTCGCCCTTGGGCGTGACCTTGCCGACCAGGATGTCACCCGCGCCGACCTCGGCACCGATGTAGACCACGCCGGCTTCGTCCAGCTTGGACAGCGCCGACTCGCCCACATTGGGGATATCCGAGGAGATCTCTTCGGCGCCCAGCTTGGTGTCGCGGGACACACAGGTCAGCTCCTGGATATGGATGGACGTGAAACGGTCTTCCTGGACGGCCCGCTCGGACAGCAGGATGGAGTCCTCGAAGTTGTAGCCGTTCCAGGGCATGAAGGCGATGCGCATGTTCTGACCCAGGGCCAGGTCGCCCATGTCGACGGACGGACCGTCGGCCAGGATGTCGCCGCACGCCACCGAGTCGCCGGTGTGCACGATCGGACGCTGGTTCATGCAGGTATTCTGGTTGGAACGCAGATACTTGGTCAGGTTGTAGATATCAACGCCGGCTTCACCGCCGATGATCTCGTCCTCGTTGACCCGCACCACGATCCGCTTGGCATCCACCGAGTCGATGACGCCGCCACGACGGGCCACGGCACAGACACCCGAGTCACGCGCCACGAAACGCTCCATGCCGGTACCCACGAAGGGCTTCTCGGCACGCAGGGTGGGCACGGCCTGACGCTGCATGTTGGCGCCCATCAGGGCGCGGTTGGCGTCGTCATGCTCGAGGAACGGAATCAGCGCCGCCGCCACGGACACCACCTGACGCGGCGAAACGTCCATCAGCGTCACCTGCTCGGGGCGCATGAAGGAAGTCTCGCCACGGTGACGCGCCTGGACCAGGTCGTCGACCAGATGGCCGTTCTCGTCGACGGTCGCCGAAGCCTGGGCGATGACGAAGTCGCCCTCCTCGATGGCCGAGAGGTGAACCACCTCGTCGGTGACCTGACCGTTGGCCACCTTGCGGTAAGGCGTCTCCAGGAAGCCATAGCTGTTGGTATGGCTGTAGGTCGCCAGCGAGTTGATCAGGCCGATGTTCGGGCCTTCCGGGGTCTCGATCGGGCACAGGCGACCATAGTGGGTCGCGTGGACGTCACGCACCTCGAAGCCGGCACGCTCACGGGTCAGACCACCCGGGCCAAGCGCGGAGATACGCCGCTTGTGGGTAACCTCGGAGAGCGGGTTGTTCTGGTCCATGAACTGCGACAGCTGGCTGGAACCGAAGAACTCCTTGACCGCCGCCGCCACCGGCTTGGCATTGATCAGGTCCTGCGGCATCAGGCCTTCGCTCTCGGCCATGGACAGGCGTTCCTTGACCGCGCGCTCGACGCGCACCAGTCCGACGCGGAACTGGTTCTCGGCCATCTCGCCGACACAACGGATACGACGGTTACCCAGGTGGTCGATGTCGTCGACATCGCCGAAGCCGTTACGGATATTGATCAGCTCGCCGAGCACATCGAGGATGTCGCGCTGATCGAGAACACCGGAACCCGTGTCGCCTTCGCGACGCAGGCGACGGTTGAACTTCATGCGGCCGACACCGGACAGGTCATAACGATCTTCGGTGAAGAAGAGGTTATTGAACAGGGTCTCGGCGGCTTCCTTGGTCGGCGGCTCGCCGGGACGCATCATGCGGTAGATCTCGACCAGTGCCTCGAGCTGGGAACCCGTGGTGTCCAGCTTGAGGGTGTCGGAAATGAAGGGGCCGCAATCCAGGTCGTTGGTGTAGAGCGTCTCGATGGTGGTGATGCCGGCCTGACCCAGGCTCTCCAGCAGCTCCGCGGTGATCGCGGTGTTGCAGGGGCAGATAAGTTCGCCGGTATTCGGGTTGACCTGATCCTTGGCCAGCGTCTTGCCGAACAGGTAGTCCATCGGCACTTCGAGGCGTTCCAGCCCGGTCTTCTCGAGCTGGCGGATATGCTTCTGGGTCACGCGACGACCTTCCTCGACGATGACGTTGCCGTCGGCGTCCTTGATGTCGAAGGTCGCGGTTTCGCCGCGCAGGCGCGACGGCACCAGATCCACGGAGAAACCGGATTTCTCGATGTGGAAGGTGCTGGTGGCGAAGAACTCGTCGAGGATCTCCTCGGAGCTCATGCCGAGCGCGCGCATGAGCACGGTCGCCGGCAGCTTGCGGCGACGGTCGATGCGCACGAAGACGTTGTCCTTGGGATCGAACTCGAAGTCGAGCCAGGAGCCGCGATAGGGAATCACGCGTGCAGAGTAGAGAAGCTTGCCGGAGGAGTGGCTCTTGCCCTTGTCATGGTCGAAGAACACGCCCGGGCTGCGATGCAGCTGGGAGACGATGACACGCTCGGTGCCATTGATGACAAAGGTGCCGTTTTCCGTCATCAGGGGGATTTCCCCCATGTAGACTTCCTGCTCCTTGATGTCCTTGATCGCCTTGTTCGACGAATCCTTGTCGTAGATGATCAGACGAACCTTGACGCGCAAGGGAGCCGAATAGGTGACGCCACGCAGTTGACATTCCTTGACGTCGAACGCCGGCGTACCGAAACGATAGCTGACATACTCCAGTGCGGCGTTGCCAGAAAAGCTCTCGATCGGGAACACGGAGCTGAAGGCGGCGTGCAGGCCGACGTCAAAGCGTTCTTCGGGTGACCGATCCTGCTGGAGAAAGTCGTAATAGGAATCAAGCTGGATGGCCAGCAGGTAAGGCACATCCATCACTTGGGGCAGTTTGCCGAAATCCTTGCGGATGCGTTTTTTCTCAGTGTATGAGTAAGCCATCTGTATTCCCCAGCTTGTTCACCATGGGTGACCGATGCGTGTCGGCGCCACCCGACGGAGTCGGCTCCGTCAGGCGCTGACGGCGAGCCCCCGGTAGAGGCTCGCCATCGGAATTCGGCTGGCCGTCAGCGTGCAACGTTGCCGGCCAGCAACAACAGAAAAAGGCCGGCAGCGGGTGTCCCGCCACCAGCCGTACAAGCTTACGCCGCGCGTAAAGCCTGTGGCGCCAAGAGTTACTTGACTTCCACAGAAGCGCCGGCTTCTTCCAGCTTGGTCTTGGCCTCTTCGGCATCGTCCTTGGACATGCCTTCCTTCAGCGTGGCCGGGGTGCCGTCGACAGCGCCCTTGGCTTCTTTCAGGCCCAGGCCGGTGATCTCGCGCACGGCCTTGATGACGTTGACCTTCTTGTCGCCGGCGCTGGTCAGCACCAGGTCAAACTCGGTCTGCTCTTCCTCGGCTTCGGCTTCGCCGCCGCCACCCGGGCCTGCCACGACAGCCGCCGCAGCAGAAACGCCGAACTTCTCTTCCATCGCTTCGATCAGCTCAGCGACTTCCATCACGGACATGTCGGCGACGGCGTTGATGATGTCTTCTTGGGTAAGTGCCATTTTCACTTTCCTAACTTTGCGGGAGTCTCGGCGATCCGATGACTCGGTGATTCAATAGTCGTTTTGCGTGAAGCGGTCGAAATCGCCGTTCAGGCGGCTTCTTCCTGCTTCTGGTCACGCAACGCAGCGAGGGTACGAACCAGCTTGCCGGCGGACGCTTCCTTCATGACGGACATCAGCTTGGAGATGGCTTCGTCATGGGTCGGCAGATTCGCCAGGCGATCGAGGTCGCTTGCCGGGATGAACTCGCCTTCGTATGCCAGCGCCTTGATCTCGAGGTTCTTCTCGGTCTTGCCGAACTCCTTGAACAAACGAGCGGCAGCGCCCGGATGGTCGGTGGAGAAGGCCAACAGAGTCGGACCCACGAAGGTCTCGTTCAGGCACTCCCACTGAGTGCCCTCCAGGGCGCGGCGTGCCAGGGTGTTGCGGACAACACGCATCTGCACGCCATTCTCGCGGGCCTGCTTGCGCAGATCGGTCATCTTGCTGACCGGAACACCACGAGAGTCGGCAACTACGACGGAGAGAGCATCCTTGGCCGCTTCACTGACCTCGGCAACAATCGCTTTCTTGCCTTCGAGTGCTAGTGGCACAGTGATCACTCCTTCGTGTCGGAAGCTCGCAGGAGCCTTCCGATGGTTACCATCTCCCCCGCCGACATCGGCGAGGGTCCTGGGAGATGGTGCTCACCAGCTGGCTGGCGGCAACACCATCTGCGCAGGCCATCCGACGGGATGATTAAGTCCCCTTGTAGCGGCGACACCTGCGGTCTTTGACGGTGCCCCGCCGGCTCCTGTCGAAACAGCGCACGGGGACCGCAAAGTCATTTGCCTTTTCCTCCGCGCTTAGACCAGCGCGGAATGGTCGAGGGTCACGCCGGGGCCCATGGTGGTGGACAGCGAGACCTTCTTGAAATACACACCCTTGGACGTGCTCGGCTTGAGCTTCTTCAGGTCGGCGATCAGTGCTTCCAGGTTGCCCCGGATGTCACCCGCTTCGAAATCGACCTTGCCGATGGTGGTGTGAATGATGCCGTTCTTGTCGCTACGGAAGCGCACCTGACCGGACTTGGCGTTCTTCACCGCCGTGGCCACGTCAGGCGTCACCGTGCCGACCTTGGGGTTGGGCATCAGGCCGCGCGGGCCCAGAATCTGGCCCAGTTGGCCGACGACGCGCATGGCGTCCGGCGAAGCGATCACGACATCAAAGTCGAGCTGGCCTTTCTTGACCTGCTCGGCCAGGTCGTCCATGCCGACGATGTCGGCACCGGCTTCCTTGGCGGCATCGGCGTTATCGCCCTGGGTAAAGACGGCAACACGCACGTCCTTGCCAGTACCGTTGGGCATGACCGTGGAACCGCGGACGATCTGGTCGGATTTGCGCGGATCGACCCCGAGATTGATGGCGACGTCGACAGACTCCTTGAACTTCACGGTGGACAGTTCGGAAAGGAGCTGGACCGCCTCATCCAGGCTATAGGCCTTGTTCGGGTCGACCTTTTCACGGAACAGCTTGGCACGTTTGGTCAGCTTGGCCATGATCAGAGACCCTCCACATTCAGGCCCATGCTACGGGCACTGCCAGCAATGGTACGAACCGCGGCATCCATGTCGGCAGCCGTCAGATCCGGCTCCTTGGACTGCGCGATCTCTTCGAGCTGCTCACGCGTCACGGTGCCGACCTTGTTGCGGTTCGGCTCACCGGAACCGGACTTGATACCCGCTGCCTTCTTCAGCAGCACCGCCGCGGGCGGCGTCTTGGTGATGAAGGTGAAGCTGCGGTCGGCATAGACGGTAATGACGACCGGCGTCGGGATACCCGGCTCGAGGTTCTGCGTCTCGGCGTTGAAGGCCTTGCAGAACTCCATGATATTGACACCGTGCTGACCCAGCGCGGGGCCCACGGGGGGACTCGGATTGGCCTTGCCAGCTGCCACCTGCAGCTTGACGTAAGCCTGTACTTTCTTGGCCATGATGTAGACTCCAGTTGGGTAGTAACGCCTCGAGGAACGTTGCTCAAATGCCGGGGCAGAATCTCGCAGTGTTGCGGCCCCTGCTGATCGACGATTTGTACAGCGTTCCCCTCGCGGCTCCCCGGGTTAGACGGCTACCTGTGCAGCCGCCACAAACAGGCTCAGATCACTCTTTCTCGACCTGAGCGAATTCAAGTTCGACTGGCGTGGAACGACCGAAGATCAAGACGCTGACCTGCAGGCGGCTCTTGTCATAATTGACCTCTTCGACCACGCCATTGAAGTCGGCGAAGGGCCCGTCGACGACACGCACGGACTGCCCCGGCTCGAAGACGGTCTTGGGCCGCGGCTGTTCCGTGCCTTCACGAACATGGCTGAGAATGGCGTCCGCTTCACGTGTCGTGATGGGCGCCGGCTTCTCCTTGGTTCCGCCGATGAAGCCCATGACACGCGGTGTCTCATTGACCAGGTGCCAGCTTTCATCGGTCATTTCCATCTCGACCAGTACATAGCCGGGATAGAATTTGCGTTCACTCTTGCGGCGTTTGCCGTCACGCATTTCGACAACTTCTTCTGTCGGCACCAGAATCTCGCCGAAGCTATCCTCCATGCCGTACATCTTCACGCGCTCATGGAGAGAACGCATGACATGCTTTTCGAAGCCGGAATAGGCGTGTACGACGTACCAACGCTTGGACATGCAGACTCCTAACCAATGACGCCGGACATCGCCCAGCCAAGAAGCGTGTCGATCAGCCACAGCATCAACCCGACCACCAGGACGGCCGCCAGCACGATGGCAGTGGTCTGAATGGTTTCGGGACGAGTCGGCCAGACAACGCGCTGAATTTCCTTCTTCGCCTGACGAGCCAGCTCGAGCAGTTCACGGCCCTTGGTGGTTGTCAGTGCCACCAGCGCGGCGGCACCGCCCAGCGCGACGACACCCAGCACCCGATACAACAGGGCCACGTCGGTGAAATAGGTATTCCCGACGACAGCAAGAACCAGCAGAATGACGACAACCGCCCATCTGAGACCGTCGTGGCGCGACTCCTGCACCTCGGCGTTATGTTTCATGACCACGAGACTCCTCAGGGGCAGCAATCGAAAACAAACCAGTATACAAGATGATGCCAGCCTGGGGAAGACTGGCAGGCCAGGAGGGACTCGAACCCCCAACCTGCGGTTTTGGAGACCGCTGCTCTGCCAATTGAGCCACTGGCCTGTATGCCTTCATGATCCGCCTTTGCAGCGAACCCGAGCGACAGCGTGCGCCATCATAGCGAAAGGCGCACTACTTGACAACCCCTCCTGGCTCGCTCGCCCACCAGGAGCATAAAGAAAAGGCGAGCCAATGCTCGCCTTTTCAAGATGGAGCTCATGGACGGATTTGAACCGTCGACCTCACCCTTACCAAGGGTGTGCTCTACCCCTGAGCTACATGAGCCAAACATCGGCGCCAGGCGCCTGGAACAATGGAGCGGGCAGCGGGGATCGAACCCGCATCATCAGCTTGGAAGGCTGAGGTTCTACCATTGAACTATGCCCGCCTGCCTCACTCCGTGCCGCTCTCGCCAGGCGAGGACAGCAGAATCTGGTGGAGGGAGGAGGATTCGAACCTCCGAAGCTTTCGCGGCAGATTTACAGTCTGCTCCCTTTGGCCACTCGGGAACCCCTCCAACTGGCGGAGCATTTTACAGCTCCACGTTCCGATGTCAAGTGGCTGATTTTCCATCATAAGCCGTCAGACTCATGATCACCGCCCCGGAACGAGCACGTATTCTGTCAAAGCAGCATGGAGAATGCAAGACCGGCCCGTATCTTTTCCAGCGTCACGGGCCGCGGTACCGTCGGCGCACCTGACATGCGCCCGGCGCGTTCGGCCGCGGTCAACGGGAAGCACGCCTCGAGGCCGCCATAGACCATGTCCGGCCAGATGGCATGCGGTGCCTGAATCCCTCTCGACACCACCCGGGCATCCCCGCCCGTCACCAGGAGCGGCAAGGCCACCCCCTGCTGATCACAGACCTCACTGTACACCCGATTGACCGCACTCACCGCAGCCATGTAGATGCCGTGATTGACGGCTTCCACGGTGCGCACGCCGGGCTCCAGCAGCTCGTCGGCTTCGCTGTCGGGGTCGATCGCCACATTGCGCGTCCCCAGCTTCAGGCTCTCCTTCATGAGGCGCAACCCGGGCAGAATATAGCCCCCCAGATGCCGGCCACCCGGCAGTACGAAGTCCATGGTGATGGCACTCCCGCAGTCCACCGAGCAGCAGCCACCGGCCAGCTGGTAGCCGGCCAGCACCCCCATCCAGCGATCCACGCCGAGGCGCCCGGGCTCTTCGTACCCATTGGTCACCCCCAGGGCCTCGGGGACGGAGCGTGCCACATGCACGGCCCCGACCCGATCGCGCAACAGCGCCACTGTCTGTGCCAGCACGGCCTTGCGTGCCACACTGGAAATGCGCACCGACTCCACGACATCCAGATCCGGAATATCCGCGCCGGGCCGCCACTCTTCACGCGTCCAGACGGCACCGCGTGAGCGAATCTCGCTGCTGTCGGCATCCTTGAGCCGCCATTTCGACAAGGTATTGCCGATATCCAGGTCCAGGATCATGAGCGTCTCCGCACACTGATCTCCCCGCCCGCCAGCTTCCAGCGCTCGGCATCGCGTCTGACCCACAGGTTCCCGGACGCATCCACCTGCTCGGCGATCGCGGTGTCACGTCGCTCCCCGTGGAGAATATCGACTTGCTGCTCGGCAAGCGCATGCCGTTGATTCCACGCCTCCTGCCAACCGGCGAAGCCGATCTCCTCGAAGCAAGCCAGCATCGGCATCAACTCCCCCAGGATCTCGGCCGCCAGCTGGTTGCGAGACAGCTCAGGGGCCTGATCGCGTACCGCGGATACAGGCTGCTCGATACTGGCGCGGAAGGCGGCGGGCAGATCGACATTGATCCCCATGCCGATCACGGCTTCACAGGGCCCGGCAGCGTCGCCACTCATCTCGACCAGAATGCCCGCCAGCTTGCCATATGCGCCACTCTCGGTTTCCAGCAACACATCATTGGGCCATTTCAAGCGCGGCATGACCCCGTGCGCCTCCAGAACGCGCGACAGGGCAACGCCGACAGCCAGGCTCAAGCCCTCCATGGCCGCTATGCCCGACTCGAAACGCCAGCCCACCGAAAGCATCAGCGTGCGCCCCCAGGGCGTCACCCAGGTGCGTCCACGCCGTCCCTTGCCGGCACTCTGTTGCTCGACGAAGCAGACCTCACCGTGACCCGCTCCCTGCGCGAAGCGCTCACGCATGAACTGGTTGCTCGAAGGCAGCACTTCCTCGACAAAGAGCCGGGTAACACCGCCTCGAGCCTCGCGCGGCAAGCCCGCCACGATGGCGCTGCCATCGAGCAGCTCGAGAGGCTCGGCCAGACGATAGCCCTGCCCCTTGACGGCTTCCATGGCAATGCCCAGCGACTCCAGCTTGCGCAACTGCTTCCACACCGCTGCTCGAGACACGCCCAGGCGCTCTCCCAGTTGCTGACCAGAGTGAAACTCGCCGTCACTCAGCAAACGGATCAGATCTCCGATGGTCATGCACAAGCCCCAACCAAGCAAAACCCGTATTCTATCGGAACAGGCCCCTCCCTGAAATTCGCCTTATCGCTACACCACCATTTCAAGGTCCACCCAGGCAGTCGATCGCTCCGACACCCGGACATAAAAAAATCCCCCGGGAAGGCCCGAGGGATCTGCTGGGATAGAGGCCTGACGTCGGAGGGCCATCCGCTCGCGGCCACTGCGTGGCCTTGAGCCCGGGCTCGGGACGCCGCTACGCGGCTTTCCACCTCGCCCGTTCGCGCCTGACAAGGCCGTGCCTTGTCCGGGCGGCGCTCACCCTACGCTCGCATGGTAAGGCCAGGTCATCGCCTGACACCCTGACATAAAAAAATCCCCCGGGAAGGCCCGGGGGATTTTCTGGGATAGATGCCTGACGCCTCTGCGGCCACTGCGTGGCCTTGAGCCTGGGCTCGGGACGCCGCTGCGCGGCTTTCCACCTCGCCCGTTCGCGCCTGACAAGGCCGTGCCTTGTCCGGGCGGCGCTCACCCTACGCTCGCATGGTAAGGCCAGGTCATCGTACAGGCACAAACAAAAGCCCCCAACTCCGTCGGAGCTGGGGGCTTTCGCTTATGTAAGTGCCTGACGCCTCGGCGGCCACTGCGTGGCCTTGAGCCCGGGCTCGGGACGCCGCTGCGCGGCTTTCCACCTCGCCCGTTCGCGCCTGACAAGCGGTGCCGCGTTCGGACTCTGCCTTGTCCGGGCGGCGCTCACCCTACGCTCGCATGGTAAGGCCAGGTCATCGCCTGACACCCTGACATAAAAAAATCCCCCGGGAAGGCCCGGGGGATTTTTCATGTAAGTGCCTGACGATGACCTACTCTCGCAT